>CAMTFK010000067.1 GCA_947071285.1 uncultured Bacteroides sp. | reverse complement strand
AATATCATATAAGTACTTCCTTTAAGCGTAAGGGCAGAGCTGCCAAAGATGAGCCACTTCGGAAGATCTTACGGTCGGAACTCAGCCGTGAAAGAGCTACCCGCTTGGAAGGAAGTTTTGGAACGCAGAAACAACATTACTCACTGGCCAGAATAAAAGCTAGAAACAGGAAAACGGAAATGCTTTGGATTTTCTTTGGAATACATACGGCCAATGCGGTATGTATGATAGAAAAGGTCGAAAAGAGAAAAAGAACGGCTGCATAATCAGACTAAAATAATTAGAGGAAAACAGGAGAGGTTTTTAACTTCCCCTAAAAAGACATATACATAATGTACCGTTGGGAAGAAAAAATAAGAACATGTAAATAATATTCTATAAAAAAGATAGAAGACTTGAGACTTTACAAAAAAAAAATTAAGAGAAAAGCTCACGTAAAGTAAAACTGTTCTCTTAATTTATTAGAAAGAGGGACATTTACTGAATATCCCTATGTATTCTACTTTATATTCCATGATTGTTGATTTGAAAAACCAGTTACAAATATACTAAAAACGTTTGATAGTGTAATCTTTGATTGCATATTTAAATGTTAGCATTTATTTCTTGCTATAATCTCGTTTCAGAGATAAATGCTTTAATTTCCTCTTCCGATGGAAGTACTATCATGTACTTCTGTACAAAAATATTAGGATCTAATCCTGCTGTTGCATATTTAACTAATGTATCACCCTTTTCTGTACAAAGTAAGATACCGATAGGAGGATTATCATCAGGTTGCATAATTTCTGCTTTGTAGTAATTGAGATACATATTTAGCTGTGAAGCATATTCATGCTTGAATTTGTCTATTTTAAGTTCTACAATAATATGGCATTTCAATATACGATGATAGAAAACAAGGTCAGCAAAGAAATAATCCTCATCTATTAGTATTCGCTTTTGGCGTGCTTCAAAGCAAAAGCCGTGCCCCATTTCGATAAGAAAGTTTTGCAGATTATCAAGGATGGATTGCTCTAAGTTGTCTTCTGTAACTAAAGCACGTTCATTAAGTCCTAAGAACTCTAATGTTACAGGGGTATTTATTACATCCGCAGGCTTTAGTTGAACTACCTGTTGTTGTACCAATGCAGAAAGGGCTTCTTTGTTTTTGGATAAGCCACTACGTTCGTAGTACAATGAATCAATCTGACGTTCCAATTCTCTGAAAGACCAACATCCTCTAATTGCTTCAAGTTCATAAAATGCACGTTTTGTTGGATTGTCTATTTGAGAGATACTTTTTAAGTGTGAATAAGGCAATCTGTTAAAAAGCTTTTCAGATGGCAAAGTCAAGTCATTGCGTTGTTTATCAGTCAATTGCAATTCGGCGGACGGTGTGTGCCGAATTGGTGCGATGAATTCGGCAGACGGCGTGTGCCGAATTCCCGAACCCGACATAACATAGCCTAAAACCTCTTCTTTTAACTGTGGATAAACAAGATACAAACGTCTGAACTCTCGGAATCGACGTTCATTTAATCCTTTGGTATTCAGTCGTTTTTCCAACTTTTTCAAAAGCTGCTCACCATAGGCGGCACGGTCTTCACCGTTTTGCTCAAACTCCACGATATAACAGCCCATAAGCCAGTTGCGGGAAGTTAGTGCAAGGTTTACAGAGTGTGCTGCTTGCGCTTGCAGCGTGTTCTGAATGGCACTGATATGATTTACTAACGATTCAAAGTTCATATTTTGGTACTTTGTGCAAAGTTACTATTTTTATTATCAAAGTTTTAATTCGGGTAGACTATTAATTGCTTCTTCTTTCAGCTTGTCTACTGCACGGGTGTATTTCTCCGTATGTTTCAGCCCGCTATGTCCGAGCAAACTGGCTACTGTTTTAATATTAGCACCATTGTTAAGGATATTCACTGCGAATGAGTGACGGGCGCAGTGCCAGCTTATGTGCTTGTCTATTCCGGCTCTTTTCACCCAACGCTTCACTGATTTACAGCAGCTTTCATAGGATGGCAGATTAAAAATAAGCACATCTTTGTTGCCATCCACAGGAGGTTCACCAATAATAGAGAGCAAACCGTCATTCAAAGGAATGACTACCCCACTGGCAGAAGAATGTCCTTTGGTCTTATTCTGCTCAAACTTCAATAGCTTGTTTGAGTAGTCTACATTCTTATAAGTAAGGTCTTTCACATCACAGAAGCGTAAACCACAATACAGGCAGAAGATAAAGGCACGTCTTACCATCGGGTTCTCATTCTCATAGTGGCAGTTGATAAGAGCTTGAATCTCTTCCAGTGAAAGCACATCTTTCCGTAACATTTGGTCGTCTACCTTGCAAATTACTTCTTTGCAAGGGTCTTTTAGTATTACATCGTGTTCGATGGCATAGCGTACCACTTTTTTGAAACGCTGATAGATGCTTTTTGCTCCCTCACCAACGCTACGGGATTGCAAATAGTCTACAAACAGAACTATCATGTCCTTAGTGATAAATTTGGGTTTGATGTTACACTCATATAGAGGGTACTGTTCTTTCAGAAAGTCCTTAAAACGACTGAATGCAATTTGCATCATACGCAGGTCTTTCTTGGTGTAGCCATCGATATAAGACTGGAAGTAATCAAGAAAGTTGATAGTACGGTCTTTCTTTAGCCGATAGCCCAGCATACTTTCCTTGAATTCCTGTTCACGTTCTGCACGTATCTTGATAGCAAGCTCCAATGTTTCCTTATTCTGTTGCCGATCAGCAGGAGTACGGGGTTTTTCTATAAGGTATAGATTCAGGTTCTCTTTTCGCCTGTTATGCTTTACTGAAAACTTAGGCTTACCTTGCATCTTTCCATCTTCGTAATATACTTGATTGCCGTTCTCATCCAAAACAGGCTTTTCCTCTCTACCTAAATAGTACTCTAAATAGAGGCTTATTCTCCCGTCCGAGAGCTTATTTTGCTCCAATTTCGGATTTTCTTTCGTTTTATTTTCTATCTTTGCCATACTTTACTGGTTTCATCCCGATTCGGGTACATAATCGGGAATATCTGTTAAGTGATTGATTTTCTTTTGTTTTCTGATATTGCAAAGGTACAAAAGAAAATGAGAATTCAAAGTGTACTAATAGTGTACTAAGTAACAAAATAAGGGTATAAAATGGCAAAAACAGAGAATAAAGGAAGATGCAAATCGTTTGATAATCAAATGATTGATTTCTTTTGTTTTCCTATGATTTCGGTGCTTTGTACCGGGTCTGGGTACGAAAAGATGAAGATAAACCCTTGTAAATAAAAAATTTGCAAGGGTTTTTTATTTCTACTGAAACATAGCTGAAACATTTTTGCTTTATAAAAGCAGGATATAAACAATACAGCATAATAGTCCTGTTGCAATACCTAATAACTTTGTTTGTGAGTTTATGGGGGGTGACTCTATCTGCTTTATTTTACATAAGATTGTTTCTATCCAGATGAACAATATTATATATAAAGTTGGAAAGATATAAAATGGTATTGGATTCAATTCAATAAAAATAGCATAGAAGGGTAAAAGGACTTTTAGTAAAACTAAAAGTAGGAAAGTTTGTGTTAAAATCCAATATAGTTTTTTATTAACCCAATAGCTTATCCCTGTAAATATAAGGATTGACCATAAGAAAGCTTGGTTATATGTACTTTCTTTATATTTATAGAAATCAACAAGACCACCGAATAATTTATCTGCCTCATCCATAGAATATAAGGTCATGTAGTCATGAACTTCTAAACTTAGTAATATTGTGCCTATGATAATTTCTATATATGGAATCAATATTACTCTATCTTTCTTGTTGGGAGACATGTTCTTCATATTGGCTAATAATTTTGGTGTGATATCAGGATATTATAGATGATAATCACTAACTTTGTAAAGTTACTGATTTTTCTGATATGAAGAGATATTTTCTTCGAAGAATATAGTTACTGTAATTTATGCAATATGGCTCTGAAACATAAATATTTGCATGCCTATGCTAACTTGCCTGCCGTGCCGCGTGGCAGGTTGATAATGGGCATTCTTATCGGACTTTTGTTTGCTTTTTGTTTTTATGCCTTTTTGTATGTTTGCCGGGAGGCTTTGCGTATTCTTTTCTTTATGACAGATGACTATGACGTTTTAGTACTGTCAGATACCACAGTGAACTTTTTAAATTACGTTTTTGCCTGTATTGCTACTATATTGGGACAGTCCCTTTGTTTCACTTATTGGTTTGAAGTCCCTTTCAGAAAATTAGGAAAATATGCTCCACAAATGAGGGCCGTTATTAATGACCAACGGAGTATGAATTTTTATTTTCTTAGTTGGTTTTCGCGGTTGGCATATGTATTTGTGCTGCTTATTGGTTCCATGATGGGAGGAGGAATTTATGTAATACGAACTTTTTCAGGTTATCAGTATGTTCTTATTCTTATTATTGTGGTGCTTTTTTGCCATTCCTGGATGAATATCAGGCGACTGTTTAATGGAAAAAGTTTTAGATGGATGCTGCTTTCCTTCATTTTGTTGTCTGTTTTATCTCTGGGATTATCCCGAATAAATCTGATTGATTATAAAACTATCAACCAAATTATTCTTAGTAAAAATATAAATTACTCTTATCATTTGCAATTGCCGGAAGCTGCACGTTCCGAGAGAATGAACAGCGAGAGCGGACGTATTGCTACTTTGTGGATTGCGGAAGATAAAAACAATCCTGTAGATGGAGAACCTGTTGTTTTCATTAAGCATCCGGGGAAACTCGAAACCTGTCAGAGTGAGCAAATACCATTTGATAGCCTGAAAGAATATTTTGCTTGCTGGAATCAACATATCCTGGAGGATATATTGTATGACCCTTGTGTCATTTATGCTCACCGAAATGTAAAAATGGGCTATATAAACAAAATAAAAAGGTCTCTTGCAGAATTGGGTGTTATCCGGATACAGTATGCTGTTCTGCTTCCTATGCGAGAATATGACGATAGGTATTATACCTATTCGGCGTTTCCATTAGTTACCGGACGATATTTTGCGGATACTGACGCATGGCAGGAATTACAGGAAGAACTCAATTCGGCAAAAGATGTTTCCGAATTGCATATATCGGAAACAGGTGAGATACTTGTTGATAACATCAAAATTGAATCGAATGATTTTATAAACTTCATCCGGCAAATGATTCAGGCTACTCCGGATTATCACATTAAATATTATATTAGTGATAATTCATCTTATGCGGCTTATATTTTTATTGTGAGCAATATTATGCAGGCCATTTACCAGATAAGAAATAGCTATTCACTTGCAACTTACCAACAAAAGTATGAAGAGCTTGAATGGGAGGAAGAAAAGGTTGTCCGTAGGAAGTATCCATACCGGGTTATTGAAATTCCGACAGGGATATTGCCTTAGAATAAGTACTTTAAAGGATATAAATTGCAAAAAGATGAACGTAAAAAGCAAATTTATCACCTGAAACTTCTTATGCATTTATTTTTTTCTAACTTTGCAGCAATTAGTTGAGAGGCTTTTGCTGTTTTATATTTAAATCTTTATCTCTATGCCAAATCAGAATATACTTCTGTATCCTCCTTTGACATTCCGAATACTTGCGATAACTATTCTCGCTTGTCTTTCGTTTGCTCCCAGAGTGATGGCCGATACAAAAAATCAGGACTATATAATTTTTATTAGTTCCTCTACTTTTCGTGAGAAATGGGCCTATGACTTGCTTGAGGCTGTAGAAAAAACATTCAATCAGGAAGATTCATTCAAGGTATATTCGGAAGCCCTTACCGTTTGGCATCTTCATAATCAGGAAGAGGTGGATCAGAAGACTGATTATCTGAAGAATAAATATCCGATTCCCCCTAAAGCTGTTGTAATAATAGGTGCTCCGGGATGGTACGTGTGCCAATCGCTTTTTGATACTATTTGGAAAGGTGTGCCTACCATTATTTGTCATTCGGCTTCACATCTGCCGGAAGATATAAATAAGTATTATGGTGGTAAGGACATCACCGCCGACCAGATTATAACTACACCTGAAATGCAGGAACGCTATAATATCACTGCAATAAACAAACCTGTTTATATTCGGGAGACCGTACACCTGATGAAGCAAATTACTCCCGAAATGAAAAAGATTGTTTTATTGTCGGATGACAGGTTTGTCTGTTCCCTGATTCGTAAAGAATTTGAAGAACTTCATCAACAATACTTCCCGGAACTGGAATTAAGCTTTATTACCTATCCTTACACTAACTCGGAAGAAATGCTTCATGAGATTAGTACATATGGCAAAGAGACCGGTATTATTTACTGTTCGTGGGTGAACATATCTAGTCAAAGCTTGTCCGAACGGTACTATCCCGACGAGAGGATGCACTCTTATATTTCCGATGCTGCTGAAAATCCGGTTTTTACTTTGTCCGACCAGTACACAGAGAGTCGTTCGCTATTCGTAGGCGGACATTATATCAGTAGCCCTGAAATAGAAAATGCGGTTGTCAGCGAGATAAAGAGCGCGCTAAAAAATGACGGTACTTATCAGGCGAAGACAATTATTGCCGGCACACCCGATACGCATCTTAATTATCAGACATTGCTTGATAAAGGGTGCTCTTTGAAAAATATTCCACAAGATGCTATTTTTCATGATGTTCCGCCCAGCTTCATTCAGAGAAATATGACTTATGTTGTAATTGTACTGGGAGGTGCAGCCGTCTTCATTTTATTCTTCTTTATGAACAGGCGCATAAAAACTCTGAGTGAAAGGGAGCGTGAAAAGCATCTGCATCTGTTGGAGAATATTCTTGATAACCTTCCTATTGCTGCCAAGGTGAAAGACGTGGATAATGATATGCGTTATACTTTCTGGAATAAAAAGGCGGAAGAGCTATTTGAATATCCGGCTAAGGAAGCTATCGGAAAAACAGACTTTGATGTCATGCCCGAAGCCGCCAAACTGATAAGGAAAGAGGATGAAGAACTGGTGAGAACGAATAATTCCCAGTCGGGCATAAGACGCTTTTTTACCAACAAGAACGAAGAGTGTTTCACTTTTCAGAATAATAACCTTATCACTTTCTCCGATGGTAGAAAATGGATTGTTTATACAGCTTGGGAGATTACCGACTTGAAAATCATGGAACGCAAACTGCGTCTGGCAAAAGAAGAGGCTGAAGAGTCGAATCGTATAAAATCTGCTTTTCTGGCTAATATGAGTCATGAGATACGCACTCCGCTTAATGCCATAGTCGGCTTTTCGAGCATATTGGCTACAGATGTTTCGGAAGAGGAAAGGGTGGAATATCTCAGTATCATTGAACAGAATAATGAGCTTTTATTGCAACTCATTAATGACATTCTGGACCTCTCTAAAATTGAGGCGGGCACATTGGAATATGTTTATGCCAATATCGACATCAACAAGATGCTGTCTGAAATAGAACAGGCGACCCGAATCAGGTTAACCAATAAGCATGTTGAACTGCTTACTGTTACTCCGATGTCCGAACTGTTATTGTATACTGACCAGCGCAGAATTACCCAGGTTATGAATAACTTTATCAGTAATGCCATGAAGTTTACCACTACCGGAAGCATAACGATAGGATATGATTTGCCGAAAGACGGTTATATACGCTTCTTCGTAGCCGATACGGGTACGGGCATAGCGCCTGCGAATATAGAAGCCATATTCAATCGCTTCGTGAAGCTCGATTCGTTTAAGCAAGGAACGGGCTTAGGACTGGCTATCTCGCAGAATATAGTCAAGGAACTGAGAGGCGAGATCGGGGTGGAATCGGAGTTGGGTAAAGGCTCTACTTTCTGGTTCACATTGCCTTATGAGAAGATGAATGCACACCGTTCTATATTCTCATAAAGTAGAACCGTTCGTGTTGGAACGGTTTTGGATAAAATGATTTGCGGACTATCTGTCATTCTGAACGTAGTCGAAGAATCTCTTCCCCTACTGTATAGCGCAGCCTTATGCCAAGAGAGTAGATCCTTCGACTACGTTCAGGATGACGGATAGTACTGCTTATCACTAATCACTAAACGCTAATCACTTTTTTACTCCTTAATCAGTCCAGAACCGGCACATCAATAGTCTGGCTTTCCTCCTCCCAATTGTCAATTGTGAAACTTCCGGACGACTCTTCTGAAAAGATGTCGCCCAGAGTTAGCGTCAGGGTTAGTTTAGTGTTCGCGGTCATCGGAGATTCCAATGTTTGCTGGAACGTTTTGACTGTTCCGTTTTTTAGCCTGATAAACATTTTGAATACCGGCTTTCCGATGGAAGGGAACAACATGACTGTTGCATTACTCATTTGTGTTCCATCCGTCGACCTCACTAATGGAAAGGCTACGCTGCCTGTGGCGGTGCCGGGTTGTACCGTATAGAAGTTCAGTGAAGTTGCTATCCCCGTTATGTGCACATACATGCTGTCGATGCTGGAACTGAGGATTCCGTTATTCTTGTCCTTGACAATCACCTTTATGCCGGCCACGACCCGGTTCAGCTCAGCGCTTAGGTTTTCGCTGCCGATGTTTGTTTGTTTCACGGCATGTACCAGGTCAAAGACTGGATAGTACGTTGTGTCTGCCGATACTTTCCGCATACTATACGTTTGTTTAGACATATCACTGCCTGTCACGTACACAGGCTCTACGACAGTTGGGTCGGAATATATCGGAGTTTCGTATTTGGGCGTTCCCCAGTATACCATATTGTAAGTGCCCGCCGGAAGTGAAATCTCCCGGTTATAAGCATCTTGATAGAAATCTCCGTCTTTGACATTGTAATAACCATATAACGGTGTTAGTTTCCCGCCCACATAGTTACCATAATAAATAGCACTGTTGGGCTGACACGGTGAGATGGTCAGAATACCCGTCAGCGGACTTTGCGTATTGTTGGTGTTCTCTACTGTGGCATAAAGCTTTGGAGTAATCAAAGCGCCCGTCTCCACCACCATAGGCGGATTATCATCTGCACAGCTTGCCAGGAGTGCGGCAATGGCTGCAAATAACATTAATTTTCTCATTTACTATTGGTTTAGGTTTATTTCAGGCTTGGATAACATTTTAGAAACAAATTGGTTCTGTATTTTAAAATAATGTATCTTTGTGTCGGTTAAAAACCCTATAACGTATAGAATTAAATCAAAGTACCATGAGAAGAAAAAGCATCCTTTTGCTTTTGTTGTGCCTCTTCAGCTTGTGGGCGGTGGCACAAGAGAGAAAAATTGTAAAGATTGCCTGTGTCGGCAATAGCATCACTTACGGTTCAGGAATCAAGAACCAGTTTCAAAACAGCTATCCGGGATTGCTTTCCCAACTTCTGGGCGAAGGATATGACGTTCGTAATTTCGGAATCAGCGGTCGCGTACTGCTGAACAAAGGAGACCGTCCTTACATGCACGAGCAAAAGTTCCGCGACCTTCTGGCATTTCAGCCGGACATTGTTACCATTAAGTTAGGCACTAATGACAGCAAACCTTGGAACTGGCGTTACGGAAAAGACTTCAAGAAGGATTTGACAGAGATGCTGGACATGCTCCAGGATTTACCTTCAAAACCCAAGATATATCTTTGCCTGCCTGTACCCGCAGTCAATTCCAATTTTGGTATTAATGATAGTGTCATAACAAATGGCATCATTCCCGTGATACGCAGCGTTGCAAAGAAGCGCCACTTGCCTGTAATTGACCTTTATGCAGTGCTGAAACCCCATCCCGATTACTATGTCGATGGCATTCATCCCAGTGAGCCGGGTGCTGCCCTGATAGCCGGAGAACTTTATCGTACACTGACCGGCAATGAAGCACCTGCCATCATTACAGACCAGCCCTTCCCCGGCAAGAAGTCGCAATGGGAAGGTTTCGACCGCTATGATTTCATTTGCAATGCCCGTCAGGCCACAGTCGTTGTTCCCCGTAAAGTGGCTGAAGGTCGTCCCTGGATATGGCGTCCCGCTTTTTTCGGAGCTTTCCCCTCGGTAGATAAAGCTTTGCTGGAAAAAGGTTTCCATGTTGCTTATTATGATTTGACGCACCTTTACGGCAGTCCCCGTGCGCAACGTCTGGGTACTGATTTTTATGATATTATGCGCAGATATTATCGATTGTCTTCCAAAGTGACGCTCGAAGGTTTCAGCCGTGGCGGTCTGTTTGCCTTCAACTGGGGAGCAAAGAACCCTGATAAAGTGGCATGTATCTATGTGGATGCCCCGGTGTGTGATATGCTCTATTTCTCAAAGAACTGGGAACGCAGTTTCTGGGAAGGTTTCCTTGCAGAATGGGGATTGACCGAAGAGAATGCGAAAGATTTCAAAGGTAATCCTATTGATAATCTGGCCCCTCTGGCTGCAGCAGGTATTCCTGTCATCGGTGTCTGTGGCGATAGCGACAAGACGGTGCCCTATGAACTGCATATGAAGATTGCCGCCGAACGCTATCGTGCTCTGGGCGGGCTTGTGGAAATTATCGTGAAGCCCAGTTGCGACCATCATCCCCACAGTCTGGAGAATCCGGAGCCGATGGTCGATTTCATTGTCCGCAACCAACCGGATTATCAGAAGAAACAAGTGATTCACCAGCGTGGCAGCCTTGCCAACTCTTATCTGAAATTCACGAAAGAGAAGAAAGGCTGTGTTGCTTTCCTCGGCGGTTCCATCACCGAAATGCGCGGCTGGCGGAACATGATACAGGAAGATTTGAAACAACGTTTCCCCGATACGGAATTTACCTTTATTGATGCCGGAATACCTTCTACCGGAACCACCCCTCATGCTTTCCGGTTCGAAAATGACGTTCTGCAGAAAGGCATGCCCGATTTACTGTTTGTTGAGGCAGCGGTGAACGATGATACTAATTCCTTCAACTATATTCAGCAAATGCGCGGAATGGAGGGTATTATCCGTCATGCGCGCACCTTGAATCCCGAAATGGATATGGTTATGCTTCATTTTATTTATGACCCGTTCATTCCTTTGCTGGACAAGGGCATACAGCCCCAGGTGATTATGAACCACGAGAGCGTAGCCAACCATTATTATGTTTCTTCCATCAACCTGGCGGAAGAAGTGGCGCGCCGCATGCGTGACGGTGAGTTCGACTGGAAGTATTTCGGCGGCACGCACCCTGCTTGGGACGGTCATAAGTATTATGCCGCCGCCATCAACCGCCTTTTCGACTTTGAATGGCAGGGTGATATACTAAAGAAAACCGTTCAGCCGCATGAGATGCCGGAAAAACCGATAGATGCTTATTCTTATGATAAGGGCACGTTTGTTGACATTCGCTCGGCCGAACAACTGCGTGGTTGGAAGGTGGCAGACGACTGGGTGCCTACGGTGAAAGGAAGCACCCGTAAAGGCTTTGTACACGTTCCCATGTTGGTGGCGGACCGTGCCGGAGCCAGTCTTTCTTTTCCTTTCGAAGGTCGCGCGGTGGGCATCTTCTGTGCAGCCGGTCCGCAAGCCTGTGTGCTGGAATATAGTGTAGACGGCGCTCCTTTCAAAAAGTTGGATACATTTACCGATTGGAGCCGGACGCTATACATCCCGTGGGTGTATATGTTTGAAACGGAACTTGCTCCGGGCCGCCATACACTGCGCTTGCGTGTGGCAAAGGGTGCCGGGACCGAGTGCCAGATACGCAATTTCGTGGTGAATCAATAACTTTCTTATATCTTTTTAATTACCCGTGCCGGATTGCCGGCCACTATGGTATTGGGCTCCACATTACGAGTCACCACACTCCCGGCCCCTACCACACTGTTTTCTCCGATGGTCACACCGGGCAGAATGGTAGCGCCGGCTCCTATCCATGCCCGGCGGCAAATATGTACGGGCTTACAAGTGATAATCATCCGGTTTTCGAGGTCATGATTGTTGGATATGAGCTGCACGTTGGCGGCTATCTGTGCTTCGTCGTCAATAGTGATGCCGCCGGCAGACATCAACAGGCATCCATTCATAATGATCACATTGTTCCCGATTTTCACATTGTGGGCGCGGACCACCGTAAGTGGCGTATTGATTCGGCTGTTTACCCCCATGTCGGGAAAAAGACGATGAAGCAATTCATCATATTCTTCTGTCATCGGCATGGTGTGGTTTAAGCGGAAAAGCAATTGTGTCTGTTCTTTTGCCAAAGCCAAATCCGCTTCGCTCTGGTGGGCGCAGTCTATTCTTATTTCTTCCATCATTTTTACTTATTTCAAGGTTTTCATTTCAATCTATTCTTCTGTCTTTTATTATTTCTTGCTGCAAAGATAGGCTCTTGATTCCAATATCGTAATAGACGGATTACGGGTGTGCCAACCAATTTCACCGTTTTGCGGTCGATTAATCTTTTTCTTAGGCTCTCCTATTGTTTTGGTTGCCTAAGATTAGTACATTTGCATGCCTCTATTAAATCTTTCCACCGTGGAGAAAGTTTCTTTCCACCATGGTGGAAAGAAAAAAGCCCCGTGGTGGAAAGAAACTTTCTCCACGGTGGAAAGAATAAGCGTTTACTACGATTTTCCTTAGCCGCCGCAGAGAAAAGAGATAAAGATAGCGGCGTGACCACTTAACCCCGGCACTTCATGCTTTTGATGTGGAGTACCCCTAAAAAACATACAGATGAGTGCATATTATGACCTTTTAGAGAAGCCTGACATTCGCCAAACCGGCGAGCAGCAACCCCTTTACGCCCGTTTCATACCCAAAGGAACCATCGAACGGAAAGAATTCCTGGACCGTGTTCATCTTTTCACCGGCATCAGTCGCAGCTTGTTGGAGGGCGCCATGGCTTCCTTTATGGATGAGTTGCGCGACTGCCTTGCCGATGGCTGGACGGTGGAGTTGGGCGAACTGGGTTATTTTACACCTTCGCTAAGCTGTCGGCGCGAAGTGATGGAGAAGAAAGAACTGCGTGCCGCCTCGGTGATGCTTCGTGGTTTGAATTTCCGTCTGAGTAAGGAGTTTTATAATGAATTGGACAAGAAGATGCAGTTGGAGCGCCATCCGCAGTCGGCATCCAAGTCCGAGTCTTCCGTACCACTCCTGTCCGTGGAGCAACGTTTCCGTTTGCTTGAAGAGTATTTTCAGCAGTATCCTTGCATTAATCGTGCGCAGTATGCCCGGCTGACGGGGCGCAGCGTGAAGCAGGCGGTCACGGACTTGAACCTATTTATTGAAGACGGGCTGCTGACGAGGTATGGAGCAGGGAGGAATGTGGTGTATATGAGAAGCAAGTAGCTCATTTGCTGATCAGATTGTTAAATACTATGTCCTTGTAGAATTGATCTCTCTTTGCGGCAGAAATGGGCAGTTCCTTATTATGAATGAATATTCGACTGCCCGAAACAGAGTCTATGTGATTAATATTGATAATATAAGACCTGTGCACCCGATAGAAAATGCTGCTTGGAAAGATTTGTTCCAATGAGTTCATGGTCTGGTGGATAGTCAGGCTTCTGTCGATGAAATGAAGCCTGACGTAGTTTTGCATGCCTTCAATATACAAAATATCTTTCCACAATATCCGGCTAAAGGCAGTGCCTTGTCTTACGTATAGATTGGTGTTTGTCTTTTCTTCCTTATTCTCCAATAACAGTTGAGAGCTGAAAGCATTCTTTGCCTTAGATGCCGCCTGGAAGAATCTTTGGAATCCGATAGGTTTGAGCAGATAGTCCACTACATTGAGCTTGTATCCCTCTAATGCATACTCCGAATGTGCTGTGGTCAGGATGGTCAAAGGAGGTTCTTCTGTAGACTCCAAAAAGTCGATGCCGGACAGATAGGGCATATTAATGTCCAGAAACATCAGGTCTATCTCTGTTGTTTCCAATGTCTTTTTCGCTTCCACAGCCGAGAAACAAGTTTGCGAGACTTCCAGAAAATCTAATTTATTGATGTGAAGAATCAGTCCGTCAATAGCTACCGGTTCGTCATCGACAATCAGGCATTTTAGTTTTCTCTCTTCTATGTTGTCTGCCATTATATGTGCCATATTTCGAGTTTTGAATAATAAGTGTCTTTGGTTTCTTGTATGTTTAGCTGGTAGTTCTCGCCATAAAGGATATTTAGCCGTTGTCTGACGTTTTCCAGTCCGATGCCTGTTGCCCGGTCTTTGGGTTTGTCGTACATGGGGGCTATTGATTTGGAATTCTCCACGACGAAGCTAATCGCAGTGCCTTGTTGCTGAAATGAGATTGTTACAAACCCCTGCTCCGATAGGGTGCGCGAGGCATACTTGAATGCATTTTCCACAAAGGTAATTAATAGCAAAGGAGGGATTTTTATACTCATGCAGTCAGCTTTCCAATCCGCCGTAACCTTAATCTTTTTCCCCCAGCGTATTTTTTCTATTTCAATGAAGTCCTGCAGGAAGTGTATCTCTTCTTGTAATTCAACCTTTTCTCCTTTACCCTTGTAGAGTTGAAAGCGGAGCATGTCGGAGTATTGCAACAGTAGGGAAGAGGCCATATTAACGTCTGTCTGCATCAACGTATGAATATGATTCAATACATTGAACATGAAATGCGGATTGATTTGAGATTGTAAAACTTGCAATTGATTTTCCAGATGTGCTTTTTTAAGGTTGATATGCTCATAAGAGAATCTTAGCCCGCAAAATCCAAAAAGAATGACTAAAACGGAGGGAATTGAAAAGAGAAAATCCAGCATGAAGGAGGTGTGATTGGCTAAAAGAATGGATTCAGGAAAATAGCCGTGAGTTTCCGCCCATTTCATTAATTGGAAATTCAGAGCTAAAATCAGTGAGATGAAAAGAACGGTACCTGCAAACTGAAGAATGAATAGCTTCAATCTCTTTCTGTGCACAGCTTTAGGAAACCATCTGTTGGTTAGGACAACAGAAAGATAAACAATAGGAATATGTACTATAAGCAGCAAAGTTGCCGCTACGAAAGACGACAAATAGATGTACTGTATCCAGAGCAGGAGGATAATCACTGCCCATGCCGTAAAAACGATTTGCCAATAGTTGTTTGAATAAAGTCTTTTCATGTGGCAAAGTTAATCATATCGCTAAACATTAGAATGATGTGGTTCTGTTATTCGTCAAAGGCAAACGGGTGATTCGTCAAATAAGTTTCTCTATAATTGGATTCGCAGATATATTTGCTGCATAAATCATTTATTTTTAAAAGCAGATTCAAGATGAAAAAATTGTTAGTAGCAATCGTATCCTGTTTGGCAACTCACGGATTGGCTTTTTCGCAGGTAGTGGAAAAGAGTTCGTCGTTCCAGTTAACCCTGTTTCCTCCATTAAGCACCAATGGGGTTCGTTCTTATCAATATACGAACAATGTATCGCTTAATTTACTTGTCGGACTCTCCCGGAATGAGGAGGCGGTGGCGATAGCCGGACTTGCCAATATCACTACGCACGAAGCAAACGGACTCCAATTTGCCGGAATCATAAATGTGGCAAATGATATTAACGGACTCCAATTCGGCGGCTTGATAAATAAAGCAAAAAATGTGAATGGGGTTCAATTTGCCGGATTGATTAATATTGCGGAGAATAGTGACTATCCTATTGGCTTAATCAATATTATAAAAAATGGAGAGAAGGGTATTGCCATTACGTACAATGAATCAGGAAGTGTGATGGCAACATTCCGTTCGGGAGGCAAAGTGACATACGGAATTATAGGAGTGGGATATAATCATAAAACTTCCGGGCGTTCATATGCAACAGAAGCGGGATTTGGTTTTCATATCAACTGCCTGTCATGGCTCAGAATTAATAATGAGTTGAAAATAGCTTGTTTTGGATACTCAAACAAGCTTTTTGTTGTCGATGACGGCCGGCTCAGTAACACTGTTTTTAATGTTAACTATTCCATTTTGCCTGCATTCAGATTATCTTCTCATTTTGAGTTATTCGGAGGACCAAGTCTGAACTATATGAATTCGGGAAATGCGGATAAGGAATTAGACTTCAAACATGCTATTTGGGAGAAAACAGGTTCAACGAGATTCCAACAGATTTATGTCGGATATCAAGTGGGGGTGCAATATATTTTCTGATACGAGTTTTTCCGCTTTCTGCAAGATATAGCTTACTTGTAGAGCAATGCAAAAAACGCTCCCTTCATTATCAGTTACTTATGCCTCTCTCTTGTAGAGAACATTGCTAATTTGCCTTCTTAGCTATTCTTCTTCATTTTCTCTTCATTTCATTGATTGTAGAGATAGTGATATTGTAATAGGTTGTTTATTAGTGTTTTATGTAATCGCTTGGTAGATGCCGTTTTCTTGCTTTTACCTCTATCTCGCCCTAACTTTGCAACATCGAATCTGAGAAAACAGAACGTCTGACTGTTGAGGCCTCACAGTGAAAAACGTCTTGCTCCCGGACGAGATAAGAGAAAGACAATATACATATTATTATTAAATCATTAAAAACGAAGATTATGGCAATTAAGTATGAAGTAAAGAAGGTAGTGTTTGGTTTTGATAAAACTAAAACTGAGAAATTTGTGGCGCAAACGAAAGTGTTGGGCATGGTAGAATTTAAGAAACTCTGCGAAGAAGTACAGAAAGTGAGTATGGCACCGCGTGGTGTGGTGAAAATGGTGATTGACGGGTTGATTGATACCCTGAATATGGATTTGGACAAAGGATATTCCGTTCAGTTGGGAGACTTCGGCTGTTTCCGTCCCGGATTGAATGCGAAAAGTCAGGTGGGAGTGGACGATGTGGATGCCAATACGGTATATCGTCGTAAAATTATCTTCACCTCGGGGAGCTACTTCAAGGATATGCTGGGCAAGACCAGTGTGGAAAGACTGGAAGTAGGTAAGGGGACTGTGGTTAAAGACGCGGTCGTGAAACCGAAACCGGGTGAAGGTGGCTCCGGTGAAGGTGGCTTGGAAGAGGATCCTCTGGGATAAAAGGTTGAATCCTTTTTATTATGTAGAAGCGGGAAGTATCCATGGTACTTCCCGCTTTTTCTATTATTCATTTGTTACCCGCATCCGGCGGAGATTTCTGCAGGTTATGATTTGAATCGTATAAATTATCTCCAAAAGATTTGTTCACCACTCCCGAATACTTTACTTTTGCGCCCTGTTGATGTGTAAATGTATAGGTATGAAGAACAAACTTGCCTTATTTTTTCTTGCGCTTTCCCTGTTGGCATCTGTAACAGTCAGCGCACAAATCCGTGAACTGGAACGTTCCACGCCCGAAGCCGAAGGTGTACCCTCCGGAGCGGTCATTGCTCTGATGGACTCCTTGATGGGGCTGCCCAAAACGGATATACATAGTGTAATGGTTCTGCGCCATGGCAAGGTCATAGCCGAAATCTATCCCGAACCTTTCGCTCCGGAATATCGTCATACCGTATTCTCCTGTTCTAAAACCTTTGTGGGTGCTGCCGTTGGTCTTGCCATCTCCGAGAACCGTCTGCGGTTGACGGACCGTGTAGCCTCTTTCTTCCCCGACCAACTTCCGGACAGCATTTCAGCAAACCTTGCTGGTATGACTGTTCGTAACCTGCTGAACATGACCTCCGGCATTGCCCCGGACTGGAATATGCGTAATGTCCGTACGGACTGGATAAGGGGCTATCTGGAGAAAACTGTAAAAACTCCCGGAGAGCATTTCGATTATGACTCCATGAGCTCTTACATTCTTTCTGCCATTGTGCAAAAGGTGACCGGAATGAAGGTGTTGGATTACCTCCGCATAAAGCTTTTTGAGCCGATGCACATCACTGATATATCCTGGGAAATCAGTCCTGAAGGTATCAATACCGGAGGCTGGGGGGTATATGTACAGAGCGAATCACTGGCAAAGTTCGGTCAGTTGCTGCTGAATCGTGGCGTATGGAAAGGCAAACAATTGCTTCCTGCCTGGTGGGTGGACCAGATGATGGCAAAACAGTCGGATACAGGCAGCTTCGGCTATGGTTACGGCTATCATATGTGGATTTGCGAGTATCCGGGTGCTGTCCGTATAGATGGGGCATTGGGACAGTATGCGCTAATCATACCCGATAAAGACATGGTGGTGGTCATTACCGAATGTACCCTGATAGATGGAGCCACGCAGCGCCGCCTGGTATGGAACCGTCTACTGCCTGCCGTGACGGGCGACCAAGCATTGACACCGGGAAGAGATTATAAGCGTTTGCAGAAAAAACAATCTTCCTACCGCCTGCCGGTGGTGCAGGGAAAGGCAAATTCATCCCTTGCCCGGGAATATGCAGGTAAAAGCATTACGCTTGAACCAAATAAGTTTGGCTGGCAATCTCTCACCCTTCACTTCGAACAGAAAGGATTGATAATGACCGTTATGGAAACTTCCGGCGCCACATACGACCTTCTGTTCGGCTACAAACAATGGAAAAAGACTTCTATCGAAGCCTATCCGCCTTATTCTATTGAAGCCAAGGGACATTTCAACGGGATAGAAGGTCCTTTTTATGTAGCGGGAAGTTATGCCTGGCCGTCCTCTTCCGTACTGGAATTGAAAGCGCATTACGTCAACTGGATTACAGCTCTTAATCTCTCTTTCCATTTTGAAGGGGAGCACGTGCAGCTAACGGTTAAAGAGAACTATTCTTCGGAAGCAAAGATAATTGAAGGGAGGGTATTATGAACCACATCACATTGACTTTGAAACGCCCGTTTATCTGGTTAAGCCGCTTTCGCCATCGTTGCGGCTACGGGGTACATTCACCTTTTGCTTTCAACCTGATTACGCAGGTGATTTATGAGAGTACTCCTTATTATAAGTATAAAGATTTGGCTGCGGAACAGAAAAAGCTGGCTCCGCAGAAAGACAAGAACTGGAAGTATGAATCGAAAAAGGTGAAACGTCTCCTGTTCCGCCTGGTCAACTATACTCAGCCTGATACCATTGTGGATGCCGGCAGGCTTGCCGCTTCTTCGCTCTATCTGAAAGCAGGGAAGGAGGGGGCGGACTATACCTCTGCATCCGAACTTTCCGGGTTGTTTCTGGAAGCCGGAGTACCTGTTGACTTCCTTTATCTGCATGATTACCGCCATCCGGAATTTATGGAAGAAGTGTTTCGTATCTGTGCTGTGCGCACAACGAAGAAGTCTATTTTTGTTGTGGAAGGAATAGGCTATACTCCACAGATGAAAAGGCTTTGGAAGCGTATGATACAGGATGAAAAAGCGGGTGTCACGTTTGACCTTTATGACATCGGTATTCTTTTCTTTGATAAAACAAAGATAAAACAGGACTACATTGTCAACTTTTGATTATCTTTAGGCGTTTCAATAAGTGATTAATGGTTAGTGATGGATGATTAGCATCATTTACTAACTGCTAATCACTAAACACTAATCGTTATGAAAATATATACAAAAACCGGAGATAAAGGTACTACCTCATTGGTAGGCGGTACTCGCGTATCGAAGACCCACGTTCGCCTTGAAGCCTACGGCACAGTGGATGAACTGAATGCCAATTTGGGCGTGCTCATCACTTATCTGTCCGATGAAGAGGACCAAATACTTGTTCGCCATATCCAGGACCGTCTTTTTGCAGTCGGCTCCAATCTGGCTACCGACCTTGAGAAGACGGATTTGAAGTGCGCCAGTGTCATTCACCCCGAAGAAATAGAACGTATTGAGAAGGAAATAGACCGTTTGGATAATCTGCTTTCCCCGTTGCATGCCTTTATACTGCCCGGTGGCAGTCGCGGAGCTTCTGTTTGTCATGTTTGCCGCACGGTTTGCCGCAGGGCGGAACGTCGCATTTTGGCTTTGGCGGAGCAGTGCGAAGTTGCTCCTGAATTGCTCGCTTATGTGAACCGCTTGTCCGATTATTTGTTTGTCTTGTCGCGGAAAATTAACAAGGATGAGAAAAAAAATGAAATATTCTGGGATAATAGTTGTAAGTGACAGATTTTATTATACTTTTGCCGAAAAATAGAAAG
>CAMTFK010000066.1 GCA_947071285.1 uncultured Bacteroides sp. | reverse complement strand
GGCGGAACTGGAACTGGGGTATACAATTGTCCGTTCCCCGCTGTCGGGACATATCAGTGAACGCTATGTAGACCTCGGAACACTGGTTGGCACAGGCGGTAAGTCGTTGCTGGCAGCTATTGTGAAGAGTGATACGGTACTGGTTGATTTCAGTATGACTGCATTGGACTATCTGAAAACCAAAGAACGCAACGTGAACCTGGGACAAAAAGATTCCACCCGTTCCTGGCAACCGAATATTTCTATTACACTTGCCGATAATACGGTTTATCCGTTCAAAGGTTTGGTTGACTTTGCCGAACCACAGGTTGACCCTCGCACCGGTACATTCTCTGTTCGTGCCGAGATGCCCAATCCGAAACATGTGTTGCTGCCGGGACAGTTCACCAAAGTGAAGCTGTTGCTGGATGTCCGTGAGAATGCAACGGTTGTCCCCCTGAAATCGGTAATCATCGAAAAGGGTGGCGCTTTCGTGTTTGTGATGCGTCGCGACTCCACCGTAGAACGGCGCTTTATTGAACTGGGACCGGAATTCCAAAACCAGGTGGTAGTGGAAAGAGGTTTAGTGCCGGGTGAAACCATCGTGGTGGAAGGATACCATAAGCTGAGTCCGGGTATGAAAGTTAAGGTGAACAATGCCCTGTTGAAGAAAGAAGACGAGGAACAAAGTCAGACATCGGATACGGTTAAGACTGAGAAGTAATTGACGAACGTAAAACAGACGCATATGAAAGTAAGTTTCTTTATAGACAGACCGGTATTCTCGGCTGTCATCTCCATACTGATTGTCATTGTGGGTATCATCGGATTGTCGATGCTCCCTATTGACCAATATCCGCAGATTACGCCGCCGGTAGTGAAAATCAGTGCATCCTATCCGGGTGCCAGCGCACTGACGGTATCGCAGGCAGTAGCCACACCTATCGAACAGGAATTGAACGGAACACCGGGAATGCTCTATATGGAGTCCAACAGTTCCAACTCCGGTGGTTTCTCGGCTACAGTGACATTTGACATCTCTGCCGACCCGGATTTGGCGGCAGTGGAAATTCAGAACCGTCTGAAACTGGCGGAGTCCCGTCTTCCGGCGGAAGTGGTGCAAAACGGTATTTCGGTAGAAAAACAGGCAGCCAGCCAGTTGATGACTATCTGCCTCATGTCTTCCGACCCGAAGTTTGATGAAATCTACCTGAGTAACTTTGCTACGCTGAATGTGCTCGACTTGCTTCGCCGTATTCCCGGTGTGGGCCGTGTGTCGAATATCGGTAGCCGCTACTACGCCATGCAGATTTGGGTACAGCCGGATAAGTTAGCTAACTTCGGACTGACCGTGGCCGACTTGCAGAATGCACTGAAAGACCAGAACCGTGAGTCTGCAGCCGGTGTGCTTGGACAACAACCGGTGAAAGGATTGGATATCACTATTCCTATCACTACACAGGGACGTCTGTCCACTGTTGCGCAGTTTGAAGAAATCGTGATACGTGCCAATGCAGATGGCTCTATCATCCGTTTGCGCGATGTGGCACGCATATCTCTGGAGGCTTCTTCTTACAATACCGAGAGTAGCATTAACGGTGAGAATGCAGCGGTGCTGGGCATCTATATGCTGCCGGGGGCCAACGCTATGGAAGTAGCGGAGAATGTGAAAAAGGCGATGGACGAGATTAGCGCTAATTTCCCTGATGGATTGAGCTACGAGATACCGTTCGATATGACAACGTACATTTCGGAATCTATCCATGAAGTGTATAAGACGCTGTTTGAGGCTCTGGCACTGGTAATTATCGTCGTGTTCCTGTCATTGCAAAGCTGGCGTGCGACATTGATTCCGATTGTAGCGGTGCCTATTTCTCTGATTGGTACATTCGGTTTCATGTTGATATTCGGTTTCTCGCTCAATATACTTACGTTGCTCGGACTGGTGCTTGCCATCGGTATTGTGGTGGACGATGCCATTGTGGTGGTGGAGAATGTGGAGCGCATCATGCACGAAGAGAAGTTACCGCCCTACGAAGCCACAAAGAAAGCTATGGAAGGACTGACGGGAGCAATTATCGCTACATCGCTGGTGCTGGCAGCCGTGTTTGTTCCGGTTAGTTTCCTCGGCGGCATCACAGGACAGCTCTACCGCCAGTTTACAGTGACAATTGTGGTTTCCGTATTACTCTCTACGGTAGTTGCACTGACACTGAGCCCGGTGATGTGTTCGTTGATATTGAAACCAGACTCCCACAAGCGGAAAAACATCGTATTCCGTTATATCAACTATGCACTGAATATGGGTAACCGCAAATACGTGCGTCAGATTTCACGCGTGATAGGCAATCCCCGCAGGGTGTTGGGAGCGTTCGGTATAGTATTGATAGCCATCTTCCTGGTGAACCGGTTGATTCCGACCAGCTTCCTGCCTGTGGAAGATCAGGGATATTTCAAAGTAGAACTGGAATTGCCCGAAGGTGCAACGCTGGAACGCACGCGTACCGTATCGGAACGTGCAGTGGAATATCTGATGTTGAATCCGGCTGTGGAATATGTGCAAAGCGTAGTGGGTAGCAGCCCGCGAGTAGGGAGCAGTCAGGCACGCAGTGAACTGACCGTCATCATGAAACCCTGGGGAGCACGGGACGGACAGACCATTGATGATGTAATGGCACAAGTGAAGAAAGACCTTCAGGAATATCCCGAATGTAAGGTTTATCTCTCTACGCCGCCCGTTATTCCGGGATTGGGAAGTTCCGGCGGTTTCGAGATGCAGCTTGAAGCACGTGGTGATGCCACTTTCGACAACCTGGTACAGGCAACGGACACACTGATGTATTACGCATCGCAGCGCAAGGAGTTGTCGGGACTTTCATCTTCTTTGCAGGCGGATATTCCGCAACTTTATTTCGATGTAGACCGGGATAAGGTGAAACTGGCGGGTGTACCCCTGGCGGATGTATTCTCAACCATGAAGGCCTATACCGGTTCGGTATATGTGAACGACTTCAATATGTTCAACCGTATCTATCGTGTGTACATCCAGGCGGAAGCTCCCTATCGGGAACATAAAGAGAATATCAACCTCTTCTTCGTGCGTGGTGCGGATAATGTAATGATACCGTTGACTTCCCTCGGAACAACTTCGTACACCACGGGGCCGGGTAGCATCAAGCGTTTCAATATGTTCAACAGCGCCGTGATTCGTGGCGGGGCTGCCGACGGTTACAGTTCAGGTCAGGCAATGGAAATCATTGAACAGATAGCCCGTGACCACTTGCCGGACAATATCGGTGTGGAATGGAGCGGACTTTCTTATCAGGAGAAGCAGGCTGGCGGACAGACCGCTATGGTGCTGGCACTGGTATTCCTGTTCGTATTCCTTTTCCTGGCTGCACTTTACGAGAGCTGGTCGGTGCCTATCGCCGTATTGCTTTCATTGCCGATTGCTGCATTGGGAGCTTACCTTGGGGTATGGCTGTGCGGACTGGAAAATGATGTTTATTTCCAGATTGGACTGGTAATGCTGGTCGGTCTGGCAGCAAAGAATGCCATTCTGATTGTGGAGTTTGCCAAAGAGCAGGTGGACCGTGGGGCGAATGTGGTGAAAGCCGCTCTGCATGCATCGCAGTTGCGTTTCCGTCCTATCCTGATGACGTCGTTGGCATTTATCCTCGGTATGTTGCCGATGGTGATTGCCAGCGGACCGGGTTCGGCAAGCCGTCAGGCCATCGGTACGGGCGTATTCTTCGGAATGATTCTGGCTGTGACGGTAGGTATCTTGCTGGTACCGTTCTTCTTCGTGCTGATTTATAAGGCGAAGGCAAAAGCGAAAGGTGCGAATATTAAGAAAGTTGCGAAGCGATTAAAACGATAAGTTATGAAAAGGAAATATACGATATACTATATGATGGTGCTGGCATTGGTGCTCAGTTCCTGCCAGTTGGGTAAACACTATGCGCGTCCGGAACTGGACCTGCCGCAGCAACTCGACTCTACGGAGCAGGATACACTTTCCATTGCCGACCGCCAGTGGTGGACCATCTACACTGATACTACCCTGCAGGCGCTCATCGAGCGGACGCTGGAATATAATAAGGACATGAAGATTGCCGCCGCACGGGTGAAGGAATTGGCTGCGATGAAGCGCATAGACTTTGCCAATCTTTTCCCGCAAGTCAGTGGCAAGCTGTATGCAGACAAGGAGGCGGAGAACTATGGCGGCGATAATTATGATTCGGACCGGAGTTATGAGGCGAAAGCAATCGTTTCGTGGGAGGTGGACCTTTGGGGAAATCTGCGTTGGGCGAAGGATAAGAGTATGGCGGACTTTCTGGGTTCGATAGAAGCGCAACGTGCCTTGAAGATGAGTCTGGTGGCAGAAGTGGCACAGGCTTATTTCGAGCTGGTGGCGTTGGATAATGAATTGGCAATTGTACGCCAGACACTCGGTGCCCGTAAGGAGGGTGTCCGGTTGGCAAAACTCCGTTTTGAGGGTGGTTTGACCTCGGAAACTTCTTATCAGCAGGCCCAGGTGGAGTTGGCACGTACGGCAACGCTGGTGCCGGACCTGGAACGGAAGATTTCTATCAAAGAGAACGACATTGCTTTCCTGGCGGGCGAGTATCCGCGAAAGATAGAGCGTTCGGTGCTGCCGGAAGAGGTGAAACTGCCGGAAAGTCTTCCTGTGGGGCTTCCTTCCACGCTGCTGGAACGTCGTCCGGACGTGCGTCAGGCGGAACAGAAACTGATTGCTGCGAATGCGACGGTGGGACTTGCATACACCAATATGTTTCCCCGTCTCAGCCTGACGGCTCACTACGGGTTGGAGAGTACCGAGTTTTCGGATTTCCTGAAGTCACCTTATCATTTCCTGAGCGGTTCGTTGTTGACGCCGCTGTTTGCTATGGGTAAGAACCGGGCGATGCTGAAGGCGAAGAAGGCGGCGTATGAGGCGGAGGTCTATGCGTATGAAAAGTCGGTGTTGACTGCCTTCAAGGATGCGCGGAATGCGATTGTGGACTTTGGCAAGATAAAGGAGATTTATGAGTCACGTCTGCAATTGGAGCAGGCGGCACGGTCGAATGTGGAGTTGGCCCAGTTACAGTATATCAACGGGGTTATCGGGTATTTGGATGTGCTGGATGCTCAACGTGGATATTTTGATGCGCAGATAGGGCTGAGTAATGCGATACGGGATAAGCAGATAACGCTGGTGCGGCTGTATAAGGCGCTCGGCGGGGGATGGCAATAATATATCTTTTAGACACGGATTACACAGATTACACGGATTTCTTTACTAAATGCATACTGATGCAATTATAGTATAGTGTTAGAATCCGTGTAATCTGTGTAATCCGTGTCTAAAAAATCATACCGGCGGCGTATTCAGAAAGAAGAACACCGACATCCCGATAAGGATAGCCCCCAGCACTCCATAAAATAACCTCGCACGCTGTCGTCCCACACTCCTTACCGCAAACTGAGTGTTCCGTGCAGTGAAGAACCACTCCCAGTCGAACACCGCAGCCAGCAATGAAATGATGCCGGCTACTGCAAAAATTCCCTGAATGATGTATTGGCTCATAGTGACTTATTCCTGGCTTTCCATTGTCAGCTTGCGTGAGCCATCTTCCAGTTCTTCGATAGTGACACGTACCGTATTGCCCGGCAACAGTTCCTCTATCAATTCCGGCCACTCAATAAAGCAGAGCGCTCCGCTGTAGAAATAATCCTCATACCCCATGTCATATACTTCTTCCAGCTTCTTGATGCGGTAGAAGTCGAAATGATAAATGAGTTCGCCCGCTATGTCCGAGCGGTACTCATTGATGACGGCAAAAGTGGGAGAGGTAACGACGTCCTCAACGCCCAATTCCTGGCAAAGTGCCTTGACAAATGTAGTTTTACCGGCTCCCATCTTTCCGTAAAGAGCAAAAACGGTATTGTCGCCCATTGCAGCGATAAATTCGCGGGCGGCTTCGTGGATATGGTCCAGAGATTGAATTTTGATTTCCATATTATCTTTAACTTATGTGATTTATTAGTAGACTATCTCAATTCTCCTCCTCCCGGGAGGAGGAGTACCCGTAGGGGGAGGTGGTAGGAGACTTACCATCAGCTTCGTCCCCCCAACGTAATCAGTGGAATAATCATCTCTTCCATCGATATCCCCCCATGCTGGAAAGTATCAGTGTAGTAGCTGACATAGTGATTATAATTATTCGGATAAGCAAAGAAATCCCGTCCGGTGGCAAAGATATAACGCGTGCTCACATTGGGTGAGGGCAGGTGTATGTCTGCGGGGCGGGTGATTTCGAATACTTGTTTAGGATTGTATGCCATGTTGCGCGATAACTTATAGCGCAGGTTGGCATTGATTTCCTTACTGTTGCTTTGCACTTTTACCGGGTTGTCTACGCGGATGCTGCCATGATCCGTAGTGATAATGACACGATACTGTCGGCTGGCAAGTGCTTTCAGCAGGTCACTCAACGGTGAATGGCGGAACCACGAAAGCGTGATGCTGCGGTAAGCTGCCTCGGTGGAGGCGAGTTCGCGTATCATCTTACTTTCCGTGCGGCTGTGGCTCAACATGTCGATGAAGTTGAACACGGCAACATTAAGGTCGTTCTGTGCCAGTGCAGGCAGTTGTGCCAACAGGCGTTCGGCACCTGCGGCATCATTTATTTTATGGTAAGAGAATGTATCGTTACGGCGATAACGCTCGATAATGGTGCGTATCAACGGGGCTTCGTTCAGGTTCTTATTTTCTTCTTCGTCCTCATCTACCCACAATTCCGGAAAGAGCCGCGCTATCTGGTCGGGCATCAGACCGGAGAAGATGGCGTTGCGGGCATATTGTGTGGCAGTGGGCAGGATGCTGAAATAAAGTTGTTCGTCGATGTTGAACAAGCCGGACAGCTCGTCGGCAAGGACTCGCCATTGGTCGTAGCGGAAATTGTCGAGGACGATGAAGAACACCTTTTCACCTTTGTCCAACAGTGGGAAAAGAACACGTTTGAAGATGTCAGGACTCATGAGTGGACGGTCGAGGGGAGCGTCTTGCGTTGATACCCAGTCCGCATAGTGCTTCTTGATGAACTTGGCGAAAGCGGAGTTGGCTTCTGCTTTCTGCATGGCAAGCATTTCACTCATGGGGCTGTCCGTTGCTTCCAGTTCCAGTTCCCAGTATACGAGGCGGCGGTATAGTTCCATCCAGTCGGCGGCGGTCAGAGAATCGTTGATTTGCATGCCTATCTTGCCGAAGTTCTGTTGATAGCCCGTTTGTGCGGCCTCGCTGACTATATCCCGGCGGTGCAGGTTCTTCTTTAGTGACAGTAATATCTGGTTGGGGTTGACGGGTTTGATAAGGTAATCCGCTATCTTTTGCCCGATAGCCATATCCATGATATTTTCTTCTTCACTTTTGGTAATCATGATGACGGGAACGGTGGGGCAGATTTCTTTTATCAGTGCCAGGGTTTGCAGACCGCTCAGTCCGGGCATGTTTTCGTCCAGAAAGATGAGGTCGTAGGTAGTGGCACGGCAACGGTCGAGCGCATCCTGTCCGTTGGTTACGGTGTCGACTTCGTAACCTTTGCCTTCCAGAAACAGGATGTGCGGTCGCAACAAACTGATTTCATCGTCTACCCAAAGTAATCTGTCTTTCTTCATATCTGTTAGTTTTTAGCTACAAGCTACAAGCTACAAGCTACGAGTGGCGCGGCGACTTGTAGCTCGTAGCTCGTAACTCGTCACTATTTCAGTCCTCAAAGATAACACCATTTTCCGGGTCGTCCTCTTCCGCAGGCAGATTTTCTTCTTTCTGCCGTTCTTCTTCCTCGGTAGGTAGGTTCAGCAGAGGTTCGTCCAGTGTGTAACCTTTCAGCTCGGGTTCCGGAATGGAAGAGAAGTGGGCACGGTAGAAGGTGTCGTAGTCATCAAAACTGTATTGCTTGATGAGTTGTTCATAATTTGCTTCCGAAATGAGCACTGCACGCATACCGCTCAGACGGGCAGCCATTTCGGGAGTGGCATAGAGTCTGCGGAAATATTGCTGCGCTTCATCATAATTGCTGAACGGCTTGATTTGCAGCATCCCGATACCCCGTTCGTGAGCAAAGGCAAGGTCGAAGTTCTTCACCAGGAAGGTGGAGAAATTATAGCGTGCCACTTCAAACAGAAGCATGTTTTCGTTTACTTTTCCTTCTTCGTAGGCAAGGATAAAGAGGAACGGAACATTGCGCTCCGTGCTGAATGCACTGTCCGGTGGAAGGACGGCGGCATTGCCCAGGCTATCGCCTAATAAGTTACCGGCTTCGGCAAGTTCGGCATTCCGGCGTTGCCAGATGGAACCGAATGTATGATTGTCGCGGGCCAGCAAACGCCCTTCCTGTACACCTTTCAGTATATGAGCGGCGAGGTCGGTGATTTCATTTTGCGGATATTGCTGTACAAGTTGTTTCAGGGTGGCGAGGAATTGCTTGGTTTCTCCACCTTGCAGGCGGGTGACGGCATCGAGGAACATGAACTTCGGGCGATGCTGTCCCAGAGGATATATCTCTGCGGAAAGATGCGCGGCAGCACGTACGGTGGCAGTGTCTCCCGCCTGGAAATGCTCGTAGGCATGGGTATAGAGCGAGTCTTCACGTTGCTTACCGTGCACGGCGTTCTCCGCAAAATCCGGGTCGGCCAGCGTTTTGGCGTAACGGCTTTCGGGGAAGCGGGCGATAAGCTCGGACTTATATCTTTCGGCTTTTTGTAAAGGGGTTCCCGCATATTGCTGTTGTGTAGAAAGACTGTCATCCGTCATCCTGAGCTTGTCGAAGGATCTACTCCCTTTCCCATAATACTCCATCGCTAATTCAGTCAGGAACAACTGATAATACACCTCATCCAATTGCGTGAAGTCCGGGAACTGGCGTACAAGCCTTTCAAAAGCAGCTTCCGCTTTCCGGAAATCCTGCATACGGTCTTTGAATACCATTCCGGCGCCATACAGGGCTTCTGATAACAATGCGTTTGAAGCTTGCATTGCTTCTTCTGTCAGTGGAATTTGCGACAGATAGTATTCCGGGCGATGCGTGTCGTTGGCAAGGCTGTCGGTGCCTGTTTTTTCGTTGTTACCGATGCCTGTTTTCCCGTTCTCACTATTCTGCGAGTGGGTACGGTCAGTTTCACCTTCCTTATTGTTCTGAATAGAATCTGTTCCGGCAGTTTGTTCGGGCTCGTTATAATCTATTTCCCCGAAATCAT
The DNA here is from genome assembly GCA_947071285.1 of uncultured Bacteroides sp. GTDB lineage: Bacteria > Bacteroidota > Bacteroidia > Bacteroidales > Bacteroidaceae > Bacteroides. Next base: position 11,297 of record CAMTFK010000066.1, on the reverse strand, counting down.
CCAGGGCAACTACAGTTTTATTCTTTCTCCGCCAGTTATCTTCCAATTTCCGGCGTCCCCATAAACGTTGGAATTCCGCTTTCCCCTGTTCCACTAATTGCGGATTATAGAAGTACCAAGCTTGCTTTCCCCCTATGGTAGGTTGGGTGGTTTGCGGAGTAGTGGTGGTACTTTGTCCCGGTCGGGTGATGATGGAAGTGGCGGGCAATTGATTGGCAGCTTCATCAAGCATTTGTTGACGGTTGGTTTTCCGTTCCGCTTCCTCTGCCGCTTTGCGTTCTGCTTCTTCCCGGGCAATGACTTGCGCGATGATTTCCTTTATTATGCTCAGCCTTTCTTCCTCCGTCATTCCGGCAAGGCGCTGCAAGCTGTCTTGCAATTGTATGGCAGTGGTGTGTGGTACCAGTTTGTCCAGAATTTCCGAACGGGTGGTGGCGGTATCATATTCCTGATGCGTCTTGTCTATCAGTCCGATGGCTTCGGCGTATGCTTTTTGCGCTTCGGCATAGTGTGCCTGCTGCCAATACAGACTTCCCAGCGTGAGTTGCAGAACACCTTTCTCCACGCCGTTTCGTTTGCTCTTTTCTATTCCTTTATGATAGGCGGCAAGAGCCTGAACCGTATCTTTTTCGGCAAGATAGACGTTGCCCAGTGCATAATATATCTGGTCCAGAAATTCTTCATTCTTTTCGTCACGGCTGAGGCGCAACAGTTTTCCTGTGATTTTACGGCTGTTGGCGGCGGGCATCACTTCCGTTTGCCGGATGCGGGCACTGAGGGCCAGCTCATACGGTGGGTTGAGGCGGATTACTTTGCTGTAAGCCTGATAGGCTTGCTCCGGTTGCTGCAACATTTGATAAGTCTGCCCCAAGAGGTAGTAACAGCGTGCTTTCTGTTTCTTATTCTTTTCGCTCTTGGCGTTTTTTTCCAGATGCGGAATGGCTTCCCTGTACCGCTTGCTACCCAACAGGAAATTTCCCGTTGCCGAGGCATACGGAACTGCCAGTGACAGGGGCAGACTGTCGTTGTTCACCCGGTTCAAGGCATCTTCGGCGTCATATTGCCAACCCAATGCAGAGTAACAGCGGGATAGCCAGATGAGTGCTTCGGAAGTGATGCCCGTTTGTCCGTCGTAAAGGCGTGCGATGTAGGAGAATGTTGATGCAGCTTCCGGGAAGTCTCCTTTCTGATATTGCGCTTTGCCCAGTAACAGCCATGCGCGGTGTATGAAGGGGTTGAACTCGCGACGTGCCAGCCATTTCTTGTATTCATCCGTGTATGCCCGTCCCGGTTTGCGGATAGGGCGTCTTTTGATGGAGTGCTGTCGGATGGCTTTTTGTGCTTTTTCAATAGCTCGGTCGAAGTCGGAAGTGCCGATACTTGTGGTTTCTTTATTGCCTATGGGGTAGAGGGGGAGCACCTCCATGTAATTGTCCTTATTTCCTTGCTGTTGCGCTTCGAGTCCGGCTTTATAGGCTTCATTGCCATTGAAATAAACGTTGTAGCGGGTGGTCAGGGCATGGTAGAAGCGTGTACCGGCTGTATTCTTTCGAGTGGAACATCCGGCAACGAGCATCAAAGTCACTAAGATGCCAGTGAGGTAGATTACTTTGCGTTTCAAACTATGCCAGTAGGTTTTACGGGTTCTGCGTTTTCTGCCGTAAAGATAAATAAAAACTCTTTCCCAACTTACATACCACATATATAATAATGGAAAAGAAGATGATAGCCGCCCCCGAAGGCACATTGAGATAATAAGATATCATCAATCCCCCCAGGCAACTGAGATAACCGATGCCGATGGATAGCCATATAATACGGTGAAAACGGTGTGAGAATAAGTTCGCCGTCATTTGCGGAATGGTGAGCAGCGAAATGACCAGCACGATACCCACCATGCGCAGGCAGGCAACGATGGTCAGCGCAATGAACATCATCAGCACGTACTCAAATATCTGCACCGGAATTCCTTGCGACCGGGCAAACTCCCTGTCGAAAGCAACATAAATAATCGGGCGCAGATAAAGCACAAAGAAGATAGTCAGTATCACCGCAAGCCCAGCCAACAACGCTATATCAGTCATCGTAATCGTCAGGATATTGCCAAACAGATAAGCAGACAGGTCGGGCGCAAACCCCGGAGAAAGGAAAGTGAACATGATACCCAATGCCATACCCAATGTCCAGAACACCGCAATGGCCGAATCTTCGCGCATATCATTGCGTTTGCTCAGCCACTCCACCCCAAACGCAGACAACACAGCAAAAACACCGGCTGCTAGAATGGGGGAGATGCCTGCATAGAGTCCCAAACCGATACCGCCAAAAGAAGCATGTGTCAGTCCGCCGCTAATGAACACCAACCGTCTCGTTACAATGTATGTACCGATAAGCCCGCAAACGATGCTTGCCAGCAAACTGCCGATAAGGGCGTGTTGAAAGAATGTATATTGCAGTAGATCCACGTTGTTAGTGATTAGTTGTTAGTGATTAGTGATTATCAGTTAATGTATATAGAGAACTATCATACCGCATGGCATTAATCACTAATCACTAACCGCTAATCACTGTCCTTCTCTCTCCAATAATAAGGAATACCTCGTCTTTTATATTATCCGGCAGCGCAATCCCGCGTAGTTGCAGGCTTCGCACCCATCCGGCGACGTCAGTATCCTGCATGGTATAGAATATATCCCTAAATTCATCTTCTTGTTCGGAAGTATAATCTTCGGGAGCAACGCCGATGTACTTGTCCAGCTCCTCATCGTCGTAATACTCTATCTTCTTGCTGACGGCAGCCAGCAGACTGTCCCGTTCGCATACCTCATGCTGTCCACAACATTCTGCATCCACTTCTTTTACTTCGGGCATGGCATCCAGTTCTCCGCGCTCAATTTTCTTCTGCAAGCGGCGGTTGCGGATGTATCCTGCCAGAAGGGCAATGCAGACAAGTGCAATCAGACTTATTATCAGTATCCACATATCCTATTCCTCTATTTCTATTTCAAATCCGGCTTGTTGCAAATCTTTCCAGTATCCCGGATAAGATTTGGAAACCACCTGAGGCTCTGCAATCAATAAAGACGGCATCCGCATGGCGGCAGGTGCAAAGGCCATTGCCATCCGGTGGTCCTCGTAAGTTGCGATAACGGGATTGGCTTCCGGTTCGCATCGCTCACCGTCCCAGATTAATATACTGTCCTCTTCCGACTTCACCACATATCCCAACTTATGCAATTCCGTGATGAGTGCCTGAATCCGGTCTGTTTCCTTGATTTTCAAACTCTGCAATCCGGTGAAACGGAAAGGTATGTTCATTAAACAACAAGTCACAACGAAAGTTTGTGCCAGGTCGGGTATATCGACTAAATCTTCCTTGATGCGGGCAACAGGGCTGCCCATCTTGGTTAATATCACTCCACGGTCGGTATGTGCTGTCCGTACACCAAGTTTCGTGAATATTTCCGCTCCCCGGCTGTCTCCCTGATAGCTGCGTGGGAAAAGTCCCGATAATTCCACCTCAGTTTTTACGGTTTCCTTCTCGTTAGCCGCATCGTCACAGCTCAGGGCAACCATCTGATACCAATAGGACGCAGCACTCCAGTCGCTTTCCACCGTGAAAGGTATGTCTTTGTAAGTGCCGGGGCGGACGGTGATGCTGCTTTCGGAACTCCATGCGGCTTCTGCACCGAATTCCTTCATCAGTTGCAACGTCAGGTTGATATAGGGGCGTGAGATGATTTCTCCCGTCAGGTTCAGTTTAAGTCCGTTTTTCAGAATCGGACCAATCATCAGTAAGGCAGATATATATTGTGAACTTACGTTTCCGGCCAGCGTGATTTCTTCGCCTGCCAGCTCTGTGCCTGTGATGCGTAGCGGAGGGTAACCCTCTTTGCCGGCATATTCAATTTGCGCACCCAGTTCGCGCAGGGCATCCACAAGAATCCGTATAGGACGTTGCTGCATCCGTTCGGTACCCGTAATGATGCGTGTGCCGGGTGTTACACTGAGATAAGCGGTGAGAAAACGCATGGCTGTTCCGGCGGCAAGGATGTCGATATGTTCGGGATTTCCGTCCAAAGCCTTTATCATGACACGGGTGTCGTCGCAGTCGCTCAGATTGGCGGGTGTGATGCACCCCTGTGCCAAAGCATGTAATATCAAAGCCCGGTTACTGATACTCTTGGATGCCGGGAGCTGAATAGTGGTGTGCAGAGTGGCGGGTGCCGAAAGTTTATAGCGCATAGTTGTATTCTTTCTTAGAATCTAATAGCTGGTTTACAGACTACAAAAGTACGATAAATATCTGAATAAAGAAACAGCTTTATGCTCTGTTGATAGAATAAGTATACTTCTGCACTGTGATGTAGTTTGCCAACCTCTTGCCACTTCGTTGGCAAACTTTTGCCATTGCATTGGCAAGACCTTGCCATCGAAGTGGCAAAACTTTGCCAAGGCTGTGGCAAAAACTGGCAAATACTTACTGGGTAATTACTTGTAACTCAGCAGGGAATCCGAAGAAGCTATTTCTTCCCGTTTCATGTCTTTTCTGAAATCCACAGGTGATATGCCCGCTTTCCGTTTGAAGAACTTCCCGAAAGAAGACTGGTCGGAAAAGTTAAGGGTGGTGGCTATCTCTTGTACGGATAGTTTGGAGTGCGTCAGCAGGTTGCGGGCTTCGCTGAATAGCATTTCAAAGATAAAGTCGCTTACGCTTTGCCCTGTCACAAGTTTCACGATTTGCGTGAGGTGATGGGTGGAAAGGTGTAGCCGTTCAGCGTAAAAGTCTACTTTGTGTTCTTCACGGTAATGTGCCGCCAGTAGTTCGATGAACGACTTGATGACACTTTCGTAGCGGGTCAGGCAACCGTCTGTATGGGGCAGATTGGTGCGTTCGAGGATATCGCTTAAATCGAGATAGAAAGCGAACAATCGGTTCAGAATCACTTCTTTGTGATAAAAATGCTCTGTACGGTCAATGTTTTTGTTGACGCTGTCCAGTCGTTCCGCTAATAGGGCGGCATGTGGATGCTCCAAAGGTATTACAGGCTCATTATATAACCGTACACCATATTTTGTTCTCCGGTAAATCATATCAGTGGAGTCCATCTCGTCAGTAAATACCTTGCTGACAAAGAGACATTGGCATTGGAAATCATCACTGTAATCATAAAAATGGAACAAATGCGCGGAAGTCAGCAGCAAGAGCGTATTTGCTTGAATGTTATACGTTTTGTAATTGATTGCAGCCCGCCCCTTTCCGGATAAAACCAATAGGATGATGAAGGCATCGAGGTGGATGTCTGACGAAAACTGTTCTTCCGCTTCCCGGTGCCCGATGGTGATGCAACTGATTTTCTTGCGTGTATCGTTTTTGCTACCGCTGATAATTGGCAGCTCACAGATGTTCTTGATGCGTATGGAAGAGGCCATTAAGTAGTCTTTTTTATTGTATGGCAAAGGTAGCGCAAACCTTTGAAATCTCCAAATTAAACCAACTTTGCACAATTTTGGATTTACCTTTAGCAAAGAATTTGTCCGAACTTTGCAGCCGTTTTTGAGGTAACAATTTAATAGATATGATGAAAAGATTGAAAGAATTATTGGTCTTGATTTTAGCTCTGAACGTTTCTCTTGCATCTGCACAAACCATTCAGAAGATGACAATTGAAGAAATGTTCGAGTTGGCGGATGCTAACAGCCGCAGTATTCGCACGTTCCGTCTGGCAGAAGAAGAGGCCGGACAAGCGGTGAAGGTAGCTAAGAATGCCCAACTTCCTTCCATTGACGTTTCCCTTTCCGCAAGCTATCTGGGCGATGCCTGGCTGGCGGACCGTGACTTCGGGAACGGTGAGAATGCCGCTATGCCGCATTTCGGTAATAACTTTGCGATAGAAGCGTCGCAGGTAATTTATGCCGGAGGGGCTATCACGAGCCGGATTGCCATAGCCCGGTTGCAGCAACAGTTGGCGGAACTGGATAAGGAGAAGAATAGGCAGGATATTCGTTTTCTGCTGGTAGGCAACTATCTGGAGATGTATAAATTGCAGAATCAGGCGGAAGTGTACCGGAAGAATATCGAGCAAACCCGCAAGTTGTTGGAAGACATCAATGCCAAACAATCGCAGGGATTGGCTTTGAAGAATGATATCACCCGGTATGAGTTGCAACTCAAATCTTTGGAACTGGCTTTGACGCAGATAGAAAACAGTATTCTCATTCTGAATAATCAGTTGACTACAGTGCTTGGATTGTCGGAGGAAACGGTGATTGATGTAGATACAACATTGCTGGGACGGCTCCCGAAACCATCGGAAGAAGCGCATTGGCAGGAAACGGCTGTATTGAGTTCGCCTGTACTGCAACAGATGAAGCTGAACATCAAGCAGTCTCAGTATAACGAGCGGATAGCGAAAGCGGAACGTCTGCCGTCCGTGGCTCTCTTTGCCGGTGACAAACTGGATGGGCCTATCACGATTGAAGTGCCTCCCATTAATAAAAACCTGAATTACTGGTATGTGGGTGTCGGGGTGAAGTTTGACATCGCTTCTACGTTCAAGTCCGGCAAGAAGGTTCGTCTGGCACGGTTGTCTACCCGGCGGGCGCAGGAGAGTGACTTGCTGTTGCAGGAGAATGTGCGCACGGAGGTGAAAGCGGCATACATCCGTTTCCACGAGGCTTTCACTATCTGTGATACGCAGGAGAAAAGTCTGGAACTGGCAACGCAGAACTACAGTGTGGTGAACAACCGCTATCTGAATGATCTGGCACTGATTACCGATATGCTGGACGCCAGCAACTCCAAGCTGAATGCGGAATTGCAGTTGGTGAATGCACAAATCAATATACTTTTCAATTTCTATAAGCTGAGAAAGACAGCCGGAAGCCTATAAACGAATTTAAAATAACAATAGAACATATGGAACGCAAGAAGAAAAAAGTGATTTATAACGTGGTGGTTAGTCTCCTGCTCATTGCCGCACTGGTGTGGGTGTGCTCTCATTTCGTTCACCTCGGCAGCGTGGCATACACGGACAATGCACAGGTGAAACAACTCATCGTCCCCGTCAACAGCCGTGTGCAGGGATTTATCAAGAAGATATATTTCGATGAATACCAACAGGTTCGCAAAGGCGATACGCTGGCTGTGATAGAAGATGCCGAGTTCCGTTTCCGTCTGGCACAGGCTGAGGCTGATTTCCAGAATGCCATCTCCGGCAAGAATGCGGTGGCTACCACTGTACACACTACCCAGAACAACATTGCCGTATCCGACGCTGGCTTGCAGGAAGCTAAAGTCCGCCTCGATAATGCCGAACGTGAATATCACCGTTACAAGAACCTGTTGGCACAGGATGCGGTCACCAAACAGCAATATGATGCCGTGCAAACGAACTATGAGGCCTCCAAAGCCCACTACGAACTTCTGTTGCGCCAAAGGCAATCCACCACCCTGGTGAAACAGGAACAGACCCACCGCCTGGAACAAACCGATGCCGGCATTAAACTTGCACAGGCTGCCCTGGAACTGGCACGCCTGAATCTTTCCTATACCGTCATCCTCGCCCCTTGCGACGGAACCACCGGACGAAAGGAAATTCAAGAAGGGCAACTGATACAACCCGGACAAACCCTGGTGGACCTGGTTGATGAAAACGAAAAATGGATAGTAGCCAATTACAAGGAAACCCAGACCACACATATCCGGGAAGGCCAGCCCGTGGAAATAGAAGTGGATGCCGTTCCCGATATCCTTTTCAAAGGAACCGTGAAGTCCATCTCCCGTGCTACGGGGGCCAGCTTCTCCCTTCTCCCGCAGGATAACTCCGCCGGAAACTTCGTGAAAGTGGAACAACGTATTCCTATCCGTATCGAGTTCTCTGCGGACAATCGTCCGGAAGATATGGAGCGCCTGCGTGCCGGTATGAATGTGGAATGTGTGGTAAATTATTGATGCGATGCACGAAACAGGACCTTTTTCTATTCCGGCCATCCGCGACTTTGTTCCGCCTAAACTGCGCCCCTGGATAATCATTGTCTTCGTCATCATCTTCCAGTTTTCCGGTGGTATTTATCTGTCGGCAGTCAGCGAAATGGTCGGTTCAACGGCGTTGATGCAGGAAGACATTATGATGGCGGGGTATGCGTCTATGGTGGGCATGGGGCTGACGTTCGCCATCATGTTCCGCCTGAAATTCCGCTTCGCCTCGAAGACTTCGCTGATGACGTGCAGCATAGCCCTGATTATTGCCAATCTGATATGTATGCATACCCGCAGTATTCCCCTGCTGGTGATAACTTGCTTTTTTGCAGGCATCTTCCGCATGTGGGCCACGTTTGAGTGCAACTCCACCATTCAACTATGGCTGACTCCCAAGCGGGATTTATCGGTGTTCTTCTGCTTTATCTACCTGCTGGTGCAGAGTTGCATCCAGTTATCGGGTTTGATAACCGTCTACACGGCTTTCTGGGCGAAGTGGGAGTATATGCACTGGCTGATAGTGGGCTTGTTGCTATTAGTGATGCTGGCTACGCTCTGGCTATTCCGCAGCTATCGTTCCTTACCTAAACTACCGTTATTCGGTATCGACTGGCTGGGAGCTTTGATGTGGGGGCTCGTTCTGCTGTGCATCCTTTTCGTCTGCGTCTATGGTGAGCATTACGATTGGTACCGGTCTTTCCCAATCCGGGCGGCAACCGTCATCGGCATAGTAGTCCTGGCACTGAACCTGTGGCGCGCATCTTTCATCCGTCATCCGTTCATCGCATTGAAGACGTGGACGTATCGCTCCGTGTGGCTGTCCTTTATACTTTATATAATAATAGATATATTGTTGGCTCCTTCACACCTGTTTGAGCATATCTATATGGAGGGTATATTGGGTTATGATGCCCTGAATGTGATTTCGCTCAACTGGGTAGTGTTGCTGGGCATTGTGGTTGGAGCAGCTTTTACTTTTCTGACCTTTTCACGCCGTAAATGGCGCTATAAGACGATGACGGTGATTGCTTTCTCTTCCATCACTGTCTATCTGATGTATTTCTACTTTGGCATTGATTATGCTTTGCCGAAGGAGACGCTGTTTGTGCCGTTGTTCTTTCGTAGTTTCGGGTATGTCATAATAGCTATTTGCTTTCTTACGGTGCTGTCACGTGTGCCTTTCCAGCACTTTTTTCAAGCGGTGTCTGTGCAGGCGTTTGTCAGTGCCGGGTTTGGCGGAGCTTTGGGCACGGCTATCCTGGGGCGTGCTTTGAGTGTGACTTTAAAGAAGAATGCGATGCTGCTTGGTTCGTCATTGGACCATGTGAACCCGTTCATTAGTCGGATGTCTGCCGGAGAACTTTATGGTGCTGTGCAGCAACAGGCATTGATGGTTTCGATGAAAGAATTGTACGGCTGGCTGATTCTGATAGCCTTGTTCTGCCTGTTGGTGTTCCTGGTTTATGAGAGCGATATCCGCCCGTACAAAGTACTGCATCCCACTTATCGCTCTATTCGCCGCTTTGCGAAGCATGAGCTGCGTATGGACAAGAAGTTGGGAGTAACCGGGTGATTAAGCATTTATTTGTTCTTGTTTTGAATAATCACAGCTAAATTAGGTGGGGTGGGTCAACTGATTTATTCTTAATTTTGCCGTGCAATTAATTAAGGGTAATTATATGGGAAAAGATAATTCAAAACTATTCATTCTTATCTTATTAGGAATGTTGACAGCCTTCGGGCCGTTTGTCACAGATATGTATTTGCCAAGCCTGCCGGCTATGGGAGAATATTTCAATACGAGTTCTTCAATGGTTCAGTTGGGACTTACCACCAGTATGATCGGGCTGGCAGTCGGGCAGATATTCTTCGGTCCTTTGAGCGACCGGTATGGCAGACGTATACCGTTACAGGTTGCCATGTGGCTATTCATTGTTTCAACAGTTCTCTGTTTATTTGCGCAGGACATTCATCAGTTTGTCACTTTCCGTCTGATACAGGGTATTGCCGGTGCGGGCGGCATCGTTATAGCCCGTTCCATTGCTACGGATAAGTTTTCGGGTAAGGAACTGGCGAAGATGCTGGCAATTATCGGTGCCATCAACGGCATTGCTCCGGTGGTGGCGCCCATCATTGGAGGAGTATTTACGGAAGCCATCGGCTGGCAGGGGATTTTCGGTATTCTGCTTGTACTGGGTATGTTGCTGCTGGCAGGCTGCATGCGCTTCCGGGAGTCGCTTCCCGCCGAGAAGCGGTTGGCAACGAAATGGGCAGATACGTTCAATAGTTTCAAGGTGGTCCTCCGCAATAAGCAATATATTTGCTATGTGTTGCAACTGGCGTTTGCGCAAGGAGTGCTGTTTGCCTATATAGCTTCGTCTCCTTTCATTATTCAGCAACATTACGGTTACTCTCCTTTTGCTTTCAGCGTGTGCTTCAGCATTAATGCCATCGCTATCGGTGGTGCCGCAGCATTTTCCGTGAAGTTCCGCCGACCGGAAAACGGGACATTGATAGGCTGCATGGGGATGCTTGTTTTCTCTGTACTGGAATGTGCTGCATTGTCTTTAGGTTGTAGCTTCTGGGTATACGAACTGTTGCTGCTGGCAGTGCTGTTTATGATGGGAATGACTTTCACTACCTCTACCGCATTGGCTATGGAGTGTGAGCGCACTAATGCCGGGACAGCTTCTGCATTGCTGGGAGCTGTCAGTTTCTCTTTCGGCGGCATTGTTTCTCCCTTGGTGGGCATTGGAAATATCTTGGTTTCCACCGGGATTATATTCGTAATATGCTCAGTCTGTTCTCTTGCCGGCATATTATTTGCGTTGGGCAGAAGACGGTTGAAAGTTCGGTTTTACATGGCGTTCAGTACATCCCAGAAACGTTGAGGCAGATGAATGTTGGGCACATGCATGGCTTCTTTAAATAGGGGGGCAATTTCTTTCGGGGCAAATCCGGCAATGCCGCATCCTATTTCAGTGACGAGGAAAGCGTATTCGGCATGTTCTTTGGCAAATCCGATGAATTGGTCAACATAAGGTTTGATGCTTTCCGGACCACCGTGCATGGTCGGGATGGCGTAAGTCTGTCCTTGTAGTCCTGTTCCTTGTCCCCAGATGGCTCCCCACTTCTTCCAGGCCAGATATGCGGCTCCACCACCGTGAGCACCTTCCAGATTACTGCCGAAGACGAATATCTCGTTCGGCTTTAGTTCCGTAATACGGTTTGAGGTAATTCTTGTTTCCATATATTTAGTTAGTATTAGGTTCTACTTGATTATTTTTCTTTTTTCTTCATTTTTAATCTCTTGCTT
>CAMTFK010000065.1 GCA_947071285.1 uncultured Bacteroides sp. | reverse complement strand
CTCGTGGGCTCGGAGATGTGTATAAGAGACAGGTTTAGGGGTGGCAGGGTATCTTTGGCGGAGAACAATAGAGGCATCGTTACGAATATTGAAATATTCGGATTGAAAATTACAAGAATAGAATTAATAAAAACAATACTAACATGAAGATAATCCTGCATATTCTTCTTTATCTATTGACTTTTTTCGCTTACCTTGGAGCGGTGGGATGGGCTATTGAGCAAGGTTCTGTAAAAATGTCAGGTGATGCGATGAGTCAAGGCATGAAGCAAGCTTTCAGCACATTATTTTATACAGTTTTGGTTATTGTGGCGGTTTATGTGGTTAGCGTGCTGATTGCAAAGTTTCTTCTGAAAGGAAGCATTTTACTATCGGCTTGTATCAATGCCGGGCTGATACTGCTGTGGGTAGCCATCTTTGTTTTTGCCAGCTTGAATAAAAAAGTACGACCTATCTCTGATTATCTGTTAGTGGAAATAAATAGTCCTCGCTTTTATCCTGTTACCGTTAGTGACTGCAAAATAACTCTATCAAACGGTGAGGCATACAGGTTTGGCAGAAAGGGGCATAAAATGATAGCGGTAGAAGGTGACGCATGGGGAAAAGAGGGCGAAATAACATATATTCCAGGCGATTCGCTTCCCGCACATATTGATATAAGTTATTTGTCTTATGTGGAAGATAAAGTGTATCATGTAGAAGCTGATTTACCCGTAGAAAAATTAAATAAGTTGTATCATCAGGGATGGTTGAATGGATGGAATGAAGAGCAACATTATGACGGCTTGGTCATTGGGTGCGCTCCATACGGAATTGTTAAAATATGGCTGCGCAGTGATATACATGGGGGACGGCGTACTGAGCTATGTTCATTCAAGGGAAAAGAAGATTGGGAAGCTCTGTTGGGATACAAGATGGATTGTAATGGCATACATTATAAATGTGATAAGGAAAGAGTTCGGAATGAGGTCTGGGAGAATCTGGAAACGAACGGACTGCCGGACATTCTCTTTTTTGATAACAGCCATATGCGGTATAATTACCGTATCGTGGTTGAAACGGAATCGCCGGATGATAAGTTGCATAATATGGAGTTGGTTCTCTGTAATGGAGAATATGATAATACGTCCCAAAGTAAAATTCCCGATTGTGATTATAAGATGCAGGTCTGCCCTAAATATATTCGGCTGGAATGGCGGTACAGAAGGAAAAATACCTGCTTGGATTTTAACCCCAAAGAGATTGTCGAGTTTTTCAATTCGTCTTTCGGTGATGATTGTTCACAACCGGGCGACTTGGTGATACGATTGGATGAATATGGCAATCTAAAAAAAATAAGCCTGAAAATCGGGAAGAATGTATATTGCTATGACAAGGATATAGAAAAGAAACCGTATGGCGGGGGAACTATAGAACAATAAATAATTGGATGTGTAGTAAATCAGAACAGATATGGCTATTTGTGAAGACAATAATATTCTTTACTCTACTTGGAGTAAACCTTGATTTAAAAGATGGGGCTGGTATGTAGATATAAAAGATACGATTGATTCCAACGATAACTATAATATGACCGCGCGGCTGTACGATGGGCAAACAGGTGAACTTCTTGATGTATTCAGAGGGATATGGGAAGATTACAATTTCAATTTTGATAAAGATGTCAAATGAATTTGGTTCACAGGATACCAACCGTCATTTTCCACACCTATAAGGAATCCGGTTACTTAGGATAACTGAACTTAACCGGACAGGCGCATTTACACGTTAGGGATTGCAGGGGAAGGCCCACAGCTCCGGCGAGGACTTGTAACGGAAAGCCCGACCGTTTACGGGAACGCCCAAAGAATATCCCTACCACATATCATGGGCTGGCATTGGTTTCCATATTTACCCGTCATTATTCCTGTTCGTCCTCAAAAGCGATGGTCTTGGCAAGGAACAGACCGATTACGAATTTCGCTCCGTGCTGGAGCAGTTCGCGCTTCGTTTGAATGAATCCTTCTCCGGTCGTTAAAAGATCATCAATTAACAAGACGCATTTGTCCTTGATATATTCAGGATGAAATTGCAGGTTGACGGTCTTGTCCTGCCCGTGCGTGCCTTTGAGTTGGGGACGGTCGGCGGTGAGTGTGATAGCCCCGTAGCCGTCGGCTACTCCGATGTCCGCCGATAGCTTGCGGCAAAACTCTTCGTAAGGGATGCGGTTCTTCTCACGGGTGGATGCGGGAATAGGAACGAGTACGGCACGGTGCTTGTTCTCCTGAATGGCACGGATTCGGCTGATAGCGATGGAAAAGAGCTTGACGGCAAGGTCGGTTTCGTGACCGGACTTGAACTTGAAAATAAGGTTGGAAACCTTTTTGCCCTCAAAGGTGATCTTGTCGTTGCGCCGGACAGGGCAATAATCATACAGGTAGAGGCACAGGCTGCCGTCCAGACGGAAAAAGCCCTGAAAACGGTTATCCAATGGGTAAAAGGCTTTGCGGAAATCATTCAGGAAGGTAAAGATGAGAACGTTGTTCCAGAAACGGGCTTCGTCCTCGCTGCCGGACTTCAAATAGTACATGAAGCCTGCCAGATGCCCGCTTTCGTACAAGCCCATGCCGATAGTCAGCTTTTCGTTGAAATAGGTCTGGCTGACGATATACCACCCGTAACGGGCGAACTGGGCTTCGTAATCGGAATAGGTATCGAGCAGGAAATAGAATTTGCCATCGTCCTCGAAACGGATCACGTACTCGCACCGAAGGGAGACTTTGCCTAAAATACGGCGTTCTTCTTCGACGGTTTCGAGGGTAAGGGGAAAGGTGTATTGTGCTACAAATATAGGGCGTTCCATAAATGTGTTTGTTCGTTTGCAAAGGAATAGATTCCCGGAGAACCGACCAATTAAAAACGGAAAAAATATGCCGGCTGCAAGAAAATATGTTGCTTTCTGCACCAATTTACACGGTATCGGACATGACAAAGCTACATACGCAGCGCAAAACAGGGATAAGCGGTAACATTATTGGTATAATGAGTTAGATACTGAAACCGGATTTCGGTTTACGGTGCACATTTTTTTGTATTGAAGCTAACATTTGGTCATAATTCTGTTCGGAAGTCTTTTTTTGTCCATTCTCAATCCACGCCAATAGTTCATCTTCGTAAAAGTAGAGTTTCTTTCCTTTCTTGTAATAAGGGAGAAGCCCTTTGCGTACAAGGGTATAGATGGTAGACTTAGCTTTTTTGATGATTCGTGATGCATCGTCTATCTCTATCAATACATGCTTCTCCGATTGCGCTGGTTGAAGCTTCAACACTATTTGTTTTAACTCAGCGACCTGTTCGATCAGATAAGTTATCGCTTGCGGTAACTTATCGAAAGTGATTTCATCATTATACATAAGTGCATCTTTTTTTAAGTTCGACGCACAAAGAAAATAAGTGATTTTATGGTGGATTCTTTCACCGGGATATAACTGTTGTAAGCTTTAATATAGATGATTGTGGTTGTATATCAGGATATTAAGGTGCATGTAAGGCTGCCTATGTAATGTTGCCGCCCAAAGAGAGAGTAGAAATTAATATTTATAGTTTCTCCTTAATCTTGATAATGCATGTTCCTTCTGCTCTTAGTTTTCGTTTTATAGTGGAAATCTCACTCTCCTTTAGTCTTTCGGCAAATACCCGTTTGACAAAAGTTGCTGTCTCTATTCCTGTTTTCTTGAACTGGTTGCCGATATTCCAACCGAAGTGCATTAAATCTATTGATTTTAATGTGGCATCAACAGCAACGGGTATTTTTATCTGTTTGTACTCATTCTCAGTAGCATATTGAAAGAAGCGGATATGCTCACAGAGTTGTTGCAACTCACTCTCGGTCAGATATAACGCAAGTTCCTGTATGGTGTAGGTGAGGACGTTTTCTAAAACCTCTGCTTGTTCTTGCTGAATCTTCTGCTGAGCAGTCTGTTTATACTCGTCGTAGTTGGGAATAGAGATTTCTCCGTTGGGCATAGACCCGATAGGTTCGACCTCCGGTTCGCATTCTATTTGCGGATACTTCTTTCTAACGGTCCGTTCTATCACAGGCAGCAACCATACGTCAATAATGGATTGAAAGCTGAGATAAGCGGCTCCGAGCAACAAACACACTATGACAAAAGCCACAAGTCCGGAAAACTCATCCATTTGTAGTTCCGAAATCACAAGCAGGCGCACCAGTACAGCAATGCTGAGTATTGATGCAAATAGAATACTGTAAATAATAATGTAGTCGTACTTTCTTGCTGCCATATTAATCAATAGTTATCATTTGTGCGCAAATATATACTAATAACTTATTGATTTAAAATTTCCGGGCTATGTGACAGCTTATGTCGTTGAAGTGGTAGTCTTTGTCTACCCTTACAAGAGGTAAATCCACAATAGCAAAAGTTGCTACTGTGGATTTATAGACTATTCAATACCGAAAAGCTCCGGCGTCGGTCGGCAAGTATTTTTAACGTCTTGCAATCTACGACCAAGTTCATCATCTTTTGTGACTAATAAAATATCCCTGTTCAATCCAAGGACTGCTAACACGCGAAAATAATATCCGATAGCGACACCCTCGTCTCCTTTTTCTATCTTGATAAGAGTGTTCAAGCATTATTAGTCTATTTTAGAGAGATCTTATTTGCCGACTCCCGTTTCTTTTCACTTACCAGTTCCGCATATATTTGCGTAGTCGATACGTTCCGATGAGTCAGCATCTTGCTGACGGTGTAAATATCTGTTCCGGCAGCAATTTGAATGGTCGCAAAGCTGTGGCGGAAGCAATGGAAAGTGATATGTTTATTTATCTTAGCTTGCTTTAGCCAGTTTTTAAGCGGGTAATTTATCATGCTTCGGCTAAGTCCCTTAAACACTTTCCCCGTTCCGACTTCTCCGCAGAGTTCAAAAGCCTCGTGGCTGATGGGGAGCGTGGCTTCGGTTTTGGTCTTTTGAGTGCGAATACGAATGCAATAGCCGTGGTCGGGGGCAATACCGAAGTCCGACCATTGCAGGTTCATGATATCACTGATACGAAGTCCTGTCAGACAAGAGAACAGAGAGGCCGCTTTGAGAACAGGGATGTCGCACGGTGTTGCAGCTAACTGTTTCACCTCGTCCAATGTTAGATACTCTTTCTTTACGTCCTGACATTCTATCTTATCCAGAAAGTCGTTGATATTCTCACGTAGCAATTTATCACGATACGCTATTTTTAGCAAACCTCTGAATGTGGAGTAGTACCCTGCTGCGGAGTTCAGAGATACTTTGTGCCGCGTATGCTTTAGCTGTTTGGCATTCAGCAGATAAGTTCTGAACCGCTTGCATAGATCAACATTCACTTCACCAAACGAGCATTTGCCCTGCACGAAGTTAGAGAAATGGGCGTAGACCACTTTCCATTTTTGATCTTTGCTACGCGTCATTTTGGCAAAGTAGGCCAGGAAATCAGCTTTCATCTTGTGCTTGTCTAAGAAGCCGAACTCTTCATTGATTAACGACTGCACCCGGATACAGCGAATCGCTTCTGCCTTGTTCAGCATATCGTTGTTGAACTCACGCTCCATTTCATTCTTTGGGTGAGCGTAGATATAGATACCGAGATATTCCCGACGGCTCATTTGCATCGTTTCGGGGTTACGAACTGCCGGATAATAATCCAGATAAAGTGAAATTTTGTCGTTACGGATCGCTCTTTGACGTACTGTAACTTTGGTACATGTGTGTGTCATACAATTGTTATTCAAAAAGTTATACATCTAAATTTGGTGGCAAAGGAAATCAGTGATGCAACGGTGACCATCATCACCGTCGAATAATTCACTCTATTTTGGGCGCTTCAAAAAGCTTATCGAGTTCAGGCCGTGATATTTTGACGTATTTGCCCACTTTTACCCGTGGAATATTGTGATACTTGGCATAATGATAAAGTTGATCACGTGTAAGGTTGAACTTCGCCATTGCTTCAGCCACCGTATAATATTGCGGTTCATCGGGCTGAGCTATTCCTTTGGCAATATCAAAGTGCTTTTTAGAGTAACTTACCATAATCCCCTCTTTCTTTTTAGGAACTGCATTCTTTGAAGCAAGCGTATAGATGGCTGCTAAACTCATACCGAATTTATCCTGAATCTCCTGTACGCTGTACCATTCAGTGATTTCCGGGTCAGCAGCTTTCTTGCCGAAATAATTATCAATATGCTTTTTACTCCAGTAAGTTTTACCACGATTAAAAGTTCGTGGAATGTTATGCTTCTTAGCAACTACAAATATCCACGAATCAACTACATTATATTTCTCTTTGACTTCGGCGGTGGTGTAGAACTCGGTGATAGGGGCTTTCTCTTGGGGCAGTCTTTTATTATAGGTAGCACTACTTTCAAAAAGCATATCTATGTCTTTTCTTCTAATAAGTGTCTTTCCTTTAAATTGAACAGCTTTTATCGTTTCATCTGCCAAATAACGATAGATAGTTGCTCGACTAATCCCTAAAAGCTTGGCTGCCACAGTAGGAGTGAAGAATTCCCTTTGTTCTAAATCCTTCAAGGGTTCATTATACTCCTTGAATGATAACTCTTTTTGATAGGCGGATATACGCTCTTTTCTAACTCTCTCTTTGTAAGCTAAGTTGGCACACTTATGAGAACAATAGGCTGTACTCATTTTATGTGCTGTGAAAATCTCTCCACACCACTTACATTTCTTCTGAATGTCAATGTTACTACTCATTTTTTCGCTTGTTATTTCGCCAAAACTGTCTCATGGCGTCTCACCACGTCTCATGATGTCTCAATTCTCTTACACCTATCCGGTGAGAAATAGGTTGCAAACCTCCGAGACCCAAATACGGTACAAAAATGAGCTGAAAAACGAGTATCAACGATGACTATCGCTAATACGAGCAAAAAGAAAGGCGCTCATAATGAACGCCTTATCAATCAATAGTAATATATGCTAATCGTTGGTAATCACCAATTATTTCCCGATGCAAAAGTGTTCAAATATATTTCTCAAAACCATGTCATTCGTCACCTCTCCCGCAATGTCATTTAAATGAAAAATGCACTCCCTGATGTCCTGAGACACGAAATCCCCGGATAGATTGCTTCTTAATCCCTCTTGTACACGCTTTATCGCTTCCAAAGCATGCGTAAGAGCCTCGTAATGACGAACGTTTGTAACGATTACATCGTTCTGTGTCACCGATGGAAGATTGGCGGCACTTACCAATATTTGTTGTAATTCATCAATGTTTGTCCTCCGTTTGGCAGATAGAGCAATAGATTGCACATTGTCCGGAAAACCGGCAGGGACGACGCTTGAAGCATCGGTCATTAAATCTGCCTTATTGAATACAAGAATCAAGTGTTTCCCTTCGCAACGCGGAAGTATTTGCTTGGACAATTGGTTGATTTGCGAAGCGGCATCCGTTGCATCTACCATCCAGAGCACAATTTCGGCCTGTTCCAACTTCTGGAACGTGCGTTCTATGCCCAGACTTTCAATGGTGTCATTCGTCTCCCGGATGCCCGCCGTGTCAATAAAACGAAACGTGACTCCCCCCATGTTTACGGTGTCCTCAATGACATCCCGCGTGGTGCCGTGAATGTCGCTCACAATGGCCTTGTCTTCGTTCAACAACGCATTGAGCAGGGTAGATTTCCCGGCGTTTGTCTCACCGATAATGGCTACGGGAACTCCATTCTTGATTGCATTTCCTACGCTGAACGAGTGTACAAGGCGGGAGATGACCGCCTCAATGTTATCCGCCAATTGGCAAAGCTCGGTCCTGTCGGCAAACTCCAACTCTTCATGGTCGCTGAAGTCCAGCTCCAACTCAATAAGCGATGTGAAGTGGAGTAACTGGTTGCGCAAGTCTGCCAACTCTTTGCTGAACCCTCCACGCATCTGGCTCATGGCAAGGCGGTGGGTGGCCACGGACGACGAGGCTATCAGGTCCGCCACGGCCTCCGCCTGACTCAGGTCCATCTTCCCGTTCAGGAAGGCGCGCTGGGTGTATTCGCCCGGCTGGGCCATGCGGCAACCCTGATGGATGAGTAGTTGCATCACCCGTTGCAAGATATAGCTGGAACCGTGGCAGGTGATTTCCGTGCAATCTTCTCCCGTATAAGAGTGCGGGGAGCGAAAGAGGCTGACAAGTACTTCGTCGATAATTTCCCCGCCATCATATATCCGTCCGAAAGTCAGTGTGTAAGGTTTGCTTTCGGTTAGGGTCTTACCCGATTTTGCCGGAGTAAAGATGCGGCTGGTTATGCTGATGGCATCCGGTCCTGAGACACGTATGCTCCCGATTGCTCCCCCTTGAGCCGTGGCTATAGCACAGATAGTATCCTGGTTCATCATATATTTTCGTTATTTGGATTGCAAAGATAGACTTTTCGGGTAAAAAAATGAGCACGTTTGTATATAACTTACTCTTTTTTATTACATTTGCTCAATTTTCCGTGGCCTTCATATAATACACATTGTTAGTATGGCGCAAGACAAAATAAAAATGCATGAATCGCTCTCTGCAACCGTTGGAGAGAACGAAAGTTTAGAACAAATAAAAGAGAATTTCCTGAAGGTCAAATCCGTTTTGGCCGCTCATCAGATTGCTCTTTGGGAGATTAACATCGTAACCCTGGAGTGCACTTTCACCGAAGAGTATTTCGCGAGTTTAGGTCTGGACAAGGTGGGCATCCACTTCCGGAATCTGGAAGAATTTTTCAACTTCGTACATCCCGACGATAAGCATCTGGTGTCATTGGACGGCTTTCAGCAGAAGCTGGAAGGCTTTGAAGAAGCAACCCTCCTGCGCATCAGGTGCGTAGGAGCGCATGGCGAAATAGTCTGGCTGGAGGACCGCCTCTTATCCGTGGAGACGGATGGCGACGGAAAGCCGGAACGCTTGTTGTGCTATACCGTAAACGTCACCGAGCAATGCGAGAGGGAAGCCCACATCTTGCGCATAGAAGAGCGGAACCGGAAAATTATCGAGGCATTGCCCGAATTCATATTCATCCTTGACGACAATTTCTTCATAACCGATGTGCTGATGTCTTCCGATACGGTTTTGCTTCATCCGGTGAACCAGTTGAAGGGAGCCGACGGGCGTTCCATTTACTCTCCCGAAGTCAGCGATTTGTTTTTGCGCAACATCCACCAATGCCTTGAAGACGGCCAGTTGAAGGAAATTGAGTATCCGCTGGACGTGGATAATTGCGAAAGGCATTACTTCCAGGCACGCATATCCCCGTTTGAAGGCAACAAGGTGATGGCTCTGATACACGACATCGGCGACCGGGTTCAGCGTTCCAATGAATTGATTGAAGCGAAGCAACGGGCAGAAGAGGCCGACCGGATGAAGTCGGTATTCCTGGCAAACATGAGCCACGAAATCCGTACCCCGTTGAATGCCATTGTTGGTTTTTCGGAAATCATTGCCCTGACGGAAGATGAAAAGGAGAAAGCGGAGTATCTGAATATCATTCAGAAGAATAGCAACCTGTTGTTGCAACTCATCAACGACATCCTCGACCTCTCTCGCATCGAGTCCGGAAAGTCGGAAATGAACATCCAGTTGACCGAGATGACAGGACTGATTGACGAGGTGGAGAAGGTGCACCGCTTGAAGATGAAAACGGGTATCCGCTTTGAGGTGGTGCGTCCGGATGAGGAAATCTGGATTATGGTGGACCGGAACAGGATTACGCAAGTGTTGTTTAATTTCCTTTCCAATGCCATTAAAAACACGTGCGAGGGTTCCATTACGTTGGGCTTGGCGACGGAAGGGGAGTGGTTGAAGGTGTATGTGACCGACACCGGGTGCGGAATACCCCGTGAGAAATTGCCTTTGATTTTTAACCGTTTTGAGAAGTTGAATGATTTTGTTCAGGGAACGGGATTGGGGCTCCCCATTTGCCAGAGCATCGTTGAAAGGTTGGGCGGAAAGATTTCCGTAGAGTCTGAGGTGGGAGTGGGTAGCACGTTTGTGATGACGCTTCCTTATCAGCAATCCTTATTCGCCTCGGATGCCGGAGCCGTTGGGGCTAACGTGGCCGACATGGGACATAGGGTGGATGGCAGGAAGAAAATCCTGATAGCTGAGGATACGGAGTCGAACTTCATGCAGATAAATATCTTGTTGAAAAAAGATTATACCATTTCGTGGGTTACAAATGGGGAGGAAGCCGTCAATAGTTTCTTGCGCGAACGTCCCGACCTGATATTGATGGATATCCGAATGCCGGTGATGAACGGTATTCAGGCCACGGAGAAGATACGTGCCATTACGCTCGATTTGCCAATTGTGGCCGTGACGGCTAATGCGTTCCTGATTGAGCAACAACAGGCGTTGGCCGCCGGATGCAATGATATTATTGCGAAACCTTATACTTACGAGAAGTTGAAGGAGACTATCATCAAGTATATTTAGATTTATCGTATAAACGAAAGAAGAGGTTGCGTGATTTTTTTTACGCAACCTCTTCTTTACATTATGCGGATGTTTCTATCAGATTCTATCCAGTACCGTTTTTATAAGTACATCAATGGTATTCTTATAACCTGTATTAGCCTCTTTTATCAAGCGGTTGGCAATCACCATGCATACCGTGGTCGCTTTGTGTCCCATCAGGCGGCTCAAACCTGCCAGTGCGGAGCTTTCCATCTCGAAATTGGTGATACGATAACCGTTATACTCGAAGTTCTCGATTTTCTCATTCTGTTTCGGGTCGGCCAGCGGAATGCGCAACTCGCGCCCTTGCGGACCAAAGAAACCACCGGCGGCAATGGTTACGCCACGCACCATGTCATCGGCGGCAATGCGTTCAATCAATTCGGCATTGGCGTCAATCACGTAAGGAGCGGGGGCGCACATGTTTCCCGACCATCCCATGTGGTTGAGGAAGGCGCGTTCAAATTGCAGGTCGCACACTTCATTGCGTCCCGAATAGAAGTTCAGCAAGCCATCAAAACCGATGGACTTTTGCGAGCAGATAAATGTACCTACAGGGGTATTGGGTTGAAGACCGCCACAAGTGCCGATACGCACCAGTTCCAGTTGGCGGAGTTGGGGCTTCTCTTCCCGCGTGTTGAAATCAATGTTTGCCAGAGCGTCTAACTCATTCATCACGATGTCAATGTTATCGCAACCGATGCCCGTGGAAACCACCGTGATTCGCTTGCCTTTATAGGTACCGGTAATGGTCTTGAACTCGCGGCTTTCTACTTCACACTCTTTATTCTCAAGGTGCGAGCCTACTAATGCCACCCGTCCCGGGTCGCCCACCAAGATTACTTTGTCTGCCAGCCATTCCGGCTTTACGTGTAGGTGGAATACGGAACCATCATCATTGATGATGAGTTCGGAAGATGCAAAATACTTTTTCATATGCTGGATTTTATGGGTTAATATGTTCGTAAAAAAGAAAACGCCGGAACGGGATTACTGTTCACCGGTTCCGACGTTTTTTCGGGAATAATATTTTTACCGGATTATTTACTCAATGGCTGGTTTGAGTTATTACCTGTAGGTTTGGCTATGTTTTCGCGCATGGAAGTATCGGCTTCGATGTTCTTCATCCGATAATAATCCATGATACCCAAATTACCGCTACGGAATGCTTCTGCCATAGCCTTAGGCACTTCGGCTTCTGCCTCAATCACTTTTGCACGGGCTTCCTGAGCTTTCGCCTTCATTTCCTGCTCGCTGGCCACGGCCATTGCGCGACGTTCCTCAGCCTTGGCTTGGGCAATGTTCTTATCCGCATTTGCCTGGTCAATCTGCAATGCCGCACCGATGTTCTTACCTATGTCGATATCAGCAATATCAATGGACAGGATTTCGAATGCCGTACCGGCATCCAACCCTTTGCGGAGCACCAATTTAGAGATTGAATCCGGATTTTCCAATACCGACTTGTGGTTTTCGGACGAACCGATGGAAGATACGATACCTTCGCCCACACGTGCCAGAATAGTGTCTTCACCGGCACCACCCACCAATTGGCGGATATTGGCGCGCACCGTCACACGAGCCTTTGCTATCAACTGGATACCATCCTTAGCCACGGCCGTCACGGGAGGAGTGTCAATCACCTTCGGGTTTACCGACATCTGAACCGCTTCGAACACGTCACGTCCGGCAAGGTCGATGGCGGTGGCCATCTGGAAGGACAATTCGATGTTCGCTTTGGAGGCGGAAACCAATGCATGAACCACTCTTTCCACGTGTCCACCGGCAAGGTAGTGAGCCTCCAGCTCGTCGCGGGTGATGTTGCTCAGTCCGGCTTTGTGCGCTTCAATCATGCCCGGCACGATGATGTAGGGGGGCACGTTACGAATACGCATTAGAAACAATTGCACCAATGAAATCCTGACTCCCGAAACTTTGGCGGACAACCATAGGAAGAAAGGAACATAGTGGAAGAACAGTACGATGAAGATAATGCCTCCTATCACAAGAAAGGCAGTTAAGTACATAGAGTCTACGTTCATGATTTATACGATATTTAAGTGTGAATACTAATCTTTTATCTTTTCTACCATAATCACACCGTCTGTGATGCGGCTTACGATGATAGGGGTCTTTTCGTTCAGAAAACCGTCCATGGACTTCACTTCCACGATGTTGCCGTCAAACTCAGCGTTTCCAATCAATGCCAGACGTGTGAAAGCTACTCCCGTGTCACCGACTTTCACTTGGTCTTCGGCCGTACGGTCTACTTTGGATGTGATGTTCTTTTTTAGCGCAATCTTGTCCAGCGTTTTGGAGCGCATGAACAGGACCAGCGAACCTATGCAGGCTATTGCTGATATGCTGAGCGTGATGAACCCGCCTGTGGTGCCCAGATAGGTGAAAGCGTAGTAGTTGGCAAAGATGATGCAACCACCTGCCAGGAATCCGGCTACGCTGATGCCCGGGATGACGAACAGTTCTACCAGGAACAGGACGACCGCCGCAATGATGAGTACGATGATGATGAGTATGTCCATAATTATTAGGGTTTTAAAGTTTGTTTTTCGGTGTTGCGCACTTTGATGGCGGCGCGTTCCACTTCGTCCGACAATTGCCAGATTCGCTTTTCTAGGTCGAGTATGGCGGGTGCCAGCTTGGCTTTATCGCTTTCATTGGCTCGGGAGTACAACGTGCGTTGCTCTTCCAGCTTATTCAGTTGTTGCTTGAAGTCCTTTTCCTGTTGGCGGTATTGGCTGAACAATTCCTTGGCTTGGGGAGATTTGAAGTCGCTTGATTGATGATATGTAGTGTGGTCGTCGATGACGAACTCAAACTCGTGCATGGGCTTGGCTTGGGGCTTTTCGTTCATTGCGGCCTGTAGGCGTTGCTTGGCATCGGATACGGCATCCGGGTGTGTCCATGTATCTCTCAACGAATGGATGCGGGCAAGGCTGATGGCTTTTTGCTTGTCCATCGCTTCATAATTGTACACTTGCTTGGAGGAGTTGGGAATGAATACATAGATGCACACTTTGCCTTCCGGCTGGTAGCGGTCGGAAGCAAACCATCCGAGGTTATTGAATTCGTCGATAACGAACATATAATCGTTGTAAGGTGAATTGAACGGCATACCCACATTCTCCGGTGTCAGATAGGTGTTGGTATTCGTATTGTAGCGGGTGACGAATATGTCGTATCCTCCGATTGAGTTTTCGCCATCGGCGGCATAATAGATGGTCACGCCATCCGTCAATACATAGGGATAGTTGGCATTGATGGAGTCGTTGATGCTACCGGGCAACAGGTTGCCTTTTCCCCATTCACCCTGCATCTTGTTGCGGGCCAAGATGCTGAGTTTGCCGTCGGGCTGGCGTTCGCCATAATAAATCTTGTTGCTGAGTTCCGTCTCGTATACGGTGGCTTCTACTTCTTCTTTGTTTTGGAAGAAATCGTTGTACGTGAATAGTTTGCCGGATTCGGGGCTGATTTTATAAACTTCCAGAAAGCGGTCTTTATCTACTACGACACTATCGATGATACAGACTTCTTCAACGCCTTTCAGCATGCGGAAATTGGTCTTGCTCTTTTCCAGAAGTTTTTCGGCTTCTTCGGTCGGTCTTTTCCTTTTGCTGAGGTCGCTGATGTAATCTTCATAGCACTTGATGGCCTCTTCAAAGCGGTACAAATCATTATAAGTCCGTGCCAGATACAACTGGCCGCTGGGTACGCGTCTTTTGACGGCGGTTTCCAAATATTTCACGGCTACGTCCGGTTCTCCCGTTTCCAGGCAACACACGCCATACCATAAGTTGTAGTTTCCATTGTTTGGTTGTGTCTTGATGTATTTCTGGAAAATGGGTTTGGCTTGCTCATATTGCCCTTTGTTGTAGAAAGCCTTTGCCTGCTCCAACGTCTGTGCAGACGCACCGGCTAATACAAAACAAAATAGGAGGAGTAAAATATATCTCTTTTTCATGCTACTTATCCAACTTACAAATTCGAATGTTCAAAAATACAAATTAATCGGGAATAATGCTGAATTCCGTTATTCTATTATGTTAATTCTTCTTTAAATCATTCTTTTCTCTTACTTTTGCAACCGGAAAGCAAGAGAGCTACAAGCTACAAGAGCTACGAGCTACAAGTAGCTGCGCTACATCCGCATGGCACTCATAGCTTGTAGCTTTGTAGCTCGTAGCTCTTGTAGCTTGTAACTCGTAGCTTATAATCATTATGGCGCAATTTACCGAAGAAGAGAAAACCATCCGCCGCATTGATAAGCGGTTCAGTAAGGGATTGGTGGAATATGGTCTGATAGAGGACGGGGATAAAATTCTCATCGGACTTTCGGGCGGCAAAGATTCTTTGGCGTTGGTGGAGTTGTTGGCAAAACGTGCCCGCATCTTTAAGCCTAAGTTTTCGGTGGTTGCCGTCCACGTGGTTATGAAGAATATTCCCTATCAGAGCGACTGGACGTATCTTCGCGAATATGTGGAGTCGTGGGGGATACCTTTCGTGTTGTATGAGACGGAGTTCGATGCAAGTACGGATACCCGCAAATCTCCTTGTTTCCTTTGTTCGTGGAACCGTCGGAAGGCGTTGTTTACGGTTGCCAAAGAGCAAGGTTGCAATAAAATAGCGCTGGGACACCACATGGATGACATTCTGGAAACGTTGTTGATGAATATCACCTTTCAGGGAGCATTCAGTTCCATGCCGCCCCGTTTGGTAATGAAGAAGTTCGACATGACGATTATCCGTCCGATGTGTCTGGTGCATGAGGCCGATTTGTTGGAGTTGGCGCAAATCAGGGGCTATCGCAAGCAGGTGAAGAATTGCCCTTATGAGGCGCAATCGCATCGTAGTAGCATGAAAGGGATTTTGCATCAGTTGGAAGAGATGAACCCGGAGGCGCGTTATAGTCTTTGGGGGAGTATGGCCAATGTCCAGGAGGAACTTCTGCCTAAGAAATTTGATAAATTAGACTAATATTCACCCTTAAAATATTCATCATTGAAATGAAAGGTCTTTATACTATTTTACTTTTAATAGTCTCTAATATCTTTATGACTTTTGCATGGTATGGTCATCTGAAGTTGCAAGATATGAAAGTGATTACGAACTGGCCGCTTTATGCCATCATTCTATTTTCGTGGAGTATCGCTCTTGCGGAATATTTTTGTCTGGTTCCCGCCAATCGCATTGGGTTTATTGGTAATGGCGGGCCTTTCTCTTTGATACAACTAAAGATTATTCAGGAGGTGATTACTCTTATCATTTTCACCGTGTTCACCACCGTGCTTTTTAAAGGGGAAAGCTTGCATTGGAACCACTTTGCGGCATTTGTCTGCCTGGTGCTGGCGGTGTATTTTGTGTTCTACAAATGATAATTTAGCGGCTTCGCCGCTAAATTAAGTTACGAGCTACGAGCTACCAGTAACGAGTTGCTGCGCTGTACTCGTGGGCGAATAATAATTCGCCCGGCTATCACGCCGAAAGGTACTTGTCACTTGTAGCTCGTAGCTCGTTACTTATCGCGCTTTGCGCGATAAATTATCATTTCTTCTCTATAAACCTCTCCATCCCCTTCGTATAATAGGTTTGGAGTTCTCCTTTCTCGTCTGTATAGATGAAGCAAGCATCAATATCCGGATGTGCATTTGCGAAACGTTCCGCCTCTTCCAGTCCCATGACCATGAATGCGGTGGCATAAGCGTCGGCACTCATGCAATCTTTGGCTACTACGGTGGCGGATAAGATGTTGTGTTGCACGGGATACCCCGTTCTCGGGTCTATGGTATGTGCATATTTCTTTCCGTCCTTGTAATAGAAATTACGATAATTGCCCGAAGTGGCAATGCCCACATCGCTCACATTCAGCACCGTTTGCAATTCTTGGTTGATGGATAATGAATCATCTACGGGCTTATTTATACCGATTCTCCACGAGCTTTTTTTGGGGTTCTCTCCACGTGCCACAATCTCTCCACCTATGTCCACCATGAAGTTCTTGATGCCCTTCTTTGCAAGGAATTGTGCGATGACATCTACCGCATACCCTTTGGCAACGGCACTACACGAAAGCATCATGCGTGCGTCCTGTTTCACCACTTTCCCTTCTTCGGATAAAGCTACTTTGGCATATCCGGTGATTTCCAACAAACTATCTATCATGGCCGAGTCGGGGAATGCCCCTTTCTTGAAGCCGAAGCCCCAGGCATTTGCCAACGGGGCAACCGTAATATCAAATGCACCGTCCGTCTCTTTGGAAATCTCCATGCTACGATGGAATACATTGGTAAAGAAAGTATCTGCCACGATGTCCTCGTTGCGATTAATCCGGGTGATGGTGGCCGTGTCATTGAAAGGGGACAACGAACCGTCAAAACGCTTCAACTCGTCGTCTATCTCGGCTTTCAGGTCACCATCATATTGATAAGTGATTTTATAAACCGTACCGAATATCAGTCCGTTCACGGTGGTGTAAGGCTCTGTACGGTTGTGGCGTGCAAGTATCCAGATTGTTCCCAGCACGAGCAGGGCAATCCATAAGAAATTTCTCTGTACCTTCTTTTCCATAATTGAGGTTTAACTGAAAAACAAATGTTCTACTAATATTTTGGTTCCGATGATAATCAGGATGATACCTCCCCAGAGTTCCGCCCGCAACCTTCGTGCGATGCCGCAACCAAACCGGATGCCGAACAAGAGTCCTATGAGAGACATGGCGAATGAGACGAAGCCGATGATGGAAACCGGTGGCAATACTTCCGAAAAGCCTCGTACACCCAGAAATGCGAATGATACCCCGATGGCGAGTGCGTCAATACTGGTTGCTATGGCCAGTGCCAACACCACTTTCAGGCTTTTCGGGTCATATTCTTTTTTGCAATCCTCGTCTTTAAAAGATTCCCTGACCATACGTCCGCCCAGAAAGGCGAGGATGGCGAAAGCAATCCAATGATCCAGGCTCTCTATCAGATGGCTGAACGTGCTGGCGCCTATCCATCCCAAGAGTGGCATGATGGCTTGAAATAATCCAAAGAAAAACGCCATGGTCAGCATAGGCCGCCATAGCGTACGTTTTAGGAGGATACCACTGGCAATAGAAATGGCGAAGCAATCCATTGCGAGTCCCACGGCAAGAAGCCAAATCTCTAATCCGGTCATAGTTTTTAGAATGGTAGTTTATAGGTGATTGTATAAGTTACGCCCAGCGTGTTTGAGCCATATTTTCCGAATCCCGGTACGTACCACGGGTCGCCATATTCTCCCGTAGATGAGCTGGTGCGGAATTTGAAGCGCAATCCCCATCCCATGTAGAATTGCTTCCAGATGTGTGCGCGGATGCCTACACAAAATTCTACCCATTGCATAGACCCTTTCATGCCCTGATGATTGAAAGGGAGGCTACCGCCCCAGATGTCATCCATCTGATTCGGGTTTCCGATGCTTCCGCCATAAATGGGATCGTCTACGGAAAGGGCCGTTATGTCGTACTTAAAACTACTCATAGCGTAGCGTAAACCGACGAATAGGAAATTATCGAATTTCTTTTTATAAAGGGCGTTATAATTGATGCCGACACGAAAATAGGGTGCGTTGCTTTTGTAGTGTGTACCATTGTCGTTCCATGCATCGGTGCCACCATATCCGAGTTCCACTATCGGGAAGAAACGGTTCTTAAGATTGACGTCGACGGCCACTTCCGAACTGAGGAAATCACCTCCGAGCACTTTGCTACCGATGCCCCATAAGTCTACGCTCACGGTCACGCCATTATATAGCGGGAAAGACACCTCTTCCGTCTCCTTCTTTTCTTCCTTGGGCGGATTGGAAGCAGGAGGACGGTTGGTGTTCTGCGCTCGTACCGGAAGTCCGGCCAGCAAGCAAAACGCCAGACTAATTACGATAAAAGAGTTTAAGATTTTCCGTTCCATTGCTGATTACTTCTGCTTTTTGAATGTATATGGAATCAAGATTGTGGCGGCTATATGCTCTGCCTGTGATACTTTGTTTCATCTGATAGCCGCAATCCATAGAGAGGAAATAAGGAGTATTCTTCTGGCGGACAACGATTGTATCTTTTTTAATCTTGGGGTCTTTGCTATAATGGAATACCAGTACGGTGGAGTCGGCCGTATAGCGTAATGGTAACGACAATCCATGCACTCTTTTCTGGTTGTTGAGGATGATGGAGTCCGTACCAAAAGCGGTAATGGTCAACGAATCGAGTGTATCTTTCAGCACCGTATTATTATTTTCCTTGTCTATCGTGTAGAGGAAGCATTCCATCATCGGGCGGGCGTTCATGGAGCAATCTTCATCTTCCGAGCAAGAAGAGACGATGGTGGCGATGGGGTAAGCAATCAGACAAAGCAATACCAGTTTTACTAATTTTCTCATAGCCTTTTATATTGTTTTTTCTATTTGATATTTGTTTCGTTCGGGGGCGTTGCGCGAAATCAGTTCGCCGAGGAAGCCCGCAAGGAACAACTGGGTTCCTATAATCATGGCGGTCAGCGACAAGTAGAAGTAGGGGGAGTCCGTCACCAGGCGGTAGGGCATCCCGTAGTGCATGTGATACAACTTCATGACTCCCACAATAACTACCGAGATAAAGCCGAAGATGAACATCAGCGAACCCAGAAGTCCGAAGAAGTGCATCGGCTTCACTCCGAAGGCCGACAGGAACCAAAGTGAAATCAAATCCAGGTATCCGTTGAAGAAACGATTCAGCCCGCCGAACTTCGTCTTTCCGAATTTGCGTGCCTGGTGTTGAACCACCTTTTCGCCGATTTTATTGAAACCCGCGTTCTTGGCAAGGTAGGGGATATAACGGTGCATTTCGCCGTATACTTCGATGTTCTTTATCACGTCTTTCTTATAGGCTTTCAGTCCGCAATTAAAGTCGTGCAGATTCTTTATGCCGGATACCTTTCGGGCGGTTGCGTTGAACAACTTTGTAGGAATGGTCTTCGAAATCGGGTCATAGCGTTTCATCTTCCAGCCGGACACCAGGTCGTAACCGTCTTCTGTAATCATCCGGTATAGTTCGGGTATCTCGTCCGGACTATCCTGTAAATCCGCATCCATTGTGATGACCACATCTCCCTGTGCCTTCTCGAATCCACAAAACAATGCAGGCGACTTGCCATAGTTACGGCGGAACTTGATGCCATGCACGGCATCCGATTTCCGGCTCAGGTTTTCGATAATCTGCCAGGAGCGGTCGGTACTTCCGTCATTCACGAAAATCACTTCATATGAAAAACCGTTGGTCTTCATCACCCGCTCAATCCATGCGTACAATTCCGGAAGAGATTCTTCTTCATTATACAAAGGAACGACAACTGAAATATCCATCTTTCTTATTTACGATTTTAAGATTTACGATTGAAATTACTTTTATCACCATTCTGTCACCCTATCGTCCCCCGATGTGGTCCACTGGTGGCCGCTTCATGGCAAACAGGGCGGTAGGAATGGCAAGCAACGATCCGTAGAATACATTCTGAGACATTAATTGCATGGTGATTTCTATCGGAGACAATGAACGCATCACGCTCAAAGCATCTTTCAACTGGTCGATATATACCTCCATTCCCGGTAGTATGTTTGCCTCGAAGTTATTCAGCAAACCCTCATAGGTATCCAATACGAATCCCTGATCTATGAAGCGGAAATATATGTAATGTGCTACGGCCGTAAGCAAAGCGGCAAACATATACATAAATACGGTGAAAATCCATGCATGAAGGAAACTGATGACACCGCCACATACGTGATTACGGTACATGCGTACATAATAGTATGCCATGAAAGGCACGCATAAAGTCAGCCCCCCGAAAAGGAAGAGTAAGAATGGTACAGTTAAGCCCAGCGGGAATAGAATGAACTTCAAAATCCAAAATCCCCCCAGGTAAGTGCCGAATAGCATGGCATATCGTTGTAAGTAACCTCTGTTTTCTGTCATCTTTCATTAGGAATATGGCCACAAAGGTATAAATAATATTGTTTGTTACCCCCGTATTCTTGTTAAAGTTGAAAAAAGTTTGGGCAAAGTATTGCAAGTTTAATAAAAATGCCTACCTTTGCACCCGCAAACAAAAAAACGGGTAAGTCCTATACGGCCAGCTCCCTTCGAATCCTCCAGGGCTTGATC
>CAMTFK010000064.1 GCA_947071285.1 uncultured Bacteroides sp. | reverse complement strand
CTCCCAACAACGAAAACAAGGTGCTGCTTCATTCCTGTTGCGCACCTTGTTCTTCTGCCATTATCGAATGTCTGCTTGCCAACGACATTCGCCCCACTGTGTTTTATTATAACCCCAACATCTACCCCCAGGAAGAGTACGAAATCCGAAAAGCCGAAGCCATCCGCTACGTTCAGGGTCTCGGGCTCGATTTCATTGATGGCGACTACGATTACCAACTCTGGCGCACTTCCATGGAAGGTATGGAAAACGAACCCGAGCGCGGCAACCGTTGCCTGAAATGTTTCATCCACCGCCTGACGGAGACCGCACGTTATGCTTCGGAACATGGCTTCACCCTGTTCACCACTACCCTCGCCTCTTCCCGTTGGAAAAGCCTTGACCAGATAAATGAAGCGGGGCGTCGTGCTACCGCCCTCTATCCCGACACCACTTTCTGGGAACAGAACTGGCGAAAAGGCGGACTACAGGACCGACGAAATCAACTTCTTAAAGAACATGACTTCTACAACCAGCAATATTGCGGTTGTGAGTTCAGTAGGCGCAGGCTGGAATTATAGTCACCATTTCTTCCCGTACATTCGTCAACCAAAGAGTGCGCACCTCCCTGTCTGCACCTGTTCTGGGATGCACTTGCTCCGTACCTTCTCCACTCACAGGTACCTCTGAGCGAAGAAACCACGGCCTTGGTACGGAGCAAGTGCATCCCGGGTATAATGCGGACAAAACAGAACCCATCGGAAAAGGCAAAATAATTATCTACGCAAAACGACGCAAATTAACGCAAAAATCACATGGACCGGATGGATGAGAATCTTTTTCCATATATTTGCGCAATCAGAAAAACAAGTAATTAAAAACACGATAGTATGGGAATTATCAATCAAGGCATTCTCGGAGGTTTCTCCGGCAAAGTGGGACCGATAGTCGGTTTTCGCTGGAAATCAAACTACTATATACGTGCACGCGCCGCCAAAGTCAGCAATCCGCGCACGCCGAAACAGCAGGAACAACGGGGTAAGTTTGCCACGGCATTCAGCTTTCTGAAAACGATAAAACCTTTCATTCGCATGGGTTATAAAGAGTTTACGCAGGATAAATCCGCATTCAACGCCGCCATGTCCTACACGCTGAAAAGAGCTGTGACGGGGAGCGGGAAAGATATTACGATTGACTTCAACCGGGCGCTGGTGTCTATGGGAACGCTGATGCCTGCATTCGAAGGTACAGCCATGCAAGAGAAAGATAAGATGAGTTTCAACTGGCAGAACAACAGTGGTACGGGAAATGCGGAAGACACCGATATAGCCATGTTGCTGGTGTACAACAAAGATAAAGAAATGGCTCTTTACGACACAGAAGCCGCCCTGCGCTCCGACAGTCATGGTGAATTGCCCCTTCCAGTTGACTGGCAGGGCGATGAACTGATAGCCTATCTCAGCTTTTGCAGTGCAGATGGAAGTTGTGTGGCCAATAGCATACGACTATCCGTAACAACCGTCCAAACAGCCCCGCATGTACCCCATTCTGAGGATTCCGCCTTATGGACTCTTTCAGATGGAAATTCGTTTTATCCAAAACTTAAACAACCGGTCGTTGATGACATAGCCATCCAGAGTTTTACTAACCACCCCTTTACCGGAAAGTCCTTTCAGAGCAGACTGTACGGAACTGGGTGATTTCAGATGATATCTTCGCACAAACTCACCGGAAGCATCCGTATAGATTCTATATACTTATCCGAAGGAAAACTACCGCATAGTTTTTTTTGCAATACGCGGACAATAAAGGCATATTTCCAGTATTAAAACAGCAGGTACAAACGGAATAACTTCCGTAACTTTGCCTGCAGTTAACATAAAAAGCAGAAAAACATGAAGAAATTTACAATTACATTTGCACTCACCATAATAGCAGTGCTACTCGCCGCAACTCCTTGCAACGCCAAAGGAAAAGCAAAACATGTCGTATTAATCGGGTTAGATGGCTGGGGCGCCTATAGCGTTCCCAAAGCAGACATACCTACTATTAAGCAATTCATGGCAGACGGAGCCTACACGCTTGAAAAGCGTTCGGCCCTCCCCTCTTCCAGTGCCATTAACTGGGCTTCCATGTTCATGGGTGCCGGGCCGGAACTGCACGGATACACGCAATGGGGTTCCAAAACTCCCGAACTGCCCTCGCGTGTACTCAACGAACATGGCATCTTCCCAACCGTCTTCCAGCTATTGCGCGATGCACAGCCGGAAGCTGAAATCGGCTGCCTGTACGAATGGGACGGCATTAAATATCTTGTAGACACCCTTGCTTTGAGCCATCACGCACAAGCTCCCGACTATAACAAACATCCCGAAGCCCTGTGCACAATGGCAGAGACATACATCAAGGAGAAAAGACCGACTCTGCTCGCCGTTTGTTTCGACAATCCCGACCACGTAGGACACCAGGCGGGACATGACACCCCTGAGTATTATGCAAAGCTGAAAGAACTGGATGCCTATGTAGCCCGCATCGTCCAAGCCGTTAAAGACGCCGGCATGCTGAAAGAAACCATCTTCATCATCACTGCCGACCACGGAGGTATCGAAAAAGGTCATGGCGGTAAAACCATGAATGAGATGCAAACTCCTTTCATCATTTCCGGTAAAAATGTGAAGAAGAGCGGCGAATTTCACGAAAGCATGATGCAATATGACGTTGCTTCCACCATCGCCTATATCTTCGGATTGAAACAACCGCAAGTGTGGATAGGGCGCCCGATGAAGCAGGTGTTCAAATAAGAAATAGGATTTATATCCAAAGATTTGCAAATGTCGAAAGTTATTGCGTAATTTGTGTAGCACAAAAAGTGCTACACTTTTTATGCTACACATAAACATTTGCTTATGAACAGATTGACTAATCCTTTTCTGGTTTACGGCTATACCGGACCTGACTATTTCTGTGATCGGAAAGAAGATACACAGAAACTGATTTCTGCCTTACAGAACGGACGCAACATCACCCTGATGAGTCCCCGCCGTATGGGAAAAACCGGATTGATAAAAAATGTCTTTTATCAGATTCAACAAGAGAAACCGGAAGCCGCCTGTTTTTATATGGATATATTTTCCACTACCTGTCTGAATGACTTTATCATTCTCTTCGGACAGACAGTTATCGGTAAGTTAGATACCCTCTCTCAAAAAGCATTTACCACACTCACCGGTTTTTTCAGAAGTTGCCACATCGTGTTTTCTTCCGACCCGCTGAACGGGACTCCACAAGCTACACTTGATTTTCATCCTTCGCAGGCACAAGCTACCCTGAAAGAGATATTCGAATATCTGGAACACTCCGGCAAAGAGTGCTATATAGCAATCGATGAATTCCAGCAAATCACTGAATACCCGGAAAAAGGCGTGGAAGGATTACTGCGCTCTTATATCCAGTTCCTGCCACATGTACATTTCATCTTTTCCGGTAGCAAACAGCATCTTATGAACGAGATATTCACTTCGGCCAAGCGTCCCTTCTACCGGAGTACGGAAAAGATGACTTTGCAACCCATACCGGAAAACGAATATTTTCTCTTTGCCCGCGATTGGATGGACAGGGGAGGAAAGCAATTGGACAAAGTGCAGTTCCAACAGATTTACCAACGCTTTGGAGGACATACATGGTATCTGCAATATATCCTGAACCGGCTTTACGAACAGCCACAACCGGTAATAGACGAGAAACTGATTGACATCTGCCTTGCAGATATCATCCAATCGGAAATAGACTCTTACCAACAATTATATGGAATGTTGACCGAAAATCAATCCGTCTTACTGCGTGCCATTGCACGCGAAGGAGAGGTTGCAGCCATCAACAGCGCAGCTTTCATTAAGAAATACGGCTTAAAGGGTAGCAGCAGCATCAATACAGCCCTCAAAACATTAATGAACAAAGAGTACGTCTTTAAATCCGATAAAGGCTATTGTGTTTACGACCGTTTCATGAAACTATGGTTGCAAACATTGCCTTATGCCAAATAATCCGTCAGCGATAGATAAGCGTCGACAAGTAGTCTTCCGCAAACATCTCATTGGCCACTTCCCATAAAATCTCCGGAGTGAGTTGCTCAATACGTCGGTAAACCGCTTCGGAGCTTTCATATTTGTTGTAGTGCAGAAAAGTCTTCGCCATGCCAAGGGCATTGTTCTCGTTGTTATCCGAAGCTACACCTATCTGACCTATCAATTGTTTCTTGGCGGCAGCAAGCTGCTGGGAGGTCATTTTGACATCGCGCATTCGCTTCAACTCTTTCATCACCAAGCGGGTGCAGGTATCCACATCTTCAGGATCGCAACCGAAATAAGTGCAGAAAACGCCTGTATCGGTATAAGAAGTCAGATTGGACTCCACATTGTAAACAAGGCCACGACGCTCGCGCAGAGAAACATTCAGACGGCTGTTCATGCCCGGACCTCCAAGAATATTATTCAGCAGATAAAGAGCGGTGCGCTTATCATCGTAAGCATTGTAGCCGCGACTGCCTATCATGACATGAGCCTGATGGGTATCCTTATGTATAACGAGACGTTCCGGGGTATAAAGAGGTGGCGGAGTACGACGGTTATCCACCGTCACCGCAGGCACATCAGCCAAGAGCTTCTCTGCCCAACGAACGATTTGCTTAAAATCCATATTTCCCCAAACAAAGAAAACCATATTTCCGGGATGGTAAAAACGTGAAGTAAAAGCCGCCGCATCTTCACTGCGGAAAGTTTTCAATAGCTCGGGATTACCCAGGATATTGCGCCCCAACGGGTGCCCACGGAATATCAAATCTTCGAAATCATCGAAAATAAGCTCGGAAGGAGTATCCTCATAAGACTGGATTTCATCAATAATCACTTCCGTTTCTTTTTCAATTTCACGCTGCGGAAAGGTAGAGTGAAATACAATATCCGTCAGCAACTCGAA
Organism: uncultured Bacteroides sp.; assembly: GCA_947071285.1. Lineage (GTDB taxonomy): Bacteria > Bacteroidota > Bacteroidia > Bacteroidales > Bacteroidaceae > Bacteroides. The sequence goes on along the minus strand of CAMTFK010000064.1, from coordinate 16,318 downwards.
TGCTCTGCCGAAGTGTTCGGTCAGGAAAGCAGAATAAATCACCGTTTCCTCCTTATTGGTATATGCATTCAGGTCGCCCCCCACATTTTCCATGCGATTGAGGATATGCCAAGCCTTCCGCTTTTGCGTACCTTTAAAGATGAGATGCTCCACGAAGTGCGCCATGCCTTGTTCGTTTTCAAGCTCATCGCGCGTTCCGGCATCGACAGCAAAACCACAATAAGCCACATTGGAAAGCGATGGCTGGTGAATGATGCGCAGGCCATTGGCAAGCGTATATTGATTATGTTCCGGCAAGGGGAAAGGTGCTAACTTATTCATTCTGACGTTTGAAACTGATTGAGGGCGCAAAGATAGTGCAAACTGAAATCAGTACAAAACAAGCTTGCTTGTTTTTATCAAGGAGGTGCCACCTATCTTCGCAAAGCAAAAATACAATAAAACTTATTGCCATTTATGGAAAATTGCAGATATTTGTGGGCTATAACCTAACTACTAACAAAAATAGTATAATGATTGAATCCATTCAAGAGCTTCTGCAGAAAGAGGCACAAGCCGTACTGAACATCCCTGTGACAGACGCTTACGAGCGTGCGGTAGAACTTATCGTGGAACAGGTTCACCGGCGAAAAGGCAAACTGGTGACCTCAGGCATGGGAAAAGCAGGACAAATTGCCATGAACATTGCCACAACGTTCTGTTCTACCGGCATCCCTTCCGTCTTTCTGCACCCCAGCGAAGCACAACACGGCGACTTGGGTATCTTGCAGGAGAACGACCTGCTGCTGCTGATTTCCAATTCCGGCAAAACACGTGAGATTGTAGAACTCACACAATTGGCTCATAATCTGAACCCAGACCTCAAGTTTATTGTTATTACCGGAAACCCGGACAGTCCGTTGGCACATGAGTCTGATGTATGTCTCAGCACCGGAAAACCAAAGGAAGTCTGCTCCTTGGGCATGACTCCTACCACCTCCACCACCGTGATGACCGTTATCGGCGATATTCTCGTGGTACAGGTGATGCAACAAACAGGATTTACTATTGGAGACTACTCCAAGCGCCACCACGGCGGTTATCTGGGTGAAAAATCAAGAAAATTATGCGAAAAGTAATCGGTATAGGAGAAACTATCCTCGACATCATTTTCCGCAACGGACAGCCTACGGCTGCCGTACCGGGCGGTTCAGTATTCAACGGCATCGTGTCACTGGCACGGGCAGGCGTTCCCGTCAGCTTTATCAGCGAGACGGGTAACGACCGGGTAGGCAACACTATCCTGCAATCCATGCGGGATAGCGGAATGTCTACCGATTATGTGAATGTGTTTCCCGATGGCAAATCACCCGTATCACTGGCCTACCTGAACGAACAGGGTGATGCGGAATACATCTTCTATAAAGACTATCCCAAACAACGTCTGGATGTAGTCTTTCCTAAACTGGAAGAAGATGACATTGTAGTTTTCGGTTCGTATTTCGCCCTGAATCCGGTGTTGCGCGACAAGGTGCTGGACTTACTGGAACAGGCTCGCGATAAGAAAGCGATTGTCTACTATGACCCCAATTTCCGGTCTTCGCACAAGGATGAAGCGCTGAAACTGGCTTCTACTATTATTGAGAATCTGGAATATGCCGATATTGTACGGGGCTCTATCGAAGACTTCTTCTATATGTACAATCAGCGGGAGGTGGACAAGATATATAAAGATAAAATTCACTTCTATTGCCCCAATTTCCTTTGCACTGCCGGAGCAGAAGAAATCTCCCTGCGCACAAATGGCATTAGCAAGAACTACTCCATTCCCCCGTTGGATGCCGTCAGCACCATTGGCGCGGGCGACAACTTCAATGCCGGTATCATCTATGGTCTGTTGAAGTATGACGTGCGACATCGCGACCTGGGGCAGATAAGCGAAGCAACTTGGGACAAGATTATCCATTGCGGCACCGAGTTTGCGGCAGACGTATGCCGGAGTTTCAACAACTCCATATCGGTAGAATTTGCCCGGCAGTTGCCTCCCGTTAACTAAATCCCCGTTAAAGGAGAAAAAACTCTGTGAAACTCTGCCCCCTGGAGTAACAAAAGTCATCAGAATACATATCTTTGCAGTATATGCTCAGACAATCAAACTATGTATAAAAATCTGTTGAATTTGCTTACGTGTGTATTGCTGCTACCGGCTTGTAGTGGTACTGCCCCTCATATTTCCGTGGTTTGCGAAGAAAATAATGTCGGAAACAGTATCGTCAAATGGGAGATGGCCCCCCTTATCAAGGGAAATGTAAAGGTATATGCTTCGACCGACCCGAACAATATTCCCGAAGACTCCCCTATGGCTATGGCAAACATCGCCGACCAGCGAATGACAATTGTCACTACAGACCCAACCAAGCGTTATTATTACACCCTCGTGTTCAACGATAAATACCGCGTGAGGATTGCCACCCGCAATGTCAATATTCCTGGCATACAAAACTTTCGCGACTTGGGCGGATATCCATCCTACCCTACCAAGAAACGCGTGCGTTGGGGCATGCTCTACCGCTCGGCACAGATAGACAGTCTGGAATGCTATTCGCGCAAAGAGTTGAAAAATATAGGCATAAAGACAATCGTCGATCTCCGGTCAGAATCGGAGTTAAAAGGACACACTCCACTGCAACCGGGATTCAATGTGGTGCATATCCCCATAAAAACAGGAGATATGGAAGACATCCTGAAAGGTATTCAGCAACAAAAGATAAAGAGTGACACCGTTTACCGCATGGTAGAACGGATGAACCGCGAATTAGTGATGAATTATCATAAAGAGTACCGCCAGATATTCGATATCCTTCTGGATAGCGCCAATTACCCTGTCGTTATTCATTGTTCATCCGGCAAGGGGCGCACAGGCATCGCTTCAGCACTGATACTTGCCTCCCTGCGCGTGAACAGCGACATCATTATGGAAGACTATCGCCTCAGCAACGATTACTTCAATATTCCCAGTGCCTCCAGCTATGCCTACAACCTGCCTGCACGCTCACAAGAGGCTATCACCACCATCTATTCGGCCCGGGAAGACTTCCTGAACGCTGCCAAAGAGGAAATAGAGCGCAGATACGGCGATGTGGACACTTATCTGCAAAGGGCCATCGGCCTCAGCAAAGAGGAAATCAAGAAGCTGCAAAAGATTTTATTAGTGAATAATGACCAGTGATAAGTGATTAACAGGCATAAAATGTTCCTGTTCTTCAATTTATCACTAATAACTAATCGTTTATCACTAAAAAACTCTTATCTTTGCGCCCTAAATATAAAGATATACAAAGATTTAATGAAGAATTTTGAAGAGCTCGGTCTGTCGCCGGAGATACGCCGCGCCATTGAAGAAATGGGATATGAGTGTCCCATGCCGGTACAAGAGGAAGTGATTCCTTACCTTTTAGGAGAAAATAATGATATTGTAGCACTTGCACAGACTGGAACCGGAAAAACCGCCGCATTCGGCTTGCCACTTATCCAAAAGATTAATGTAAAGAACCGGATTCCACAATCCCTTATACTTTGTCCTACACGTGAACTTTGCTTGCAGATTGCAGGTGATTTGAACGACTATTCCAAATACGTCACCGGCTTGCGGGTGTTGCCCGTATATGGTGGTTCGTCTATCGACAGCCAGATACGCGCACTGAAACAGGGCGTGCACATCATTGTTGCCACCCCGGGACGATTGCTCGACCTGATGGAGCGTAAGACGGTATCGCTCACCACTATCCAGAATGTAGTGATGGACGAGGCTGACGAAATGCTAAACATGGGCTTCACTGACAGCATCAACGCCATCCTGGCAGATGTGCCGCAGGAACGTAACACACTGTTATTCTCCGCCACCATGAGCCCGGAGATAGCACGCATTTCAAAGAAGTACCTGCGTGATGCCAAAGAAATCACCATCGGACGGAAGAATGAAAGTACAAGCAACGTGAAGCACGTGGTTTATACTGTTCACGCCAAAGATAAATACGCTGCCCTGAAACGCATTGTAGATTATTATCCTCAAATATACGGTATCATCTTCTGCCGCACCCGTAAAGAGACGCAGGAGATTGCCGACAAGCTGATGCAAGAGGGTTACAATGCTGATTCACTGCACGGTGAACTGAGTCAGGCACAACGTGACACCGTGATGCAGAAGTTCCGCATCCGCAACCTGCAAATCCTGGTTGCCACAGACGTTGCCGCACGCGGACTGGACGTAGACGACCTGACGCACGTCATCAACTATGGCTTGCCCGATGATACCGAAAGCTACACCCACCGCAGCGGACGCACGGGACGTGCCGGAAAGACAGGTACTTCCATCGCCATCATCAACCTGCGTGAAAAGGGTAAGATGCGCGAAATAGAACGCATCATCAGCAAAAAGTTTATTGTGGGAGAAATGCCTACCGGCAAACAGATTTGCGAGAAACAACTTCTGAAAGTAATCGACGACCTGGAGAAGGTGAAAGTAAACGAGGAGGATATGGCCGACTTCATGCCTGATATTTACCGTAAGCTGGACTGGCTGAGCAAAGAAGACCTTATCAAACGTATGGTTTCCCATGAGTTCAACCGTTTTTCAGAATACTACCGCAATCGCGGAGATATAGAAATACCTACCGACAGTCGTGGTGAACGCACTTCCAGAAATGGAGAACGTGGTGGCGAACGCAACACAGGCTCGCGCAAAGCAGAACCGGGCTACACCCGCCTGTTTATCAACTTGGGCAAGATGGACAACTTCTTCCCCAATGAGTTGATAAGTCTGCTGAACAACAATACCCGTGGACGGGTAGAGCTGGGACGCATTGACCTCATGCCCAAATTCTCTTTCTTCGAAGTAGACGAAAAGGAAGCCACCAACGTAGTGAAATCCCTGAACCGCGCCAACTGGAACGGCCGTAAGGTATCTGTAGAGATTGCAGGCGAGGAAGGCAAGGAAGCACCCAAAGGCAGACGCAGTAATGAAGGTGGCAATTACGGCAAAAAAGAATTTGATGGCAAGAAGCGCAGTTTCAAAGACGATAAACGCAGCGATGCCCCCAGAAAGAGCAGAAGTAAATCGGAAAGTGCTCCAACTGACAGGAAGAATAGCACTCCGGCCGACAAGAAGAAAAGCAAGCCGAGTCGCGAAGAGCGTGGCTACACCAACTCTCGCGGGAAAAAGGATGATTGGAGACAATTCTTCCAAGGTGACAACAAGGAGTTCCGTGATAAAGAGCCCGACTTCAGCGAAGAAGGTTGGGCAAGACGGGCGCCGAAGAAGAAATGATTAAAGTGATGAGTGGTTAGTGATGAGTGATTAGTACAACTGCTAATCACTCATCACTAACCATTAATCACTTATTAACGTGAATAAAGTAAACGGTTTCTTATATGGACTTCTCTCTTCGGCGAGCTTCGGACTTATTCCGTTGTTCACCATCCCCGCCATGCACCAGGGAATGCAGTTCTGGTCCATATTGCTCTACCGTTTTCTTTTTGCCATGTTGGCACTGGCGGGCATCCTGTTGCTCGATAAACAATCTTTCCGCATCCGCCGAACGGAAATACTTCCGCTTCTGTTACTGGCACTGCTGTACGATAGTTCTGCAGTTTTCCTCTTCTGGGGATATAAGTTCATGGCAAGCGGGGTAGCCACTACCCTTCATTTTATGTATCCGGTGCTGACAACACTCATTATGATGGTTTTCTTTCGCGAGAAGAAATCACTGTGGCGCATAGCAGCAATCGCATTAGCTGTGAGCGGTGTTTTCTTCCTTTCGCACGGAGACACAACAGGAACCGTAACGTTAACGGGCATCTTCATCGTTCTGCTTTCCGCTTTGGGCTATGCACTTTATCTGGTCACCGTCAGCCAACTGAAATCCCTTGAAATGAAAGGGCTGAAAATGACATTTTACGTCTTCCTGTTTGGCGGAATCCTTCTTTTCATCGGGATAGAGACAGCAGGTATCGGCATACAGGCCATCCCTGACCGGATTACTTTGGGCAACCTTGTGATGCTTGCATTAGTGCCTACCGTTATTTCCAATCTGGCGCTGGTGCGTGCCATCAAAAACATAGGCTCCACGCTCACTTCTGTGTTGGGAGCCATGGAGCCTGTTACCGCCGTTGGCGTGGGTATTCTTATCTTTGGAGAACCTTTCACTCAAAGTATTGCTTTGGGAATTATGCTGATTATTTCGGCGGTGACGGTGATTATATTGAAAAGGTGACAAAGCAGTGTCTCCACCACCCTATCACCTTTTCCATCATTTATCACCTAAACCTATAAAATTACTTGTCTGTGCAAGATTTTGTGCTAAAAGCGGTCAACATCCAAACCATCTTTTCTTGTTCTTTCAGATAACCGGTCATCAGGTCAGCAGTAACATCATCACTGGCTTCACCCGCCAGTCCGATTACTTTTCTCTCTTCACCGATGAGGTAACTGTATGTTTCGAGGATATGACTAACGGCATCACTCCCACATGAAATATTAGATACTTCCTTAATTTTGGCAACTTTCAGGTATTCACTGAATTTATTTTCAGGCACACCGCCTAACATCAGTATACGTTCTGCAATTTCGTCTATCTTCTCGGCTGCATCATCATACATGCTTTCAAACTTCTCATGCAGTACAAAGAAACCGTGTCCCTTGATGTTCCAGTGAAAACCGCGCAGGTTTGTGTAATGTACCTGGAAATCTGCCAAAAGTTGATGTAATGCAGATACTACGTTAGCTACTCCCGATTCGTTTAATTTGATATAATCTAAAGTCTTCATAATTTTACTGTTTTAAAAGTTTATACTGTTTTTGTTTTTTCTGTTGCAAAGATAAGGGGGAAATCAATGCTTGTCAAACAGATAATTTCTATCTTTGCATAGACAGAATCTATATTATCCGTTCAAACCCTTTATTTATCATGACTTTACAACAATTAGAATACATTCTTGCCGTCGATCAGTTTCGTCATTTCGCCAAAGCGGCAGAGCATTGCCGGGTCACTCAACCTACCCTCAGCGCCATGATACAAAAATTGGAAGACGAGTTGGAAACCAAAATATTCGACCGCAGCCAGCAACCCATCTGTCCCACCCCCATCGGTCGGCTCATCGTGGAGCAAGCTCAAGTGGTGCTATCGCAAGCCGACCGCATAAAAGATATTATAGAGGAAGAAAAGCATTCCCTGTCGGGCGTCTTCAAGCTGGGTATATTGCCCACCATCGCCCCTTACCTCCTGCCCCGTTTCTTCCCACAACTAATGAAGAAGTATCCCCAACTGGACATCCGCGTGACGGAAATGAAGACTAAAGACATCAAGCAAGCCCTGCAAACCGGGGAGATAGACGCAGGCATCGTTGCAAGTCTGGCAGGAATGGAAGAGTTCCGACAAACGTCTCTGTTCTATGAACAGTTCTTTGCTTACGTTGCACGCGAAGATACCTTGTTCAACAATGAGATTATCCGCACCTCCGACATGACCGGCGAACAGCTCTGGCTGCTCGATGAAGGACACTGCTTCCGCGACCAACTGGTACGCTTCTGCCAACTGAAAGCTGCCCGAGCCAGCCAATTGGCCTACCACCTGGGCAGTATGGAAACCTTCATGCGCATGGTGGAAAGCGGCAAGGGCGTGACCTTCATCCCCGAACTGGCAGTCATGCAATTGGGCGAAACTCAAAAAGAACTGGTACGCACCTTTGCCATCCCCACTCCCACCCGGCAGATTGTGATGCTGACTAACAAAAACTTTGTTCGCCATACTTTACTGGAAGTACTAGTCAAAGAAATACACGGTGCAGTGCCCAAAGAGATGCTCTCGCTGAAGGCGACGCAGGCACTGGTATAGTACCGCTTTCTTATGCTTCAACAAAAAGTATTCTCACTGCGATGAGAAAAAATTCTCATAGGAGTGAGAATATATAAGAAAAGCAGTGCTCTGATAATGGCGTACTTTCAATTATAGCCCCGTACAGTTTAGTGTATTCTTGAAGATGAATGAATCAAACCATCAACATTATATATAAGCCAACTATTTCCTCTACGGCAAACATCCCTTCCTCTACGGCAAACAGGGCGGAACTCTACGACAAACGGGGTGTTCATCGTAGAGACAGCGGCAGTAGATAGATTTCTTCTATCGGTCCATAAATCTTTTCAATCGTTTTTTTTGTTCTATCGGCAAAAGATGCTATATTTTTGCAAAAGCGAAATTCAGCTGCACCTCAGCATAATCAAGCGAGCTTGCTTCTGCATTCGGTTTGCATGAACTTTGCATCCAGTAAAACAAAGTACTAAACCTTTTAAAACAAAAAAGATTATGGAACCAATTATCAATTCTCAGCTTCCTGAATTCAAAGTTCAGGCATTCCAGAACGGAAGTTTCAAAACAGTAACTAACGAAGACGTAAAAGGCAAGTGGGCTATTTTCTTCTTCTATCCGGCAGACTTTACTTTCGTATGCCCTACTGAATTAGTGGACATCGCCGAAAAATACGAGCAGTTCCAGGCAATGGGCGTAGAAGTATATTCAGTAAGTACCGACTCTCACTTCGTGCACAAAGCATGGCACGATGCATCCGAAAGCATTCGTAAGATTAAGTATCCTATGTTGGCAGACCCGACAGGAGTCTTGACCCGTGCATTCGGCGTGATGATTGAAGAGGAAGGTATGGCTTACCGCGGTACGTTCGTCGTAAATCCTGAAGGCAAAATCAAGATAGCTGAAATTCAAGACAACAACATCGGACGTAACGCCGACGAGCTCCTCCGCAAGGTGGAAGCTGCACAATTCGTAGCTACGCACGACGGCGAAGTATGTCCCGCAAAATGGAAGAAAGGCGGCGAAACGCTGAAACCAAGCATCGATTTGGTTGGTAAAATTTAAGTTCATCTCCCTTTTTAATTAGCGAGCCCCCTCTATCCTGTATCTTGCACACACACTTTGGAGGGGGCTCATTTTATTCTCAAAAAACAGTAATAGATTATGTTAGACTTAGCATTAAAAGAACAGATACGCGGCATCTTCCAGAATCTGGAAGCGATGTACATCTTTCATATTGTCTGCCATCCACGGCACGAGAGTGCGCAGGAGCTAATAGATTTACTGAAAGATGTAGCAGAGTGTTCCGACAAACTATCCTGCGAAATAACGGAAACTGAACAGCCGAAACTGGAGTTCTCTCTGTTGAAAGACGGAAAAGTAACTGGTGTGAAGTTCCGTGGGATACCCAATGGACATGAATTCACTTCCTTGCTTTTGGCAGTACTCAACGCAGACGGTAAAGGCAAGAACATCCCTGATGAAGCTATACAACGACGCATTCAGGCCTTGAAAGGACCTGTTTCCCTACAAACGTACGTATCGCTGACGTGTACTAACTGTCCCGATGTGGTACAGGCGCTGAATGTCATTACCCTGCTGAACGGACAGATTACACATGAAATGATAGACGGAGCCCTCTTCCAGGAAGAAGTGGATGCACTGAAAATACAGGGTGTACCATCCGTCTATGCCAATGGGAAGTTACTCCACGTCGGACGTGGCACGCTGGGGGAACTTTTGCAGAAATTAGAAGAGATGTTTGGTTCCGAACCATTAGCAGATGCAGAACCTATATCAAGGGCGTATGATGTCCTTGTATTGGGCGGTGGACCGGCAGGAGCCTCAGCAGCTATTTATTCAGCTCGCAAGGGGTTGAGAGTAGCTATTGTTGCCGAAAAGATTGGTGGTCAGGTGAAGGAAACCGTAGGTATCGAGAATCTGATTTCTGTGCCGCAGACAACGGGGGCACAACTGGCAGATAACTTAAGAAGCCATATCAATCATTATCCTATCGATTTATTTGAAGACCGGAAGATAGAAAAAACGGAGCTTCAAGGTAAAGAAAAAGCTGTTTCGGTAGTTGGCGGTGAGGTTTTCACCTCCCCCAGTGTGATTATTGCAACAGGTGCCAGTTGGCGGAAACTGAATGTGGAAGGTGAAACAGAGTATATCGGCAGAGGCGTTGCCTTCTGTCCACATTGCGACGGACCGTTCTATCAGGGAAAGGATGTAGCCGTAATCGGAGGCGGAAACTCCGGTATAGAAGCAGCCATCGACCTGGCAGGTATTTGCCGGAAGGTGACTGTATTTGAGTTTGCAGATAATCTGAGAGCAGACCAAGTGCTGCAAGAGAAAGCTCAGAGTCTGCCGAATGTTGAAATCTTTACGTCTTCACAGACTACGAAAGTCTTGGGAAACGGAGATAAGGTAACAGGCATCCGCGTTAAGGACCGAGTGACTAATGAAGAACGGGATTTTCCGTTAGATGGCATATTTGTGCAGATAGGACTGGCGGCAAACAGTATTCCTTTTCGGGAAGAACTGGATGTTACACCGCAGGGAGAAATCAAGATTGATGCACATTGCCGGACTAATATTCCGGGGGTATATGCCGCAGGAGATGTATCGACCGTACCTTATAAACAGATTGTCATTGCAATGGGCGAAGGGGCGAAAGCGGCACTTTCGGCATTTGATGACAGGATAAGAGGGGTGATTTAGTGATTAGTGGTTAGTGATTAGTGATTAGCGGCTACTAATCACTAACCACTAATCACTAATCTTCAGTTCCTGTACCAAATGACTTGCCTTACCATATTTCTCTATAATAAACAGGATATACCGTACATCCACCCCGATACAGCGCTGCATTTTCGGTTCATATAGAATATCACTGCTCATCGCCTCCCAGTTTCCATCAAATGCTAAGCCCAGCAACTCACCTTTCGCATTGAACATGGCACTACCTGAATTTCCGCCCGTAATATCATTATTTGAGATAAAGCACACTTTCATTTCCCCCTTTTCATCGGCATATCTTCCGAAATCTCCCGAAGAAAGCAGCGACAGGATTTCCGGCTGAACCGCAAAATCCACATCTCCCACATTTGCCTTCACCTTCTCCAAGACTCCTTTTGAAGTGGTGTAGTAAGCATATTCCGCACCATCAAAAGGCGTATATCCTGCCACAGTACCAAAACTCAACCGCATGGTAGAATTAGCGTCCGGATAGAAATTACGCGAAGCATACATCCGTCGGATAGCCCCATTCAGCAAACGTTCTCCCCGGATAATCTCCGAAGTGGGTGCCTGCATCTGCATATTCATATCAAACAGCATTGTCAACATATCTATACCCAGGGATATGGCCGGGTCATCAAATATCTGATAAGTAGTATCCCGTTCAAGGAAACGCTTCAAACCACGGGGAGTAGTCAGTTCGGAATGAGCATAAAGACTGTCCACATATGCCTTTTCATTCCCATTATACTGTTGCGCAATGGTATGATAAATTGCCGGCAGGAAAGTAGTATCTACCTTTGAGCGATACTCTTTTAATACTGCTGTAAAGACCTCCTTATCAATATCCAGATCCAGATTGGAATACTGTTCAACAATATCTTTTAAACCTGCTAAAACGGTCTTCTCTTCACCCTCAAAGTCGAAATTCAAGATTTTCAAAGCAAGTTGTACCAGCTCCGGGGCATACAGGAATGATTCTATGAAATAAGCCTGTGCACGGTTCACTTCACGGCGGTTCTTGTAATTCAGTTCCAGATCTGTGAACAGTTGCAACAGTTTCTCCCGTTCTTCCGGATTTTGCTGTATCCATCGACGAAGTTCCTGTTCCATTGCACGTTTCTTCTCCAATATCCCCAGTTTACGGATGGCCCGGTTTGTTCCAATACTGTTCTTCCAATAGTTGGAGCTTTCATCATACTTGGAGGCATACTTGATGCGCACACTGTCATTGCGGTCCATCTCACGCTTCCAGATGGCCTGCTTCACACCACGAACATCTATCTGTGCCTGATTGGAATTATTCATCATTTCTTCTATACCAAACGAAGAAAGATAACGTTCCGTACTGCCGGGATAGCCCAGCGTCATGCAGAAGGAACCTTCCCGATAGCCATCCAGCGAAATCGGTGCTACGTATTCAGGATGATAGGGAACATTCTCAGGAGAATACTCGGCAGGATGGTTATTACGATCCGCATAGATACGGAAGACACAGAAATCTCCTGTATGTCGTGGCCATACCCAGTTGTCCGTATCCCAACCGAACTTACCAATAGAAGAAGGCGGTGCAAACACCAACCGGACATCGTTGAAATCGCGATAAACAGAAAGCCAGAATTCATTGCCACCATAATAAGCATCCACAATACCGATTAAAGTAGAGTCTTTGTGAGATACCTCCCCACCTATCACCAGCATCATGGAATCTACTGCACTGGAGCGTTCCATCTCGTTCATTGAAGGCTTGACTGCACCCAGCACACGTTTCGTCACATCTTCTGTACGTAACAGAAAACGGACGTAAAGCTCCGGATTAGGAAGTTCTTCCTCACGGCTACGTGCCACAAAACCATCTTTCAGATAATCATGCTCCACCGATGAATGTTGCTGCACACTGCTGAAACCGCAATGGTGGTTAGTAAACACCAGGCCATCCTCAGATACGACTACGCCTGAACAAAAGCCCCCAAAGCTGACTACCGCATCTTTCAACGACGGACGTTTCGGACTGTATAGTTTATCAGCGGACATCTGCAAGCCAAGCTCTTTCATGGTTTTACGGGTCTGCTTATTCAGGTTTCCCAGCATCCACATACCTTCATCAGCCTGTCCGGTCAAGGTGAAGAAGCAGCAAACGGTTATTAGGATATACTTTAGCTTCATTCTATAGTTAATATTAAGTTATTACTCAAAGTATCTTCATTCCTCTCCTTACTGGAGGAGGGGTGCCCAAAGGGCGGAGTGGTAGGTGAGAAAAGAAGTCCTTAGTCTTATAATTAATAGGTATTTTATTGCTTACCTACCACCTCCCCCTTTCAGGGTACTCCTCCTCCCAGGAAGAGGAGAGTTAGAATAGTATTATTCTGCAATTAGCCTCAACTGTTTCGCCCCTGTCCGTGCCTTCAGCCACTCGGCAATCTTCTCTTTTTCCTGCGCACCGGGATGCTTACCGAATTTCAGTACGGCAAGCGTAATGGTATCCGTTCGTATCGAGTCAACCGTCATTTCTATTGCATGGGATATAGAAACCGTTTTTACCGATGGATACAGCACTTTCAGTTCCGGAATGATTGTCTTTCCCAGTTCATCAAAAGATTTATATTTCGCAAGGCTCTGCTCCAGCACGGAAATCTTCTTTGTCTGTTCCACCAGCCTTTCTTCGCTGTTCTTATAGAAATCTTCCATCACCATAGCCCGGATAGAAGAAATATCCACAGCCTCATTATTCATTCCTTGAAGAACGGTCAACTTCGTTTCACCCAACTTATAATCTTTCATCTTTCCCCGGGCAATAGCGATAGACGCCTCGGGAACTTCCTGACCAATCAAAACCACACGTATCTCATTGTCCTTAGTGCCATGATAATGGATTTTCTTATCCAGCACCTGCGTATTCTCAAAAGAAAGCTGCTCCGAAACAAACCGGTTGGCAGCACTCTCATAGAAGGTGCTCTGGATGATGCCTACGGTAAGGTAAACAGCCGGACACATCGTAAGCACAGCAATGAGTATGATGTATTGGCGTACTTTCTTTTCCCGTTTCTTATCCACGAACTCTTTGCGCTGGAAGTGCATCACACGCACACCCACAAACGTGGCAAGGCTGATAAACACCGAATTAATGAAATAAAGATAGAAAGCACCGAGGAAATAAACAAGATTTCCCGTTGCCAACCCATAACCTGCCGTACAGAGTGGCGGCATTAGCGCCGTGGCAATGGCCACGCCGGGAATCACATTCCCTTTTTCTTTAGTAGAAAGGGCCACCACACCGGCAAGACCACCCATAAGTGCGATGAATACGTCATAAATCGTAGGTGAGGTACGCGCCAGCAGCTCCGACTGTCCCTCGGCAACCGGACTCACCAGGAAGAAAATGGTAGCCGTCGTCACACTGAACAGTGTCGTTATCAAGAAGCTCTTCAATGAGCGCTTCATCAACTCAAAATCGTTCAAACCAACGGAAAGCCCCACACCCATGATAGGCCCCATCAGCGGAGAAATCAACATGGCACCAATAATCACGGCAGTAGAATTGACATTCAAGCCTAATGACGCCATGAAGATGGCAAATATCAGAATCCACAGATTCGCTCCCTTGAACTCCACTCCTTTGCGGATGGAGTCTACAGTTTCCAATTCATTGTCTTTGTCTTTTCGTAAATCAAGATATTCGTTCAGGAATTTCTTGATAGCAAATACATTCCGGTTTTGTTCAGGTGTTTCCATAAGCGCTATTATTTTCGGATGAAACGGTTTAAGACAGGTATCTGCCCAAGCGGCAAATCACGCTTCACGACATAAGCAATAAACAGTAATAATAAAACGGTGCGGTACGCCATGCGCAGGTAAATGTTATCTATCGGCACATACTCGGCTGCCACATAAAGCACGGCTGCCAGAAGGGCGTACATCCCGATTGCTTTGAGGTCGTACTGTATCGGATACTTTTTCTGACCGACAAAGTAGGAAAGCAACATAGCAACACCATAGCCAGTGAACCCCGCCCAAGCACAAGCTATATAACCGTACTTCGGTATCAGGAAGATATTCATCAGTATCAGGATGGTGCAGCCCGTCAATGAGAAGTAAGCTCCCCAACGGGTTTCATCAATCAGTTTGTACCAGAAGGAAAGATTAAAGTAAATGCCCATGAAAATTTCCGCCGCCATCACGATAGGAACTACCCTCAGTCCATCCCAGTAATCGCGCCCGATGACGTGGCGAAGAATATCCATATAGAACATCACTGCCAGGAAAGCCAGCAACGTGAAGATAATGAAGAACTTCATTGCCTGTGCATACATCTCACGACTGTCTTTTTCCTTGCTCTTACCAAATACAAAAGGTTCGTAAGCAAAGCGGAATGCCTGGGTAAACATAGCCATAATCATGGCTATCTTACTGGCAGCCCCGTAAATGCCAAGTTGCACGGTGGCCTCTGCCTCATCAGGGTAGACAAAAGGAAAGATAATCTTATCAGCCACCTGATTGAGGATACCGGCTACACCCAGTACAACCAGAGGCAGAGAATAACGAAGCATCCGTTTCAGCAGTTCCCGGTCCAGCACATAGGTAAAGCCTCTCAGCTCGGGTATCATGCACAACATCACAACGGAGGTGCATATCAGATTGAACAAGAAAGCATATCCTACATCATTCCCTTTCAGAATGACATAGTAGAAGAGATTGAGTGCAATATTGAGGAAGATAAACAGCAGTTTCAGTGCTGCAAACTTAATAGGGCGCTTCTTATAACGCAGATAGGCAAAGGGAATACTTTGAATAGCATCCATAGCCACTACAATCATCATCATGCCTATATACCAGGGATGTTCACCATATTCCAGCCATCCGGCAATAGGTTCCAGGAACAGTAATCCCAAAGCAACAAAAATTAGCGAACCAAAGCTAACGCTCAATAAGGTTGTGGAATACACCCTCATCGGATCATCTTCTCCCTTATTGGCAAAACGGAAGAATCCCGTCTCCATACCGCACGTAAGCAGTACCAATACCAATGCCACCCAGGCATATATATTCGTAACCACACCATAGCCGCCCGACGATGCAGGCAAAGCTATCGTGTAAACAGGCACCAGCAGATAATTGAGGAAACGTCCTACAATACTACTCACCCCATAAATAGCAGTTTCTTTTGCTAAAGATTTTAATCCCGCCACTTTATTAATGATTAACGGTTAATAATTAACAATACTGTCTCCATTCTCCTCTTCCCGGGAGGAGGAGTACCCCGAAGGGGGGAGGTGGTAGGAAGAAAACCTTTCCTCTATCTCCCATAGTATCTGTTCCGGATTCTCAAATACTATTCTATTCTCAAACCGTAATACCTCAATACCTTCCACCTTATTTAGAAAATAGCTACGTTGCTCATCATAATCCTGTTGCCTATTATGCACTTCACCATCCAATTCTATGGCTAACTTGATCTGTGGACAATAAAAATCAAGTATATACGGTCCGACACTATGCTGTCTTCTGAACTTTAAGCCGGCAATCTGTTTTCCTTTCAACAGTTTCCAAAGTATAGCCTCGGCAGGAGTGCTGTGATTGCGTAACTCCTTTCTATTATCGGTTACATCGGATTTATTCATGATGGTTTGCATAAGAATCTTTTTTTACCTACCACCTCCCCCCTTTGGGGTACTCCTCCTCCCGGGAGGAGGAGAATTTTAGATAGTACTGTTTATTAATAGTTATTCACTAAA
>CAMTFK010000063.1 GCA_947071285.1 uncultured Bacteroides sp. | reverse complement strand
GTGCAAATATTTGAGTTCCTTTTACTTCTGAATGTGAAAAAAAAACTATATTTGCAGCCTTGTACGCAACAGAAATTAATTAAAAAAGTAATCATAATAAACTAAAAGTAACATGCAAAACAAAGGATTTGTAAGGATTTTTGCAGTATTGCTCACACTGGTGTGTGTGTTCTACCTTTCCTTCTCTTTTGTGACTCGCCATTATAACAATAAGGCAAAAGAGTACGCTAAAGGAGATTTAAAGCTGGAACAAGACTACCTGGATTCTCTGTCAAACGAGAAGGTGTGGTTCGGCAATTGGACACTGAAACAGTGTCGTGAGATGGAAATAAGTTTAGGTTTGGACTTAAAGGGTGGTATGAACGTCATCCTCGAGGTATCCGTACCCGATGTAATCAAAGCATTGGCGGATAACAAGTCCGACGAAGCATTCAACCAAGCATTGGCAAATGCCGCCAAACAGGCTATTACCAGCCAGGATGACGTCATCACTTTGTTTGTGAGAGAGTATCACAAGATTGCTCCGGGTGCCCGCCTTTCCGAACTTTTCGCCACTCAGCAATTAAAAGACAAAGTTAACCAGAAATCTTCTGATGCAGAAGTTGAAAAAGTGTTGCGTTCGGAAGTAAAAGCCGCTGTTGATAACTCATACAATGTACTCCGTACTCGTATCGACCGCTTTGGTGTGGTTCAGCCCAATATCCAGAGTCTGGAAGATAAGATGGGACGTATCATGGTGGAACTTCCGGGTATCAAAGAACCGGAGCGTGTAAGAAAGTTACTACAAGGTTCTGCTAATCTGGAGTTCTGGGAAACATACAATGCAAAGGATGTTGCACCTTATCTGCAAGCTGCCGATAACAAATTACGCAGTCTTTTGGCAAACGAAGTGCAAAATGACAGTGTAGCTGTTGACAGCACTGCGGCTCCGGTTGCAGCACAAGCCACCAGCACAGCCGATAGCCTTGCTGCCGCACTGAAAGGTGAAAGCAAAGCACAAACTGCCGACCTTGCACAAATCAAGAAAGAGCATCCGTTGTTGGCTGTTCTGCAAGTTAACTCAAGCGGACAAGGTCCTGTTGTAGCTTATGCCAATTATAAGGATACGGCTGACATCAACAAATATCTGTCCATGAAGGAAATTCAAGCTGAACTTCCGAAAAACCTTCGTCTGAAATGGGGTGTTTCCGCTTATGAATATGATCCGAAAGGACAGACTTTCGAACTTTACGCTATCCGCTCTACCGAACGCAACGGACGTGCTCCGCTGGAAGGTGATGTAGTTGTTAGTGCTAAAGACGAATATGATCAATTTGGTAAACCTGCCGTAAGCATGTCTATGAACACAGACGGTTCACGCCGCTGGGCTCAGTTGACTAAACAAAACATCGGTAAGAGCATCGCCATCGTATTGGACGGCTATGTATATTCCGCACCGAATGTAAATACGGAAATTACCGGCGGTAACTCACAAATCACCGGTCACTTCACTCCCGAACAAGCAAAAGACTTAGCGAACGTGTTGAAATCCGGTAAGATGCCGGCTCCCGCACGTATCGTTCAGGAAGACATCGTAGGTCCGTCTCTGGGACAGGCTTCTATCAATGCAGGTGTATTCTCATTCGTTGTGGCACTGGTGCTGTTGATGGTTTACATGTGTATCATGTACGGCTTCATTCCGGGTATGGTTGCCAACGGTGCATTGGTACTGAATATGTTCTTTACGCTGGGTATCCTTTCGTCCTTCCAGGCGGCCCTGACAATGTCCGGTATTGCCGGTATGGTGTTGGCGCTGGGTATGGCAGTGGATGCGAACGTGTTGATTTACGAACGTACAAAAGAAGAGTTGCGTGCAGGCAAGGGTGTGAAGAAAGCCCTCGCAGACGGTTACTCTAATGCGTTCTCAGCTATCTTCGACTCCAACTTAACGTCTATCATCACAGGTGTCATCCTGTTCAACTTCGGTACAGGTCCTATCCGCGGTTTCGCCACGACCCTGATTATCGGTATCTTGATTTCGTTCTTTACAGCCGTATTCATGACACGTCTGTTCTACGAGCACTTCATGGGTAAAGATAAACTGTTGAACCTGACATTCTCTTCAAAGGTTTCTAAAAACCTGATGGCGAACGTACACTTCGACTTCATGGGCGGAAACAAGAAATGGTTGACTATCACAGGTGTTATTCTTGTAATCTGTATCGGTTCACTCTTCGTACGCGGCTTAAGCCAGAGTATCGACTTCACCGGTGGACGTAACTTCAAGGTACAGTTTGAACAAGCTGTTGAACCGGAAGAAGTGCGTGAACTGATCGCAAGCAAGTTCGGTGATGCCAATGTAAGTGTAATCGCTATCGGTACCGATAAGAAGACAGTACGTATCAGTACTAACTACCGCATCGAAGAAGACGGCAACAACGTTGACTCTGAAATCGAAGCATACTTATATGAAACTCTGAAACCCGTATTGACTCAGAACATCAGTCTGGAAACATTCATCGACCGTGAAAACCACACAGGTGGTAGTATCGTCAGCTCACAGAAGGTAGGTCCGAGTATCGCTGATGACATCAAGACTTCTGCAATGTGGTCTGTTGTCCTCGCCCTGATTGCTATCGGTCTGTATATCTTGATTCGTTTCCGTAACATCGCATATAGTGTGGGTTCTGTAGCTGCACTGACCAGTGATACATTGATGATTCTCGGTGCATACTCATTATGCTGGGGATGGATGCCGTTCTCTCTTGAAATCGACCAGACTTTCATCGGTGCTATCCTGACGGCTATCGGTTACTCTATCAATGATAAGGTGGTAATCTTCGACCGTGTGCGTGAGTTCTTCGGTCTGTATCCGAAACGTGACAGAAAGCAGTTGTTCAATGATTCATTGAATACCACTCTGGCACGTACCATCAATACTTCATTGAGTACATTGATCGTGTTGCTGTGTATCTTCATCCTCGGTGGTGACTCTATCCGCAGCTTCGCATTCGCAATGATTCTCGGTGTTGTGATTGGTACACTTTCTTCTCTGTTCGTTGCATCTCCTATCGCATACATGATGCTGAAGAACAAAAAGATTGCTGAACCTGCTGCAGAAGTAGTAAAATAAGGTAGACATACCGTCTTAATAAAAAAGGGGAAGCCGATAATTAATCGGCTTCCCCTTTTTACTTTTCCAAACTTTCAGTAGTCCCGAGGGGAATCGAACCCCTATCTAAAGTTTAGGAAACTTCTATTCTATCCGTTGAACTACAGGACCAAAAACATTTGCGGTTGCAAAGATAAAGCATTCTCTCGATTTAACAAGGAGGAACGAATCTTTTATCAGCAAGATTATGAATACCAAAACAAGGCTACAGACAAGCCAGTGGTTAAAACTGAAAAGTTAAGAAAAAGCGCATCTTACAAGATTTTATCAAAATGTAAAGCCAGATTAGCTACCAACAGTAGTATTTCAGTCCAAAATGCCTACACTTTGTCAACGAACATAATCCTAAAAACAAATGATAATATGCAACTTTTATTCCCTCATCCCGTACACATAGTTAGAGTTTTGTTTACTCCAAATATCAAAAAACACTCATTTTGCAATTCTTTTAGTACACAATCACAGATTACGTCCAAAAGATTTTGCCAAGTCGCATAACTTTACGACATTTGCAAATGCATCTCTAAAAGTGCAACTTAAAACGATCCTATAAATTAATCATAGTAATACGAAATTATGGCAAACGACATGATGGTAAAAGAACTGGATCAAGTGGTAGTCCGCTTCTCCGGAGACTCCGGCGATGGTATGCAACTCGCCGGCAACATCTTTTCAACAGTATCAGCTACGGTGGGGAACGACATCAGTACTTTCCCTGACTATCCGGCAGACATCCGCGCTCCGCAAGGCTCTCTGACCGGCGTATCAGGTTTTCAGGTGCACATCGGTGCCGGCAAAGTTTTCACCCCGGGCGATAAATGCGACGTACTGGTAGCAATGAATGCTGCCGCTCTGAAAACCCAGTATAAGTTTGCTAAATCCACTGCTTGTATCATTATCGACACAGACTGCTTCCAAGCCTCCGACTTACAGAAAGCTGCCTTCAAGACTGATAATCCTATCGAAGAGATGGGCATCAAGCAAGATGTGATTGCAGCACCTATCTCTCAGATGGTGAAAGATTGCCTGGCTGAAACCGGCATGGACAAAAAAGCCATGCTGAAATGCCGCAATATGTTCGCTCTCGGCTTGGTTTGCTGGTTGTTCAACCGCGACCTGAAAATCGCAGAAGACTTCCTGAAAGAGAAATTCGCCCGGAAACCGGAAGTGGCCGAAGCCAATATCAAGGTGATTCATGCCGGATATGATTATGGTCACAATACACACGCTTCCGTGGCACATACTTATAAAATAGAGAGTAAGATAAAGACTCCCGGTGTCTATATGGACATCATGGGTAACAAGGCTACCGCTTACGGCTTCATTGCCGCTGCCGAAAAGGCAGGTCTGAAATTGTTCCTGGGCTCTTATCCCATCACTCCGGCAACAGATGTATTGCATGAGCTTTCCAAACATAAATCATTAGGCGTCGTTACTGTTCAGTGCGAAGATGAAATCTCCGGTTGTGCCACGGCCATCGGTGCTTCATTTGCAGGTGCACTGGCTGTTACTACAACTTCCGGTCCGGGTGTCTGCCTGAAGTCGGAAGCCATGAACCTGGCAGTTATTACGGAACTTCCGCTGGTGGTTCTGGACGTGCAACGCGGTGGTCCTTCCACAGGTCTGCCGACCAAATCGGAACAAACCGACTTGTTACAGGCACTGTTCGGCCGCAACGGCGAAAGCCCGATGCCGGTTATTGCAGCTACATCACCAACCAACTGCTTCGACGCAGCTTACGCAGCTTGCAAGATAGCATTGGAACACATGACTCCGGTAGTTCTGCTCACCGACGGTTTCGTTGCCAACGGTTCCGGTGCATGGAAACTGCCCGATCTGGATGCATACCCCGAAATCAAACCGCAGTATGTGACTCCCGAAATGAAGGATAACTATACTCCGTACAAACGCAACCCGGAAAATCAGGTACGTTACTGGGCTGTTCCGGGACAGGAAGGTTATACACATATCCTCGGCGGTCTGGAAAAGGACAGCAACACAGGTGCTATCTCTACCGACCCTGAAAACCACAACCTGATGTGCCACCTGCGCGCAGAGAAAGTGGCCAAGATTGCCGTACCCGATGTGGAAGTACAAGGCCATGCAGATGATGCAGACTTGCTGATTGTAGGTTTTGGCGGTACTTACGGACACTTGTATTCGGCTATGGAAGAGATGAACAAAGCCGGACATAAAGTAGCCCTGGCTCACTTCTCTTACATCAATCCGCTGCCGAAGAATACGGCTGAGGTATTGAAGAAATACAAGAAGGTAGTGGTTGCCGAACAGAATCTGGGACAATTTGCCGGTTATCTCCGCATGAAGGTGGATAACTTCACTCCGTATCAATTCAATGAAGTCAAGGGACAACCGTTCTTAGTTAGCGAACTGATTGCCGCCTTCACCGAGATACTGAAGAAGTGACAAGCTACAGGCTACGAGTAACAAGTACTGCCCTGAACAGACTTGTAGCTTGTAGCTCGTAACTCGTAGCTACTAAAAAACTTAACAACTTAAAACTAAAGAACTCATGAGCGAATATACAGCTAAAGATTTCAAAAAAGGACAGCCCCGTTGGTGTCCGGGTTGCGGTGACCACTTCTTCTTGAATTCACTGCACAAAGCATTGGCAGAAATCGGTGTTAAACCTTGGGAAACAGCCGTTATCTCAGGTATTGGTTGTTCCAGCCGTCTGCCTTATTATATGAATACATATGCGATGCAGACCATCCACGGACGTGCAGCCGCTATCTCTACGGGATGCAAGGTGGCTAATCCGAAACTGAGCGTTTGGCAAGTTTCCGGTGACGGTGACGGTCTGGCAATCGGCGGTAACCACTTTATTCATGCTATTCGTCGTAATATAGATATCAACATCCTGTTGCTGAACAACCGTATTTACGGTCTGACGAAAGGACAGTATTCCCCGACGTCTCCCCGTGGATTCGTCAGCAAGTCTTCTCCTTACGGTACGGTAGAAGACCCCTTCCACCCGGCTGAACTTTGTTTCGGTGCCCGCGGCCGCTTCTTTGCACGCTGCGTAGCTACGGACGGTCCCGGCACGGGAGAGGTGCTGAAAGCTGCTGCCGGTCATAAAGGTACGGCTGTTTGCGAGATTCTGCAACACTGCGTTATCTTCAATGACGGTACTTACGACTCGGTGTACAACAAAGAGGGACGTGCTAAGAACGCCATCTATCTGGAACATGGACAACCGATGCTATTCGGCGAAAACAAGGAATTCGGATTGATGCAGGAAGGCTTCGGACTGAAAGTGGTGAAGTTGGGCGAAAATGGTATCACTGAAAAGGATATCCTCGTTCACGATGCGCACTGCATGGATAATACACTGCAATTGAAGCTTGCCCTGATGGAAGGTCCTGACTTCCCGGTTGCCCTTGGTGTAATCCGCGATGTGGAAGCTCCCACTTATGACGATGCCGTCATGGAACAGATTGAAGAAGTATCGGCAAAGAAGAAGTATCATAACTTCAAGGAGTTGCTGATGACGAATGATATTTGGGAAGTAAAGTAAATTACACGCTGGTATAAGCGTTACTACTCCTTATATATAAAGCCCCGTTGCCACTGTTGTTTTGCAGTTTGGCAACGGGGCTTTGTTGTAACGATATCAAGACTATTAGGTTATGAATGAAATGATGATTTACTGAGTATCTTCATTTATTAGGCGGACTATCTTAACTCCCCTCCTCCAGTCGGAGGAGGGGTGCCCAAAGGGCGGGGTGGTAGGTGGGAAAGAAGTCCTTAGCCTTGTGATTTATAGGTATTTTATTGTTTCACCTACCACCTCCCCCCGTTGGGGTACTCCTCCTCCCGGGAGGAGGAGAATTGAGATAGTGCTGTTTATCATTTGCCTCATTACTAATTACTAATCACTAAACACTAATCACTTTTGTTCCTTTCTTCTCCAGAAAGCATTAAATGATGTTTCATAGAATACAAATTACCGTTAGTTTATAACACTGTCGAAACCGATAAATGCCAGTCTTATAATCGCCTATATATGAACAGTTTATTCAGAAAGCTTTTAGAGCATATTCGGAAAGCTTTCCGAACGTGTTCTAAAAGCTTTCCGAATACGTTCAATAAGCCTAAAGTACACCTTCGCCTATAACGAATATCATTTGATTCAAGTTTTATTCGTGATGAATACCACTTTCATCTCCTCACCCCCCTTCCACCCGCAAACACCAATGAATAAAGAAAGACAAGGATGTGGAAGGGGTATGGGTGGTAAATAGTGTAATCAGATTATATCCCGCAACGGTAATAAATTAATTCAACCGACGGCATAAACTTCCGAAAATATCCATAACTTTGCCCACAACAAAACTAAAAAGAGAAATAACATGAGAACAAAACTTCTATTCGGGATACTCCTGTTAGTATCCATTATCAACTTCATGAGCTGTGACGACGACCATTCAGAGAACAAACCCCTTGAGCCGTTTCAGATTGAAAAACAATCGTACGAAGTCATGAAGGATGGATACATTCATATATATATCCATAACGGTAGCGGCAAAATAAACTTCTCCATAGAAGACCCTCAGATAATCGACGCCAGCTACCAGGAAGGTACATCCGACAATAGTTGCTTAGGGATTGTCCGCATAGAAGGGAAACAAAAGGGAGAAACCCGTATAACCCTCACAGACCCGACAACACAGGAAACGGAAATCCTGAAAATGAAAGTCATTGACCGCTATTTGGTTTATGGTATAGAAGAAAGCAATCATCCGGCACTCAAATCGAAGATTGTAATGTATTTGATTAATAATGAAAAGCGGGATTGCTATTTCTTCCCCTATGTAGATTCTGAACACAAAGTTTCGGATAAACTTATAGCCAGGGGCACATACGACTTCTCAGTGAAAACAGAACATGGTACGGAAGTTTCATCCGCTACTTATGCCACACCCTATCTCACATTGACTTATCCGGCTGATGAGAAAGGGAACTTTACAGACGCAACAATCCCGCCCACTCCTCATGAATTCAGGTTCATGATGGAAGAAGGAGCCACAAGCTATGCTGTGCTTGGCCTTATACAGCAATATCTGAATGTAGATTGGGAAGCGCTTACACCCAAAGATACCTCTACAAGAATTGACATCATCATAAGTCCTACGTTAAAAATGACCGTGGATGATACCAACTATTCCATCACCGGAACATTCAATTCCATTCCAGCAATTCCGGAAGGAACGTTGGATTAGTGATTAACGTTTAGTGATTAGTGGGCTGCGCTATCATGCCGCATGGCGTTAATCACTAATCACTAACCACTAATCACTAATTTCCCCTCTTTTCCCTTTGATTATAAAAGAATTAGTGTATATTTGCAGTAGGCATACATTGACCTTTTAACATAACCATACTATGGGCAGAAGACTACTCTTTGACCGGTTTTCGCAGCAAGCTCTTCAGACCTTGCACCGGTATCGTGCCGTTATGTTCAGTCCTACCCTTTATTCATGTTTTTAGTTCACGAGTGATAATTAGTTTCAATCATTTACTAAACATGAATATATTATGGATAACAGACCTTCCATAGCCGAAGTACAAGAATGGGTACTGAAGCTATACAACACGTGTGAGCAAACCATTACGGACGAAGAGCGTAAAGAACAACACAAATACGCCGTCATGGTGCAACGCCCGCAGGATAAGAAGTTCCTGGTGAAAATGCTCGATGAGTCCTCGCAGATACGCGACCGCAGAAAACTTGCCGCCCGCATCAAAACCCTGATAGACCGATATGGCGTGCCCGAATTCCTGAACCAGCGGGATGCTTTCCTCTTCAAAATGTATCAGGCTTTCGGACATCACTTCGACTTTATCGCCATACCTATTATAAAGAAACGCCTGCGTATGGATACGTCCAAAGTCATCCTCGACGAAGCGCGCCCCAAGCTGACCAAACATCTCGCCACCCGCTCGCAACAGAAAATCGGTCAGAACGTAAACCTGCTGGGCGAAGTCGTTCTGGGCAACGGAGAAGCCGACCACCGCTACCGTCATTATCTGGAAGCGCTGGAAGCCCCGGACATCAACTATATTTCCGTCAAAATATCCGGCATCTATGCCCAGACGCATGCGTTGAACTATGAAGAAAGTTTCCCCGAACTAGTGAAACGCATGTCCGCCCTGTACCAGAAAGCGATAGATTTCCCCTATACAGACGAAAAGGGTATGAAGCATGCGAAGTTCGTCAACCTCGATATGGAAGAATATAAGGATACGCACTTCACCTTGCGACTGTTCAAGACGGTGCTGAGCAAGCCCGAATTCAAGAATTATTCGGCAGGAATTGTAGTGCAGGCCTATCTTCCGGATGCTTACAATTTCCAGACGGAACTGCTGGAATTTGCCAAAACACGTACGACGGATGGTGGTGCGCCGCTCAAGATGCGCCTCGTAAAAGGGTGTAATCTGGAAATGGAAACCGTGATTTCTTCCCTGCGCGGCTGGCCCAACCCGATACTTTCGAGCAAAACGGAAGTGGATGCCAACTATCTGCATATACTGGAACGCGCTCTGTTGCCCGAAAACGCCAAGGCACTTCATATCGGTGTGGCTTCGCACAACCTGTTCACTATTGCATATGCATATCTGCTGAGCCAGAAGTCCGGCAGCGCGGAGTACATGACGTTCGAGATGCTGGAAGGCATGGCGGACCACGTATGGCGCGCACAATCCCAGTTGGGAAACCACGTCATACTCTACGCCCCGGTGGTAAAGGACGAGCATTTCCTGAATGCCGTTTCCTACCTGGTGCGCCGCATGGATGAGAACACAGCTCCCGACAACTTCCTCACGCATTCGTTCAACTTGAAACCGGGAACCGACACCTGGGACTTCCTCCAAAAGCAGTTCGAGGAAGCCTATCGCAAGAAAGACAGCGTTTCGCACACGCCTACCCGCACGCAAAACAGGTTACTCCCTTACTCCCCCGTTCCGCCGGCCGATGTAATAAAGAACGAACCGGATACGGATTTCGACCTTCCGCAGAACCAGGAGTGGGTGCGGAACATCTTTGCCAAATGGAAAAAGTCTCCGGGTGATACTCCGGAAATCATTCCTTTGCAGATAGGTGCTGAAACCGTGGTTGGCGAGAAACGCCACAAGTATATGGACCGTTGCCAGGACGACGAGGTATGCATATGCGAAATGTCGCAGGCGGATACGGAACAAGTACGCCGGATTATCGACATTGCCGATAAAGACCCGGCAGACTGGCGGAAGACTACACTGGAAGAGCGCCACAAGATTATGTTCGAAGCCGCCAACCGTCTGGGTGATATGCGCGGCGACCTGATAGGTTGCATGTGTGCCGTGACAGGCAAAACCGTTACGGAGGGTGATGTGGAAGTATCCGAAGGCATCGACTACGCCCGTTTCTACACCACCACTATGAAGAAGTTTACCGCACTGCCCGATGTGGATATTGCCCCGAAAGGGACCATCCTTGTCATTTCCCCGTGGAACTTCCCGTGCGCCATTCCTATCGGCGGCATCGTAGCCGGACTGGCAGGTGGGAACACAGTTATTCTGAAACCCGCAACCGTGGCAGCACCCGTAGCGTGGCTGTTTGCCAAGGCTTTCTGGGATGCAGGTGTGCCGAAAGAAGCACTCCAAGTCATCATTACCGACCTTCCCGCCCTGAAAGAGCTGACCACCGCTCCCGCCATCCGGCATATTATCCTGACAGGCGGCACGGACACCGCCCAGAACATTGCACGCAGCAATCCGGCTACCCCGCTTTCGGCCGAGACAGGTGGCAAGAACACCATCATTCTCACCGCTTCGGGCGACCGCGACCATGCCATTATGAATATCGTGGCTTCCGCTTTCGGCAATGCCGGGCAGAAATGTTCAGCCTGTTCCCTGTTACTCGTGGAGCGTTCGGTTTATGAAGACAAAAACTTCCAGGACAAACTGAAAGATGCAGCCACCAGCATGAAGGTAGGCAGCGTATGGGAAGCCGGAAATGTAGTGGGACCGATGATTACGAACCAGAACGACAAGTTGCTTCAAGCCCTGACGTTGGAACCGGGAGAGTCGTGGTTGGTTCCGCCCCGGTTCATAGATAAGAAGCAATACATCCTCGCACCCACTGTGAAGTGGGGAGTGAAGCCAAACAATTACTCGTTCCGCACCGAACTGTTCGGTCCGCTGCTGAGTGTAGCTTGCATTGAGAATCTACAGGAAGGAATAAGGTTGGTGAACAGCCTGGATTATGGTTTGACTTCCGGTTTGCAAAGTCTCGACGAGAACGAACAGAAGCTGTGGAAAGACTCCATCATGGCGGGTAATCTGTACATCAACCGCGGCATCACGGGAGCTATTGTTAACCGCCAACCTTTTGGTGGAATGAAGTTATCTGCTTTCGGTGGCGGCGTGAAAGCCGGAGGACCCAACTATTGCGCCTGTTTCGTGAAGATCACCGACAAAGCGGGAAGCAACACGAACTATAAGCAAAGCTATGCTCATGCCTATGAAGAAGAATTTGCCCATGCCCGCGACGTCAATAATCTGTATGGTGAACAGAATGCGTTCCGTTATCTGCCGTTGAAGAATATGGTACTCCGACTTTTCCCGGGAGACAGTAACGAGGAAGCGGAAATGATTGCACTTGCAGCCATACTCTGCCATACACCGCTGACAATCAGTTTCGGTCCGGATGATGACCGCACGACAGCATTGTCTTCCGCCGGTTGTACATTGAAGAAGGAGACGCTGGAAGATTTCCTGAAAACAATGAAAGATTATGAGCGCATCCGCACTTGTGGTGCCAATATTCCGATGGAGATGTACGTGGAAGCTGCCCGCACGGATAAGTATATCGCTACGGCAAGACCGGTAAAGGACGGACGGGTGGAACTCATTCATTATATCAAGGAACAGAGCATTTCATTCGAATATCACCGTTATGGTAGCATATTGGATGTGCCGCCCGTAGAATGATTCTTTTATAACAGAAAAAGGGTCGCTACAGTTTAATGTAGCGACCCTTTTGGCATTGTCAATCTATTAACATTTCTACTTGAGGACTTTAATCATTTGTTCTCCATCTGTAAGTACACTTCGTACAACGTATACTCCTACCGGTAAGTCTGACATATCCACGAACTGAACATTCGTCACTTGTTTCGCCAAAGTACCACTAACGGAGTAAACATAAACAGTTCCTTCCTGCGGCAACACTATCTTTTGAAGGCGGCTGTCATAGTATACCTTCGCATTGTCTTCTACCTTATCAAGACCAGTCGGCACACCTACAACCACGGCATTAGATGCTGCTGTTTCCACACCGCCAACTACTGCTGTCACTGTATACGAGCCATCTGCTGCATTTTCAACAACATAGTTAGTAGCCTGGATGCCTTCTTTCAGAAGTGTACCGTCCACATAGAGGTTATAAGTGGTGGCAGCTTCCTCAGCACGGGTGACAGCTTGTTTATCGGCATCTTGCAGAACGGCAGAAATTCGCCAGTTATAATCCAAGTCTTTATTCATAGACTTCAGTGTTTTCCAGGAAGTTCCATCCGTAGTAAGAAGATTTCCCTTTCCATCTACAGCCGGACCTTCGTCTGTAACGTTCGGTTTCACACCATTATCATGGCTGACATAATATCCGACACACACTTCGCGACCTGCCGGAATCTGTACCGGTTTATCTAAACGAACTACATTTTCTCCGATTTTCAGAGTCTTTATATCAACAGCTTGTTCATAAACCAAGTTACGATCATAGAAGACTACTACAGACGAGGTTTGCAAGTTTACATCATTCAAGCTATATTTGATATGAGTAATATATTTACCAACCTGATCTGCCAGTTCATCAGCATCATAAGAAATCGCAAAGTATCCATAAACGCCACTGGAACGGGTCAGACCAATAGCTTTACTACCAGAAGTCTTATCCTGATAACTCATTTCATTAGCTGCCTCAGGAGACTGCCAAGTCAAAGTCAGATTTTTATTCTCTAAAGTACCGCTCAAACCATAAGGAGCCGGTGCCAGATTAGCTTGTTTATATTCAACCTGATAAGTATCGGAAAGAGCAGATTCCCATCCGTTGGAATAAACCGCAGATACAGCATACTCATAGTTTCCATAATCCAAAGTTGCAGTATACTCAGCTTTTTCAGTTTCAGTCAGTACTGCACCATTGCAATAGAGGCGATAGCTCTTCACTACAGGTTTGTCATCAGCTGCTGCACGGGTAGCAACAGTTCCGTTAACACCGAAAGAAGTAACTGCCTGCAAAGAAGAGAGTGACGAAGCTGCCACACTTTGGAGTGCTATGGTCTGCAAGCCTGCATTTGCCGTTTTTCTTAACGTACTACTGGCCTTTTGTGAACCTTTCAGACGCACCTGTGCACCTACAACGAAATTATAATTGAATGTAGGATCCACCCTGCTACAGTTCAGCCAGGTAATTCCGTCCAAACTCAACATATCGCCTCCATCGGCACGTGGACCGGCATCAACTGTAATAGGCTCTTTCCCATCAGCAAATAATACATAATAACCCACGATAACCGAAGCACCCACAGGTACAGCCACCGGTTCATCAAATCCGATATTCAGAGTCTCACCAACTTTAATTGAGGTAACATCCTTTGAAGCCAATATCTTCTTATTAGAAGATAATACAACTTTTAATTCTTTGACTTCTTCCGCTAAGAACAAATTTACACCTGTGATCTCATAATCAGCATAAAGTGCCAAGTCTTCTTTTTTGAATTCAGCTCCCACATAGAGGTCAACATCCTTTCCATCATTTGTCATACCCCATTTTGCAACAGGCTCTCCACAATGTTTAAGTTCCAGAGGTAAATCTGCATATATATCCCATTTCAACGACAATTCACCATCTGCAAATGTAGTTTCAGTAAATGTAGGACGAACATACTCGGCCGGCAATTCTACGGTTGCTGAAGCGGAAGACGAAGCATTAGAAGAAAGACCGTCTGTATAGTTAGTAATAATCGTATATTTATATGTGCCCGGTGACAACTCTTCCGTATAAGTCAGTCCCGTAACACCCGTTTTTACTTCTACTCCATCACGACAAACTGTATAATCTTTCACAACCGGAGTTGTAACTTCACCCTGAGCCTCTACATCTGCACTTAACATCCAGTTGGCATTGGAAGCCGCTTCAATATTAGTCCAACTTGGGCTTGAGGTATTAAAGTCTGGTTTAGCCGCAGTTGTCGAGATAAAACATGCACCTGAAATAGCAGGACCTTTATCTAACTTGCCAGGATAAAGACCTACCGCATGCACCACATAATATCCATAAGTCAGTTCCACACTCGGGTCTATTTCATAAGGAGTAGTTAAGGAGAACTTCAGCCATTTGTCAGCCTCCAGCTTTCCTACCTCTTCTGCCGGAACTTGCTGTGAGTAGACAATCTTTCCATTCTCAAAAATAGCTAACCACATCTCTGTCACAACAGAATTCAGCATAACATTGATAGCAGTAATTTTGTGATTGGCATACGAAGCCAGTTCATCACCGGAGAATGCATTAACAGCCCATATCTTCCGTACAGTTCCGGTGGTTCCTCCCATTGCCTTATCAGGTTCCCCATTGCACCAAGTCAACGTTTTATCTGCAAGAATCGGAGACTTCCAAGTCAGTGTCGTATTCAAACCGTTTACAGCTGCTCTCACGTCAACTGCAATCGGGCGTACGTCTTCTACCGAAATATTCGTTAACGAAAGCGGGAACGATTTTTCTTCTTTATCACCATAAACTGCTGCCACAGAGTAGCTATATGTTCCTTTCGGCTCATCCTTAAAAGTTGCACTTTTTTCCGTCAGCAAAGCTGTATTCACCTTCGTATCACCACGATATACATTATACCCATCAGGTTCTTCCGCAGCAGGTGCATTAATGTGGGCAGTTACTAGGAAGTTACCTTTTACTATATTTTTCCAGTTCTTCCCATCATACGAATATAAGTCACCTTTGCCAGTCACACCTGCTACCCGGTCCATGATACCCACAAAAGTAACATTAGTACCATGAATAAATTTCACTGCTACAGTCAACTCCACGTCATCATGTATGGTATAAGGTTCGTCTAATTTGATAGTCTGCATTTCTTTCAATTTCAGATTCTCAAGATTCACTTTCTGTTCGCGCACCACCTTATCATTCTCATACAGTAATACACTGACTTCAAGTACTGCACTATAGTTGCAAAACGATATGGCATCAAGCACCGAACCATTATACTCCTTAAGATCATTCTTATCAAAGCGGTTGGCAACATAGAGAACAGGTATCTCCCCATTCTGACTAACTCCATCAATACCATTATAAGGCGTATCATTATGCCATTGCATGGTCTTTGGTTCAGCCGGACTCTTCCAGTTCAATGATACACTTGCAA
Source organism: uncultured Bacteroides sp. (assembly GCA_947071285.1). Taxonomy (GTDB): domain Bacteria; phylum Bacteroidota; class Bacteroidia; order Bacteroidales; family Bacteroidaceae; genus Bacteroides. The sequence continues at coordinate 5,711 of CAMTFK010000063.1, read as the reverse complement.
CCTGACTCTCTCCTCTCAAAGTATGAGGAGCCCCTGTCTGCGCTATGGCAAAGTTGTAACCCAACAATGCTGCCAGCAGAAAAAACATTTTAAAAGTAATATTTCTCATAAGCAATCATTTTATTCTCAAAGCAAATATTTTGCTTTGAGATCGTTAAACAATAATAGGCAAAATTAGTAGAACAGCCCATTTCATCGAAAAAAACAGAATAGACAAATGGTGTACAAAACCCTTTTTTGTTATCTTTGTAGCATGAAAAATGCATTTTTTATATATTTATGTATATTCTTGTTACATCAATCGGTTTATGGAGGCAATCCTTATAGATGGGAACCGATTGAGACTTCTTTTGATTCTTTAGGAAAACAACTTGAACAAATCAATTACAAAAGCAATGAGAGAATGCAGTTTTATCCGCTCGTTACACGTATGTACCAGATTGCAAACCTGAAGAAGAACACAAACCTGCAGGTACGCGCCATGTATTGGGATGCCTGGCTGCAATTTGAAACAAATACAGAAGAAACTGAAAAATTGATAGAAAAAGCATTGGAAAAAGTAGACTCTATCAAGTATAGTTATGATTATGCCCGGATTAATTTCGTCAAAGGCATGCTCCTGGCAAAACACAATAATTATCCACAAGCCTTTCGTACGTTCAAAAAGCAAGAGAACTACTTCAAAGCTATAAATGATTTATATAGTTTAGGTTATACATACGTCAACATAGGGTCAATAATGAGAAGAATCGGAGAATACCAGGAAGGAAACAAATACTATCTCCAAGCTACCGAAATCTTCAAAAAGGGCGGATTCATTGAGGATGAAATAAAAAACCGCCATAATATAGGGGTCAGCCAATACCATCTCGGGGATCCGCAAAAAGCAGTAGAAATGCTTACCGCTTTACTGGATGACAAAATCACGCAGGAAGACCTGCCTTTCCGAACCGATGTACTGACATCACTCTATTTTGTGTCACAGACATTGCCGGATAAAGAGAAGTACGCGCGTGAAGCATATAAGACAGCCCAACAAATTACCAATAAGACTTCGCAAACTTACACTCTCATTAATATGGGAGCATTATACATCTATAAAAACGAAAAAGATTCCGCTCTCTTCTATTTTCAGAAAGCACGCCATTCTGCCGAAGCCAATAAAGACGCTTATTCAGCCATTCATACCCTATATGGCCTCGCGGAAATATATGATCGAAAAGACCTGCCAGACAGTGCTTACCAATATCTAAAACGCTATCTGCAATATAAAGAGGAAACCACCGGATTTGCTAAATCAAATGAGATTAACCGATATGAAATGAAAATGGCTATCGAGCAATATGAGAATGAACTGCTCGAAGCTTCCGAGCGCATTCAAATGCATAAGAAAATCACCATAATCAGTATTTTAATAGGCTTGGTAGTTTGCTGTGTCATCGGCTACATATTCTGGCTCTCCCGAAAGAAAGAGAAGATTGCCAAATTACTGAAAGAGTCCGAAAACCGCGAACTAAACGAACGGTTGCAACGGCAACAACTCCAAAATGAAAAATATCAAATGGAAATCAACCTTAAAAATAGGGAATTGACTTCCAATTCAATGATTGCAATTGAAAAAAATCAGATGTTGAGAGGACTATTAAAACAAATAGAAGAGCTGGAAGAAAAGAAAAAACTGCCGATAAATGAAAGCAGGACATTGAAACAACATATAAAATTGCATCTGGATACGGAGGATGAATGGATGTCCTTCAAACATCATTTTGAAGAAGTACACCCCAATTTCTTCAAAAAGCTATGCGCCGCCCATCCCAACTTATCAGAAAATGAACTTCGCCTGTGTGCATATGTACGTATTGGCATGGAAGCCAAACAAATAGCCCAGATGCTTTCCGTCTTACCCGAAACCATCAATACAAGCCGTTACAGGATACGTAAGAAGATGCAATTGGCTCAGGATGTTGTATTAGAGAATTATCTACGGGAAATATAACATTTAAAATCAGTATGGCGTTTCGCTGCTTTACACATCGCCTTTATTATCCTCTTTCTCAGTAGGTAATGGCAACGAAACCGTGAACTCGCTATATTTCCCTTCCAGGCTTTCTACGCCGACATACCCTCCATGTGCCCGAATTACGTTCATCACATAATTCAATCCTAACCCAAAGCCTGCAACCTTTTTTGTATTTATATCAGGCTTCTCAATTACACGTTCAAACTTGTCGAATACAGTCCGTTGCGCCGAAAGGGGAATACCGATGCCATTATCTTTCACTTTTATCTGGACATATTCATTGTACAGGCAGGATGTGATCTGTATATCTATTATATCTTTGGAGTACTTCACCGCATTGTCTATCAGATTACTTAATACCTCTTTTAAATATTCTCCATCTGCATAAATGCTTTCCTCCTCCAAATCCAACTGGAAAGAAATAGGTTTATCAACTTTGGCCGTGAATGTATTTACCAGCGACTCCAGCATAGGGCGAAGCTGTATCCAACTTTTATCCAAAAGCAATTGGCCATGTTCCAGTTTGGAGATAGTCAGCACCTTATTGGCAAGTGTAAGCAAGTGTTGGGACTCTGCTTCGAGTATATCGAAATACCTTTCCTTCTTTTCCGGTTTATTGTCCACCTTTCCGCTACGCAGCATCTTAATACCCATCAGAATGGAACTGATAGGATTCTTCATATCATGAATCATGGCATAGGAAAAGTCTTCGCGTATTTGTGCCAATTCATCTTGCCGACGGATAATATCGACCTGCTTACGTATGGCGAACAGCAGAAGTCCTAAAGCCAGTACAGTCCCGAAGAAATAATAAAGCAATTTGCCGATAAACTCGGCGCGGATATTCAGGATATGTGCATGCACACCCTGGGTGTCGCTGACAGGGCACACAAAAGTATATTGGTTATCTATCAACTTCCGATAGTCGGAGAAGTACTGTAAATCTTGTTTTAATATGACGGAATCAGTCAGAAGTGAAACCGTATCCAGACGAAACTTGATACGGTTCAGATAGACTTTATCCAGTTCTATGCGAAAAAGGGAAGAAAGGTCCTTGATGCTGTCAGCTTCGTAAGCATCCGTAGCACGGCAATAAGCCTCATGAATATTCCGTGTCACTTGCTGTTTGTTCAGGCTGAAACCTCGTCCCACCCAATTACCCTGCAAATACAAAACGGCAATGACTGCTATGATAGTGAGAAGCGTATAATATGATTTTTTCATCGGATATCCGGAGTTTCGGGCAAAGATAGGAAATCTTTTCTTTACACGTTAACATAAAGATAACATTCTGATAACGTTGTATCATTTCAGAGTCTTGTATCTTTGCAGCGTGGAAATGAAAAAATAAAGATTATGGAAGATAAAACAATGAATACAGAAACGTTCAAGCATCCGGAAGGAGTGGAAGTAAAACTCTCTGGAAAATCTATCAATATAAGAGGAATCATATGGATGCTGGCTCTATTTATTATCGGTTCTAACCTATTTGTCTATATATGGGAGGATTTCTCTATCTTCAATGTTGGGTATCAGTTAGGTCATATTTTTAGCCACAGATGGATTAGCCTATCTATTATACTCTATTTTATAGGTTACACTTTCCTTCAAGCAGGAATTATTTACTGGATGAGCGGAAAAAAACTGAAATCACTCCGATGGCACTTTGACTGGACATCGGCCGGATTTTACCCGGCACACCCGATTGCACTAAAATATTACCGGGTCTTTTTATTGCTACCTGCTATCGTATTGGGGCTTCTTCCCACCATACATGGTTTCTGCACAGGTAGCTCCACCTTCTTTTATCTGGGATTATTTGGACTTGTGACTGGCTCAGCCGACATTACTTTCTGGTATAAACTTCGCACCTTTGATGATGAAGACCTGCTGCTCGCGGGTAAAAAGGGCTTTCAGGCCACCATCATTAAGCGCAATTACGGAAAGAGCAGCTAAGAATGGCCGAATATCAATAACACAGCTTCCTTTTATTCCTTTATTACCCGTTGGCGGAATTAGTTTATATCCGAAAAGTTATGTACAAATCAATTCCATCAACGGGGTCTTTATTATAAATATGTATCCTCTCTATATATTATTCTTTTTCGCCATACGCCAAATCTCCTGCATCCCCCAATCCCGGAACGATATATGAATGGTCATTGATCTCCGGATCGATGGCTGCACACCAAATGGTAGTTTTGTCTGCGGGAAGTGTGTTGGCAATGTGAGCCACAGCCTGACGGCTGGCAATGATGGAAGCGACATGAATCTCTGCCGGATGTCCTTTCGTCAGCATAGCCTGATAGCTCAGTTCCATACTGCTGCCGGTTGCAAGCATAGGGTCTGTAATTATCAGTGTTTTCCCGTCAATGCGGGGTGAAGCGATGTACTCGATATGAATATCAAACTTCAGCGTATCCTTATACTTCCGGTAGGCGGAAACGAAAGCATTCTCCGCACCATCAAAGTAACTCAGGAAGCCTTGATGAAAAGGCAATCCGGCACGCAAAATGGTGCTCAACACCAACTGATTATCCGGAGTCTGCACAGGTGCTATCCCCAGCGGAGTCTGAATATTCTTCTGAGAATAGGCAAATTCCTTACTCATTTCATACGCCATAATCTCCCCGATGCGTTCTATGTTTCGGCGAAAGCGAAGGCGGTCATTCTGTACTTGCACATCCCGTATCTCGGCAACATACTGGTTCAGGATGGAGTTTGTCTCGGCAAAATTGATTATCTTCATGATAGTTTATTGAATTATTATGCGCAAAGTAAACGATTTCTTGCGCAATTTGCAACATTCAGTTTGCAGATATTGTTATGGAGTTATAAAAGACTTCTTATTAAAGAAAAATTTCTCTAATCGGACGTTTGTTTCGAAAGAAAATACTACTTTTGTACGCGAAAAACAAGGGGCTGTTTGGAGAACAACCTGATTCACATCAATTTCCCCTTGAAAAGATAAGGTAAAAAGAAATTAGCAAGAGATTAATAAACCAAATACCAAATTTTAAATCATTAAAAGAAATGGCAAATTTAGATTTAAGCAAGTACGGTATCATGGGTGTGACTGAAATCATTCACAACCCTTCATACGATGTACTCTTCGCAGAAGAAACCAAACCGGGTTTGGAAGGTTTTGAAAAAGGTCAGGTAACTGAACTGGGTGCTGTAAACGTTATGACTGGTGTTTACACCGGCCGTTCTCCTAAAGATAAATTCTTCGTTATGGACGAAACCAGCAAGAATACCGTATGGTGGACTTCAGACGAATACAAGAACGACAACAAACCTGTTGACGAAAAATGCTGGAAAGCTTGCAAAGAATTGGCAACTAAAGAACTTTCTAACAAGAGACTGTTCGTAGTTGACGCATTCTGCGGTGCTAACGAAAACTCTCGTCTGAAATTGCGCTTCATCATGGAAGTAGCATGGCAGGCTCATTTCGTAACAAACATGTTCATCCGTCCGACTGCTGAGGAATTGGCTAACTTCGGTGAACCTGATTTCGTTATCATGAATGCTTCTAAGGCTAAGGTTGAAAACTACAAGGAACTGGGTCTGAACTCAGAAACTGCTGTTGTATTCAACTTGACTGAGAAGATCCAGGTTATCCTGAACACTTGGTACGGTGGTGAAATGAAGAAAGGTATGTTCTCTTACATGAACTATCTGCTTCCGTTGA
>CAMTFK010000062.1 GCA_947071285.1 uncultured Bacteroides sp. | reverse complement strand
GATGTGGAAAGGTAAAACCCGAGGCGGTGTATCCGGATACCTGTTTTTCATTTACATGATTAGGTATCTCGGGGTTAAAGCCGCTTACGGTTTTCTGACTTTGATTGTTCTTTATTTCATTCCATTTGCCCCGAAAGCAACAAAGAGCACATGGCAATACTCCCGCCGCATATTGAAACGAAATCGTATGCGTTCGGTGGGATTATTGCTGACCAACTATTACCGTTTAGGACAGATACTCATTGATAAAGTAGCTATCGGAAATGGAATGGTCGGCAAGTATCATTTCAAATTCAATCACTATCAGGAGTTTTTGGATGTATTGGATGGCGGCCAGGGAGTAATTATGATTGGCGCCCACGTTGGAAACTGGGAAATAGGAACTCCCTTTTTCAATGATTACAGCAAGAAGATGAACGTGGTGATGTATGATGCCGAACATCAGAAGATTAAAGAAATACTGAAAAAAAACAGCCAGCAACAACCCTACAAGATAATACCGGTCAACGAAGATAACCTAGCCCACATATTCAAAATTACAGAAGCACTGGATAATAAAGAATATGTTTGCTTCCAGGGAGACCGTTATCTGAATGCGGACAAATTGCTGACGTGTACATTCATGGGGCAAGAAGCATCTTTCCCAATCGGTCCCTTTCTGCTGGCAACACGGATGAAGGTTCCGGTAGTTTTCTATTTTGCCATGAGAGAAGCAAAGCAAACCTACCATTTCCACTTTGTATTGGCGGAACGAGTATCCGGTTCGAGAGAAAAGAGAGCTGAACAGTTATTGCTGGAACAATATGTGAATGCTTTGGAAAAAATAATAAGTCAATATCCCGAACAATGGTTCAACTACTATCCTTTCTGGAAATTGCCTGAATAAAATAAAATCAATAGAATGAAACTATTCCCTTCATTACAAAAAAGATATACCAAAGAGCGGTTCACCGCTGTACAGGCGCAACGTCTGGCACAAGAAATAGCCTTTGGCCCCATTGTGTTTCAGGTTTCACGCCTGATGCTGAAATTCGGTATCTTCCGTTTGCTTTCCGATAACCGGGAAGGCATGTCATTGGGACAAATAAGCCAAGCCGCCGGGTTATCACCGTATGCAGTGCAAGTTTTACTGGAAGCCTCACTCACAATCGGCACCGTATTGGTAAAAGAGGACCAATATGTGCTGGCAAAAGCAGGCTGGTTTCTGCTGAACGACGAAATGGCACGGGTGAATATGGACTTCAATCAGGATGTGAATTACAAGGGTCTGTTTCATCTGGAGGAAGCGTTGGTTAACGGTCGTCCGGAAGGTCTAAAAGAACTGGGAGACTGGCCTACTATCTATGAAGGGTTATCCGATTTGCCCGAACAAGTACAGAAAAGCTGGTTTGGATTCGACCATTTTTATTCAGATAACTCTTTCGACCAAGCACTCGAAATTGTATTCAGCCACTCTCCCCGAACTCTGCTCGATGTAGGAGGAAACACCGGAAGATGGGCTACCAAATGCGTACAGTACAATAAAGAAGTGGAAGTTACTATTATGGACCTGCCCCAACAGTTGGAAATGATGAGGCAGAAAACGGAGAATACGCCTGGTCATGAGCGCATTCACGGACATGGCGCAAACCTCCTCGACAAAAATGTACCTTTCCCAAAAGGATTTGATGCCATCTGGATGAGTCAATTTTTAGATTGCTTTTCCGAGAAAGAAGTTATTAGTATTCTGTCTCGTGCCGCCCGGTCAATGTCTACAGACGGAAGGCTTTATATTATGGAGACTTTCTGGGACCGGCAAAAGTTTGAGACAGCCGCCTATTGCCTGACACAAATAAGCATTTACTTTACCGCCATGGCAAACGGTAACAGTAAGATGTACCATTCGGATGATATGGCACGGTGCATTCAGGAAGCCGGCCTGGAAATAGAAGAAATATATGATAACCTGGGATTGGGACATAGTATCGTAAAATGTAAGCTAAAATGAGAAAAGCCCCCATCATATACGGTAAAGGAATCCTAAACTTGATACCGCAACGTCCTCCAATTGTTATGGTAGACTCATTTTGCGGTATAGAAGACAATTGTTCCTATTCAGCCCTGACAATCACCGCTGACAATATCTTCTGCCAAGGAGATGAGTTACAAGAGTCTGGTATCATCGAACATATTGCCCAGTCGGCGGCGGCCCGAATAGGGTATCTCTATTTACAAAAGAATGAGTCGGTACCATTGGGGTTTATCGGCTCGGTAGATAAGCTAATTCTTCACCGTTTACCAAAAGTCGGGCAGGAACTATACACTGAAATTACGATTATTCAGGAGGTATTCGACATCACCCTGATATCTGCTTGCGTAAGTGCTGCGGAAGAAATGATTGCAGAATGCCGGATGAAAATATTTTTAGATAAGAAATGAGGCAGAAAACAAATCTACATACGGCAGCACTCACAGACCGCACCACCGTGAAGGTGCGATTCAGTGAAATAGATTCCATGCAAATCGTATGGCATGGTGAATATGTACGCTATTTTGAGGATGGCAGGGAATCTTTCGGTAAACGCTACGGATTGGGATATATGGATATCTACGACGAAGGATACATGGTGCCCATTGTTGACTTGAACTGCCAGTTTAAACAACCGTTATCATTCGGTGAAGAAGTAATCATCGAAACCCGATATATCTCTTGTGAAGCTGCAAAGATCAAATTCGAATATGTGCTATATCGGGCTACTAATAATAATATTGTTGCTACCGGAAGCACAACTCAGGTTTTCCTGAATAAGGACAGAGAGTTAGAGTTAGCAACCCCGGCTTTTTATCAGGAGTGGAAGAAGAAATGGAACATCCTATAAGTGTATATATCACGGCAGATGCCCTTATCAGTTCTTTGGGTTCAAATACTCAGGAGAATATAGAGGCAATCCGGAAGTACCGGAGCGGAATCACGATGCATGAAGCAGGAGTTATATCTGATAACCCGATATTGGCTGCGACTATTAATACGGATATTTGGAATACTGCAAAGGGGCTGGATGCTTATACACGCTTGGAACAGTTATTCATACTTGCTATTCAGGATATTCTTTCCCATTCCGGCATTTGTCTGGCTGACAAGAATTGTGGCCTCATCCTCTCCACTACAAAAGGCAATATCGATCTATTAAGCGAGCATCCCGATAGACCTAACATCAAAGCCTACCTATGGGAAATGGGAAGAAGAGTAGGTGCGTATTTTCAGGCAAGCAACCAGGTAGAAGTTATCTCCAATGCCTGCATATCAGGAGTATCTGCCTTAATTGTAGCCAAACGGTGGATAGAAACCGGAAGATACCAGAAAGTCATAGTAGCAGGTGGAGACATCCTCTCCCATTTCATTACCAGCGGATTTCTCTCTTTCAGATCCATCAGTTCACAGATATGCTGCCCTTACGATGCCCGGAGAGATGGACTTAACCTGGGAGAGGCTTGTGGTGCTATCTTATTGAGTTCGGAAGGAAAAGATACGGACATTATACTTTCCGGAGGAGCCATCAGCAATGATGCCAACCACATTTCAGGTCCGTCGCGCACAGGAGACGGATTGTTTTTTGCCATCCGCCAGGCTATGGAGGAAGCATCAATCAGCACCAAGGACGTCAGTTTCATTAATACACATGGCACCGCTACCGTCTATAATGACGAAATGGAAGCCAAAGCCATTCATTTAGCCGGATTGGAGATGGTGCCGGTCAATAGTATGAAATCCTACTTCGGGCATACCTTGGGAGCATCGGGAATAATAGAGTCTATCGTCTGTATTCACGAATTAAAAGAAAAAGTGTTATTCGGCACACTGGGCTATGAAGAAGCAGGTGTCAGTATGCCCGTCATAGTTCAAGCTGAGCATCAGGAAATGCCCATGAAGCATTGCATTAAAACAGCATCCGGTTTCGGAGGTTGCAATGCGGCGATTGTATTAACGCTTCCCGAATACCAACAGCAATCTCAAAAGAAACAAGCAGCGGTAACCACCCACACCACTGCAACCGTTTCCATTGAAAATGCTAACCTATACATGAACGGAGAAACCATTTTTTCATCATCCGCCCCTGACTTTGCGCAATTCATCCGTGAAGCATACAAAAATATAGGCGGAAGTAGCATGAAATTCTACAAAATGGACGACCTTTGCAAATTAGGATACACCGCCGCCGAATATTTACTGAAAGGGAAAAACTTCCAACCGGAAGAAATAGGCATACTGCTGGTAAATTCCGCATCTTCACTGGATACGGATATTCATCATCAGACTATCATCAATCAGGAAGGTGACCATGCGGCCAGTCCCACAGTATTTGTATACACGCTACCAAACGTGGTAGCCGGCGAGATATGTATTCGTCATAAAATACAGGGAGAAAATACTTTCTTCATAGCCAAAGAGTTCGATGCGGACAAGTTGGAAGAATACGCACGGACTGTTATGAAAAAAGGTAGATTGAAAGCATGCATCACCGGTTGGTGTAACCTTTTAATGGGAAAATATAAAGCTGATTTTAAATTAATTGAAGTACGATATTGATATGGAAGAATTAATAGAAAAACTAAAAAAAGAACTTATAGAAGAACTGAATCTTGAAGAAGTCACTCCGGAGGAGATTAATCCCGATGAGCCTCTGTTTGGTGACGGCGGTTTAGGACTTGACTCCATTGATGCCCTCGAAATCATTCTTATTTTAGAACGTAATTACGGAATCAAAATAAAGAACCCTGCAGAAGGGAAACAGATATTCTACTCGATACGCACATTAGCGAACTATATCTCTGAGAATCAAAAGTAATGAAGATATACATAACCGGTTTAGGCGTTGTTTCCGGCATAGGACTGGGGGTTGAAGAGAATATAGCTTCACTCAGAAAGCATCAGCATGGCATGGGAAAAGTCACTCTTTTTCCCACAGAGTTGGATGTGCCCGTATCGGAAGTGAAATATAGTAATGACGAATTAAAACGGTTACTCTCTTTAAATACGCAAAAAACATTCTCACGAACAGCTTTGCTGGGTATGTTGGCAGCAAAAGAAGCCATAAATGACGCCCAACTGGATACAACCTCTTTGCGTACCGGACTTATCTCTTCTACCTCAGTAGGAGGCATGGACTTGAGCGAACACTTCTACGCTTCATTTAAAAAAGATAATAAAAAAGGACGATTGCGGGAAATCATCTCTCACGACTGCGGTGCAAGCACTGAAATGATAGCGGATTATCTGAATGTAAACGACTTTGTGACGACTATAAGCACAGCCTGTTCGTCAGCCGCCAATGCCATCATGCTGGGAGCCCGTATGATTAAGAGTGGCCTGCTGGATGCCGCCATCGTAGGAGGTACAGACGCTTTGTGCAAGTTCACCCTCAATGGTTTTAATTCACTCATGATTCTGGACAAGGAGCATTGCCGTCCTTTTGACGCATCACGCGCAGGTCTCAATTTAGGAGAAGGGGCCGGATACCTTGTTCTTCAATCAGAAAAGTCGCTTCGGAAAGAGGCATATTGCCTGTTAAGCGGATATTCTAATGTGAATGAGGCTTTTCATCAGACCGGCAGTTCTCCCGAAGGAAACGGGCCTTTCTGGGCTATGCAGGAAGCCATAACGAAAAGTGACATTCCGCAGGAGGAGATTGATTATATCAATGTACATGGTACAGGAACACCCAACAACGACCTCTCAGAGGGTCTTGCCATTCGACGGATTTTTGGTGATAAGATTCCACCATTCAGTTCCGTTAAAGCATTCATTGGCCACACGTTAGGTGCTTCGGAAGGCATTGAAGCCGTTTACTCAGTTCTCTCGGTGCATCATGGTTTTATCTACCCTAGCCTGAATTTCAGGACCCCCGTAGAAGAGACCGGACTGATACCCGAAACCTCCTTTCGTGAAGGGGTGCCTATCCGTAACGTATTATCAAATTCATTCGGGTTCGGTGGAAATGATTCATCGTTACTGTTTTCCATATTAAAATAAAAACGATGCAACCTGTTTATATCAACCATATTGCCTCTATTCATGCGGATGCAGTTTCTGAAAAACATCCTTATTTATCTGCCAATGAACCGGATTATAAGAGTATTATCACCAATGCCGCACTCAGAAGACGCATGAGCCACATTATTAAGATGGGGGTTGCTTGCGGTCTGGAATGTATCAATGCGCTGCCTTCCGGAAAAGTAGATGCAATCATCACAGCTACCGGACTGGGATGCCTGGCAGATACAGAGAGGTTTCTGAATACAATCATTGAAAACGAGGAACAATTGCTGAATCCAACGCCGTTTATCCAGTCGACCTTCAATACCATCGGAGCTCAAATTGCATTGTTTTGCCAGATACATGCCTACAACATGACATATGTGCACCGGGGATTAAGCTTTGAAAGTGCACTATTGGACGGCATGATGAGAATCCGGGAAGGTGATGAAAATGTTTTGGTGGGGGCAATGGATGAGATTACACCTAACAGCTATGTCATACAACAGCGGTTGGGACTGTTAAGAGACATACAGGCAGGCGAAGGTGCCCAGTTCTTTCTGTTGGGAAAAGAAGTTACCCAATCCACTTTAGCAGAATTGATTGGTGTATCTACCTTTATCCATGCACACTCCACACAGGAAATAGCTAAAAGGATTCATCGCTTCCTACAAAACAATCAGTTAAGTCCCGAACAAATAAGTTGGTTCGTCACCGGTAAAAACGGAAACAAAAATGAAGATGCCATATATACTGCTTTAGAAAACAACCTGTTTCCCAAAGCAAAATGCATAACCTTTAAAGATGAATGTGGTGAATATCCTACAGCTTCTTCTTTTTCTGTATGGAAAGTGGCTAAAGCCCTTGGAGAAAGCCAGAGTTCAGGGCAAATAGTCTTGATATACAATCACCACCATTCCATTAATCATTCACTTATTCTAATCCGGAAAAGACAATGATAATAGAAGGTTTCATTATATTAATAGTCATTTTCTTCGTCTACGCCTCTTGCAGTATCCGCTCCAACATCTATCTCAAGGTGTTTTGCAAGAAACAGACAGAAGAGAAAATTGTAGCCATCACTTTTGACGACGGACCGGACCCGATACAAACCCCTAAAGTATTGCATGTTCTCAAAGAACAGCAAATTCCTGCTTGCTTCTTTTGTATCGGTCATAAAGTGAAGGGCAATGAATCTTTGATACGGCAAATAATTGATGATGGGCATCTGATTGGCAATCATTCTTTTACCCATACCAATCATTTTCCTTTATATAGTCTGTCGCGAATGAAAAAAGACTTGCAAGCTTGCCAGTCTGCATTAGAACAAGTAACTTCGCAGAAAATCAAATTATTCCGTCCGCCATTCGGAGTCACGAATCCTACGATAGCAAAAGCTGTCCACATACTAGGATATACTCCCATCGGCTGGAATATCAGAACATTCGATACACAGCATCCTTCCAAGGAGAAGGTTTTGCAGCGTATCCAAAACAGGTTGTGTCCCGGTTCCATCATCCTCTTACACGACCGGATGCCAGATAGTGACCTGTTATTAAAAGAGATACTTAACTTAATTAAAGAACAAGGATATACAGTTGTCCGCCTGGACAAGATGCTATAATCAGAAACCATTATGAGAGCAATACTTATAACACTATTGATAACACTGGGAATTTCCTATGGCCATGCCCAGACGATGAAAAGACTAATCCAGACTCAGGATTTTGAAAATCGTCTGGCAAAAGAGGCACAAACCATACAAGCCATCGAAAGCGATTTCACACAGGTGAAGTATCTGGATATTCTGGACGAGAAGGTCACTTCCAAAGGAAAATTCTATTATCAGAAGAGCGGTAAGATACGCATGGAATATGCCCAACCTGTAAACTACTTAATCGTGATAAACGATTCACGCCTTAAAATTGTGGCGGACGGTAAAAAGAGCACCATGAGTTTAAGTGCCAATAAAATGATGAACCAGATGCAAGATATGCTCACAGCATGTATGATAGGTGACCTCAGCAAAATGTCTTCCGACTATAAACTAGAATATTTTGAGAATACCCTATACTATATGGTGAAGATTAAGCCAGTCAATAAAGCCATACAAGCCTATATTTCGGGAATTGAAATATATCTGGATAAAAAAGATATGTCAGTCTACAAATTGCGTCTTTCGGAGACTGCTACCAATTATACGGAATATGAGTTCTATAACAAAAGCTTTAATGCACTGAAAGATGAAACCAAGTTTTCTACTCGCTAATCTGGTTTGTGTGCTGTGTCTGCTCACTTCCTGTGCTTCCCCAAAGGTAGTGGAAGGAGATGCCTATGTTCATTCGGCCCCCATCATCCGTGCCCAAGAATTTTCGCAGAAATATAATATGCAACTCGATTTCATGAAGCATCATTTCAGTGGAATGCTGATTGTGAGGGAACTTCCGGATAATGAAATAAGAATACTAGCGTCCACCTACTTCGGACTCAGCCTTTTTGACTTCTCACTTCGCAACGAAGAATTCCAAGTCAATAGTTGCATAGAACCTATGAAGAAAAAGAAAATACTGCAATTATTGGAAACAGACTTCAAGAATTTATTTTTAAACGGGAAGAATATCCGTATCAAAAAGAAAAACAGTACCTTTGAAAAAAGAGTCACAGGCAGCGGGTTCGGTAAATCAGTATTCTACCTGTCAGAGTTCGTATCAGGACATCCTGAACAGATAAAAATAAAACATCCCTGGCTGCGGCTAAGTATACAATTGGATAAACTAAAAGAGAAACAAGATTAATATGGCTGAACTTCTTTCTAATTTCTATCATATCACACAATCTGAGAATATTAATGAAACAGATTGGATGGTGCGGGTCATGCTCAACCCACAACATCCTGTCTACGCCGGACACTTTCCACAACAGCCTGTGGTTCCGGGAGTCTGCATGCTACAAATAATAAAGGAATGCTTAGAGAAAATACACCAAGCTCCTTTGCAATATAAGCAAATAGCATCGTGCAAGTTCCTCTCAGCCATTAATCCGAATGAAACACCTGAATTGAAATTCTCAATTACGATAAAGAGAAATGAGACAGATACCCTCTTGGTTCTGGTTGAAGGTGCATCTTCAAAAGATATTTGTATCAAGTTAAAAGCGCAATTAATCGACAAATGAACATAGAGGAATGTAACGCGGAACAATGGCATGAAAAAGCCGGGCAACTTGGAATTGTAGTGATTATACCTACCTACAATAACGGGACGACACTGGCTACTGTGATTGAAGATGTACTCTTCTACACGGAAAATATCATTGTTGTCAATGACGGCTCCACCGATAATACCCCTGTCCTTCTGGAAGACTATCCAAACCTAAGCGTCATCACCCACCCCACTAATAAGGGAAAAGGAACAGCCTTGAAAAACGGATTGAAACAAGCCAAAGAAGCCGGATACCGATATGCCATCACTATCGATTCGGACGGACAGCATTTTGCGTCGGATATTCCCATATTCATTGAAGAAATAGAAAAGGAACCGGATACCTTATTAGTAGGTGCCCGCAACCTGACTTCGGACAATATGCCAGGTAAGAACACATTTGCCAATAAGTTCTCCAATTTCTGGTTTAAACTTGAAACCGGAATAAAGCTTCAAGATACTCAATCGGGTTACCGGCTCTATCCGTTACATAAAATCAACGTTCAGAGATTCTACTATACTGCCAAATATGAATTTGAACTCGAAGCACTGGTCTTTGCCGCATGGAGAGGAACCACAGTTCGAAACATACCTATACATGTATATTACCCGCCTCAGGAAAAACGTATTTCGCATTTCCGTCCTTTCCAGGATTTCACCCGCATCAGTATATTGAATACCCTATTAGTATTCATCGCTTTCCTCTGGATATATCCGCGTAACTTCTTCCGGAAACTAACCTGGAACAACTGCCGGAAATTTTTCCATACCCACATTACTCATTCCAATGAATCAAACCTGAAAATCACTTATGCCATCATGCTGGGTGTTTTTATGGGAATAGTTCCCATTTGGGGATACCAAATGCTCGCCACACTTTTTTTAGCCCATTTGCTCAAACTCAATAAAGTGATAGCCATTGTAGCCGCCAATATCAGTATCCCTCCCATGATTCCTTTCCTGCTGTATGGCAGTTATCTGACAGGGTGTAAGGCCTTGGGCAGACCGGTAGAACTTCACCTTACTGATATTTCATTTGAAAATGTGAAATCAGTTTTAGAGCAATATTTAATTGGAAGTGTTATCTTTGCAACCGCTTGTAGTATATTAGCAGGTATTATTGCTATCAGCCTGCTTAGCATATACAGAAGGTCCAGAACAGCATGACTCAATTCTTTATCAAACTATATAATTATTTCAGTAGACACAAAGTCCTCTTCTATTTGTCACTCTGTGTCTGTGTCCTCTTTATGGGGTACTTCGCTTATCAAGTCAGGTTTGAAGAGAATGTGACGCGCTTCTTTCCCGACACGAAAAACAGCCAAAATATCACTAAGGTATTTGATAATCTGAAGATAAAGGATAAGATTATCCTTCTAATCTCTCCCATAGACTCTACAGCAACTTCCGAATTGATGATAGAGGCAGGCGACCAGCTTAAACAAAACCTGTTAGAGGAAGCTAATCGAACCTGGATTAAAAACATCTTTTCAGAAGTGGATGAAACCACCATTGAGAAAGCCGGTAATTTTGTTTATGATAACCTTCCTCTGTTTCTAACAGAGAAAGACTACCAACATTTTGATTCACTTCTGACGCAGGAAGGGATAGAAACCGCTATGCGGAGGAATTACACCAACCTTCTCTCTCCCGCAGGTATAGCACTGAGAAGTTATATACAAAGAGACCCGTTAGGACTTGGGAATAACATCTTAAAACACTTGCAGGATTTTCAGTTGGAAACCAACTACGAAATCAATAACGGGCATATCTTTTCGAAAGACGGCAACACTTTGCTAATGTTTGTAACGCCGGTATTTGGAACAGGAAGTACAGGTGAAAACGACAAGCTTATCCGGATACTTGAAGACGAATTACAACAGATTCAAAAAGAATACCCCTCAATCAGTGCCTCTTATTTCGGAGGTCCTTCGGTAGGGGTTTACAACGCACGGCAAATAAAGAAAGATACTATCATCACTTCTTCGATTGCACTGCTGATTATCATTGTTTTTATCTCGTTAGTATTCAAGCACAAAAAGTCTATTCCCCTTATTGTCACCCCGGTTTTATTCGGTGGTCTGTTTGCTTTATGCCTGATCTATTTCATTCAAGGATATATTTCTGCAATAGCCGTAGGTGCCGGGTCGGCCATTCTGGGTATTGCATTGAGTTACTCCATACATATGCTGGCACATCAGAACCATGTTTCCACCGTCCAGCAGTTAATTAAAGAAATAACCTATCCGCTTACAGTAGGCAGTTTCACTACTATCGGTGCATTCTTCGGACTCACTTTCACGACTTCCGAACTTTTACGGGATTTTGGATTGTTTGCCTCCCTGGCACTTATCGGCACTACCCTTTTCTGCCTCATCTACCTTCCGCATTTTCTGAAAGGGCAAGCCGACGTGAAACAAGGCAGAGTATTACGATTCATCGAAAAGATTAATGCCTATCCGTATGAAAAAAACAAATGGCTGGTGGGGAGCATCGTAGTCATTACACTGGTCAGCCTGTTTACTTCACAAAAGGTCCGGTTCAACGAAGATATGATGAGCCTCAATTACGAGCCTCAACACCTAAAACAAGCAGAAGCCAAACTGGAGCAGCTTTTCAACACTCAAGAGAAAACTGTTCTCTTTGTCAGTGTAGGCAAAAACATGCCCGAAGCCCTGCAACGCTATGCAAACACCAACCGCCATCTGTCGACCTTTAAAGACCAGGGACTTATCAAAGCATATGCCTCTGCCGAACAGTTCCTCATCTCACCGGAAGAACAGCAAAAGCGGCTGGAGCAATGGAACCGATATTGGAGAGAGCCGGGAAAAATATCAGCTATTCGTAAATATATAGAAGATGCCGCCCGCACTTATCATTTCCGGGAAGGTAGCTTCGATGCATTTTACCAGTGGTTAGAGCATCCCTTTCAACTCTACGATTATCAGGATGATACGAATAGTGTTGCCACCACTTTACTGAACGAATGGCAAACGAGTGCCGACTCCATCACTATGCTCGTCACCCAAGTACGCATCAGTGACGATAATAAAGAGGAGGTATATCAGCAATTCAAGAATGACACTGATGTCGTTGTTTTCGACCGGAGCTATTTTACCAACCAATGGGTTTCCGCCATTAACAATGACTTTTACCTGATACTTTATATTTCATCATTCCTTATATTCCTGGCATTGTTAATTTCGTACGGGCGTATAGAACTGACCCTGATAAGTTTCCTGCCCATGCTTATCAGTTGGACGATTATTTTAGGATTAATGGGGATTTTGGGAATAGAATTCAATATCATCAATATCATTCTTTCCACCTTTATTTTCGGCATTGGAGATGACTTCAGTATTTTCATCATGGACGGGCTTCAAAACAAATACCGCACAGGAAAGACAATTCTCAATTCTCACAAAACAGCCATTTTCTTCTCTGCATTCACTGCCGTTGTAGGAATGGGAACTTTAGTATTTGCCAAACATCCTGCCCTGCAATCCATTTCGTTGATTTCTATTCTTGGAATGGCCACCGTTGTATTAGTGGCCTACACCATACAGCCTATCATTTTCCAGTTCTTTATTGCCAAACCGGCTTCTAAAGGATTACCCCCATACACACTGATAGGATTACTCCGTACCATTATTCTTTTCATGCTCTTTGTTATAGGATGCATCATCCTGAGAGTTCTCATTTTCTTATTATACTTCATTCCGGTACGCCGCACCTGTAAGCAACAGTTCGTTTGCCGGATTATCAATATCACTTGCAAAGGAATATTGGCAGTAGCAACATTCGTACGTAAAGAACATATCAACGCAACCGGAGAGACATTCAGGAAACCAGCTATTATAATAGCCAACCACCAGTCTTTCATTGATATTCTGGAATTATTATCTTTCTCTCCGAAGATCATCATGATTACCAATCACTGGGTATGGAATTCTCCGGTATTCGGAAAGGTTATCCGGTACGCAGGCTTCTTCCAAGTGGACGAAGGATATGAGCTTTGTGTGGAACGGATGCGTGAAAAAGTTAGAGAAGGGTATTCCATTGCCATCTTCCCGGAAGGAACCCGAACTTATGACGGCAAGATGAAACGTTTCCACAAAGGAGCTTTCTACTTATCGGAAACCCTCCAACTGGATATTATTCCTATCCTTTTATATGGGAACGGAAAGATTATCGCCAAAGCTCAACCTTTCTACATCCGCAAAGGCATTATCTTCTCTAAAGTATTGCCCCGTATCCCTTACAATGACTATTCGTTCGGAACGACTTACCAGGAACGCACCAAACGTATTTCTTCTTATATGAAAGAAGAGTATGCCCGTATCTGCCTGGAAAAGAATACACCAGCGAATCCCGCATTTTATGAAACTTTAGTCTTGAATTATATCTATAAAGGTCCCATCATCGAATGGTACATCCGCATCAAAGTGAAGATGGAACAGAATTATCAACTGTTCAATCAACTGATTCCGATGAGAGGACAAATTACGGATATCGGTTGCGGGCTCGGCCCTTTGTGTTACATGCTGTCCATGATATCCAAAGAAAGACAAATATTAGGGATTGACTATGATGAAGATAAGATAGCCATTGCACAACATGGCTGGCTTCGCGGTGAAAATCTCCGCTTTGAACATGCCGATGCATCAGCTTACGAGTTTCCGGAAAGCGATGTGTTTATCCTGAATGACATATTGCATTATATGAATTATCAGCATCAACATGACTTATTAGTGAAATGTGCCGCCCTACTCCGTCCCGGAGGAATAATTATCGTACGTGACGGAAATACCGCCGATACCCATAAACACCGGTTGACCCGCCTCACAGAAGTACTTTCTACCCAAATTGTAAACTTTAACCGAACCACGGAAGCACTCTGTTTCACTTCCGAAGATCAAATTCTGAGTATAGCCCGGGAATGTGGTATGAAAGTAGAAACCATTCGGAATGACAAATACACATCGAATACCATCTACATACTAAAAAAGAGCAATGAACATGAGTAAGTATGACATCATCATCATAGGAAGCGGATTAGGCGGTCTTGAATGTGGAACCATACTCAGCAAGGAAGGCTACAACGTATGTGTGCTCGAGAAGAACGAACTGTTCGGAGGTTGTTTTCAAACCTACCGCAGGAAAGGGCATTTGCTCGATACAGGTATTCACTATATTGGCAGTCTGGATGAAGGACAGATGATGCACCAGTTCTTTCAGTATACAGGAATCATGGACAAGTTAAAAGTCCGTAAGTTGGATGAAAATGCCTTCGATAAGATATACTACAAGAATCGTGAATATGATTATGCTATGGGATATGTTCCCTTTGTCGATACTCTTTGTAAAGCATTTCCTCACGAAAAGGAGAACCTTCGGCAATACACAACGTTGCTGAAAGAAGTGGGTAGTCTGATTAGTGTAGAAAACCTGAAAAAGGGAATCATATCTACCGAAGGAATGAAGTATTTCAATACTTCGGCAGCAGGCATGATAGCTCAGATTACTTCTAATCCGGACTTACAATCAGTACTGGCAGGTTCGGCACTCCTGTATGGCGGACTGAGAGAACACTCCAACTTCTATGAGCACGCCATGATTAACAACTCCTACATACAAGGAGCCTACCGGTTCGTTGACGGAAGTATGCAGGTGGCCTCTGAAATGATTAATGTTATCCGTGCCAACGGAGGTACAGTACTGAATAATAGTGAGGTTACCCGTATCATTGTAGACAACAACCAAGTGCAAGGCGTAGAAATAAACGGTACAGAACGGATAGACAGTAAATACGTCATCTCCAATGTACACCCCAAGCAAACATTAACTTTGCTGGATAAGAACCGTTCTATCAAAAATGCCTATATCTCACGCATCAATTCGTTAGAAAACACCTATGGTATATTCACCCTCTATTTGGTGATGAAAGAGAAAAGTTATCCATATCTGGACCAGAACCTCTATCTGCATGGAGATAATGACGTATGGTATGACAAAAAGACCAATATGGGATGCACCACCAATTGCATGATTTCTACACAAGCTTCTTCCCGAAACAGTGACTATGCAGAAGTAATCTCCATCCTGACTCCCATGTATATAGACGAACTATCTGCCTGGCTACATACACTACCCGAACAAAGAGGTGAAGAATACAAAGCCTTCAAAAAGGAAAAAGCCACGCAGCTATTGGAATTCATCAAAAGTCATGGGATAGACTTCACTGACCATATTGAAGCAATGTACACCACTACCCCGCTAAGTTACAGAGACTTTACGGGGACTTGCGACGGCTCTGCCTATGGCATTATCAAAGATTATAAATGCCCGCAGGTAGGATTTGTCTCCACACGAACCAAACTAGGTAACTTATTTCTTACCGGACAAAATTTAAATGTCCACGGTGCTTTAGGAGTAACGCTAACCTCCATCATTACTTGTGGTGAACTACTGGGACACGAATATTTAGCTAAAAAGATAGGCCATGCATAAGATTATAAAGAAAACAATCAAATATACGGCATGTGGCATAGGACTGCTTCTCCTTGCTATTATCCTCTTTATATCCGCACTCTATTTCTCTGCTGATATGCTGACTCCCGAATTTACTTCCCAATCTACCGGAAA
The DNA here is from genome assembly GCA_947071285.1 of uncultured Bacteroides sp. Classification (GTDB taxonomy): domain Bacteria; phylum Bacteroidota; class Bacteroidia; order Bacteroidales; family Bacteroidaceae; genus Bacteroides. Next base: position 5,625 of record CAMTFK010000062.1, on the reverse strand, counting down.
AGTAATACAGACCGACAGTCTGCGGCAATATGAAGAAAATTACCTGCGGCACAGCAATAGTGGTTTGTGGGAGTTGAAAGTGAGTGGTAATGCCTTCCAGCGTGGCGAAGCTATAGGAAAGCTTTCGCCTGATTTACTATACTATCAGGAAAAAGTCTTTGTGGATCAGATACGTGAGATTGTACCCTCAGATAATTACCTCAAATTCCTGCGCTTCTTCATCGTGCTCTTCAACCGCAATTTAGGAAAGAACGTGCCGGAAGAGTTCAGGGATGAAATCTATGGCATATCGCTCTCTTGCACACACGAATATGACTTTATCGGCACTCCCTACGAACGCCAACTAAATTACCACTCAGCACATGACCTGGGGCATGCCATGCAAGACTACATGCTGGTAGGTTGCAGTTCTTTCGCCACTTGGGGAGAAAACAGTGCCGATTCGTCTCTCATCATCGGACGTAATTTCGATTTTTATATGGGTGATAAGTTCGCACGCAACAAACTTGTATCTTTCTATCAGCCAGAACAAGGTTATAAATTCGCTTCCGTTGGTTGGCCGGGCATGATTGGCGTACTTTCGGGTATGAACGAAACCGGGCTGACAGTAACCATCAACGCAGCCAAATCGACTATGCCGACGGCTTCCGCCACTCCTATCTCTATCCTGACCAGGGAAATCCTGCAATATGCTTCGACTATTGACGAAGCGTACGCCATCGCCCTGAAACGAAAAACATTTGTTTCCGAATCCATACTGGTCGGTTCGGCCCGAGACGGGAAAGCAGCTATCATCGAAAAGTCACCGGAGAAGACCGCACTCTTTACGGGAAGTGGCAATCAGATTATCTGCACAAACCATTATCAATCGGATGCTTTCCTTAACGATGAACGCAACCAAGAGAACATAGCAACTTCTGATAGCCCCTATCGTTTTGCCCGTCTGCAAGAATTGCTGGAAGAAAGCAAGCCCATCAATAGCATGAAAGCTGCCGCCATACTCCGCGACCGTAAAGGTTTGGATGATATCGATTTAGGCATGGGGAATGAAATGGCTATCAATCAGCTCATCGCCCATCACTCAGTCATTTTCCTGCCGGAACAGCAAATTATGTATGTATCCACTTCACCCTGGCAATGCGGAAAGTACATGGCATATGACCTCAATAAGATATTCAACGATACAGTAGACTTCCGTCACGAAATTGCAACTGCGGAACTGACCATACCTGAGGATGACTTTATCAAGCAAACCGAATACAAGCAGTTCATGGCTTATAAAAAGCTCACAAAGCTCATCCGGGAAAAGACGCAACGAAAAGAAACACTGGAAGTCCAAGTATTGAATCTTTATGAAGCATCCAACCCTTCCTTCTATTACGTTTATGAGGTGTTGGGTGACTATCATGCCGCCATGCAACAAGTCGATGCAGCCATTAAATATTGGCAGAAAGCATTGACAATGCCCATTCCCAAACAAGCGGAAAAAGAACGTATCCAACAAAAAATCAATAAGAACTCATAATATGGAAAAGAACCCAGACATTCAGTTCCGTGCCCCGGAAGAAATCAAATCATATCAGGAAACCAGGCTTAGCGAAACCCTGGTCTATCTTCAGGCACATTCCCGATTCTATCAACAGATGTTTCGTGAACACTCCATAGACATCTCCCGCATAAAGACGATAGAAGACCTGCAACAAATACCGGTCACCACCAAGACAGACCTGCAACTACATAATAATGAGTTCATCTGTGTTGATAGAGATGCTATCATCGATTATGTAACCACTTCCGGCACTTTAGGCGATCCGGTTACTTTCGTACTCACCTCTGCAGACCTTGACCGTCTGGCTTACAACGAATATTTGTCTTTCAACACCGCCGGATGCAGCCGGAAAGATATATTGCAACTAATGACTACCATAGACCGCCGTTTCATGGCAGGTCTGGCCTATTACCTGGGAGCCCGGGAACTGGGTATGGGAGTGGCCCGCGTAGGCAACGGAATACCGGAACTGCAATGGGATACTATCCACCGCATTCATCCCACCTGTGGCATGGTAGTGCCCTCATTCCTTATCAAACTGATAGAATTCGCCGAAAAGAATCAGATTGATTACAACAATTGCTCAATGAAAAAGTGTGTGTGTATCGGTGAGGCATTGCGCAATCCTGATTTCACCCTGAACACCCTCGGACAACGTATCAACGAAAAATGGCCGTCACTCCAACTGTATTCCACTTATGCTTCTACAGAAATGCAGTCATCTTTCACCGAATGTTCCGAATTCCACGGCGGGCACTTGCAACCCGAACTCATCATCGTAGAGTTCCTCGATGACAAAAATCTTCCGGTGAAAGAAGGAGAACCGGGTGAGGTAACCATTACTACATTGGGAGTTGAAGGTATGCCTTTACTCCGTTTCAAAACCGGAGACATTTGCTATCACTATACAGAACCTTGCGCTTGCGGACGAAATACCATCCGGTTAAGTTCTGTTTTAGGACGAAAAGGGCAAATGATAAAATACAAAGGAACCACCCTCTATCCACCCGCATTATTCGATATATTGGACGATATTCCTAAGGTAAAGAACTATGTTGTTGAGGTATATACCAATAAATTGGGTACGGATGAAATACTAATCCGCATTGGCAGTGAAGAGAACAGCGAAAGCTTTGCAAAAGAAATAAAAGACCTGTTCCGTTCTAAAATACGGGTAGCTCCTACCATCCGGTTCGAACCGGCTGACTACATTGCCCAGATACAAATGCCCCCTATGAGCAGAAAAAGTATAAAATTCTTTGATTTACGGTAACTAATTTCTACTTTTGACATAAGAATAGACTTAATACTTACTCTAAATTATTAATTGTATGAAAAAGTTATTAACCCTTTTCCTTCTGGCAACAAGCATGATTTGTTTCGGACAAAACAGAGACTTCCTGAAAGAAGTTTCAGGTATCAATTTCTATGGGGTGGATTATTCTGCGGCAAAAGTGTTCGGTGCGGCTGAAGCTCCCGAAGAGTTCAGAATAGCATTTGCCAGAATCAACCGTCTGTTCATCACTGAGGCAAAAAAGTATGATGTAAGTAAGAAGCTGAAAGTTAAAGTCAACGAGATTTCACTCAACGCTGTTGATAAAGTGAATCAGGACATTGACCTCAGCCAACTGATGACGACCAGTGCAGACTATACCTTGAGCGAACAAGACATTAAACGGGTTTTAGAAGCACTTCCTATACAAAGTCAACCGGGCATCGGGCTGGTTATCATTGCTAAGTTACTGAACAAGGCAGAGGGATACGGTTCCTATCAGGTAGTATTCTTCAACACTGAAACCAAAGAAATAGTAGAAGACTGGGCAACCGGTGGAAAAGCCAAAGGTTTCGGGCTTCGTAACTATTGGGCCGGTTCCATTCATAAGGTTATCAATAACCTATAAACTAAATATTTACTAAATAAAAAGATGAGAAAATTACTATTATTGTGCGTCCTATTAGTAGGCGCCTGCCTTCACTGCATGGCACAAAACTACACCGAAGTCGTTTATTTGAAAAATGGAAGTATTATCCGCGGTATTATCATCGAGCAAGTGCCCAACAGCTCTTTAAAAATACAAACTGCCGATGGAAGTATCTTTGCTTATTCAATGGATGAAGTTGTGAAAATTACAAAAGAAGTAGGTGCTTCCAGAAACAAGTACGAAAGATTTGGAGAAAAGAAATCACTGAAAGGTTACAAAGGCTTTGTCGAAACTGGTTATATCTTCGACCTGAGTGACAGCAATGCCAACCGGTTTGAGTTATCGACCACGCACGGTTATCAGTTTAATAACTATTTGTTTGTCGGAGGTGGTGCCGGAATAAACTTCTATACGGATGCAGATTTATATTCCGTTCCTTTATTTGCCAGTTTCAGAGCTAACTTCATGAACAAAAAGGTTACCCCGTTTGCCGATATTAAAACTGGCTATACGGTCGGTGATGTTGAAGGAGCCTTTGTTACAGTAGGTTTTGGTGTACGCTTTGCCCTTGCCAAGAAAATGGCACTGAATCTTAAACTGGAATATGCATATCAAGAGTATGATTACGAATATTATTATAGTAGTAGTTCATATTATTATGATAATGAATCTATAAATGGTATCGGAATCAAGCTTGGTTTTGAATTCTAAATGAAATAATCCCCATAAACAAGAAAACCGGATTGAAGACTGTTACAACCTTCAATCCGGTTTTTATTTTATCCGGTTCGTCTTCCTAATTTCGTTTATTCTCCTATTTCCTGAATATCTTTCTTCAATTCATCAATCTGTTCATAAGTGAAGCCATCAAGAGCTTTCTTCATACTGAGCAGTTCCTCGCGGACAGCTTTCAACCGCTCTACGATTTCAAAGTTACGAAGGGTGTTTTCTTTATTATCCTTCATTCGCTGGCGCGCACCGGGCAACGTCATACCCCGTTCCTTCACCAGATGATAAATCAGTTTCACCGTTTCAATGTCCTCTTTGCGATACTGCCGTACGCCACGACTACCCTTCTTCGGAGAAAGTTGTGGAAACTCCTTCTCCCAAAAACGCAGCAAGGACTCATTGACATCAAACATCTGGGCCACCTCACTGATGGAATAGTATAACTTCAGGTCTTTATCCATAATTAATCAAGGACTTTACCATGATTGGCAGCAATCTGTATCATGCGGTCATAATCCTCGGCACTCAAATCCATAAAGTAGTAATTGACGGGATTGACCACCTGCCCTTTGACGTGAACTTCATAATGCAAATGAGGACCGGTACTCTTTCCGGTGCTACCCACTCCGGCAATGACTTCGCCGCGCACTACCTTCTTTCCGAGTTTCGTCCGGTATTCCTTTAAGTGACCATATAAAGTCTGATAACCAAAGCCATGATCTATCACGACAGTATTGCCATAACCGGTTTCCCAGCCCATCTTCACCACCGTACCGTCTCCTGTGGCATAAACGTCCGTGCCAATAGGTGCGGAGAAGTCCATACCGGCATGGAATTTCGTAGTACCATAGATAGGGTCGATACGCGTGCCATAACCGGATGCTGTTTTACGAAGGTCTTTATTGGAAATAGGCTGGATAGCAGGAATACAACGCAGCATTTCGTCGTGGCTCTTACACATATCCACCACATCGTCGAAAGAGCGGGATTGGATATAAAGTTGTTTACTGAGCATATCCATCTTCTGAGTAGTATTCACCACGAGGGCGGAGTTAGCCATATCCATCAAATGCTCGTAACGGTTGGTGCCACCATACCCTGCCTGACGGATAGCCGACGGTATGGGGTCTGCCGCAAAAATAACCCGGTACAGGTTATCATCACGTTGCTGCACATCTTGCAACACGCCCATAGCCTCATCCAAACGACGGGAAAGCACATTATACTGCGCTAAAAGTTGGCTATTTTCCTTTCGTAATTCTTTCTCGGAAGGAGAACCGAAGATAATCAGCAGAACAATGAAACTGCCCGCACCCAAACCCATGCCGATGAATAAACGGCGCAAAAGGCTCACCGCCCGTTGTCTGACGGTAGGGTAAATACGGTCATAAGTCTGCGTCTGTGGATTATAAATGTAGTAAACTT
>CAMTFK010000061.1 GCA_947071285.1 uncultured Bacteroides sp. | reverse complement strand
TAATATTAAAAAATGTATCAACTTAAAATCTATACAAAGGTATGAAAAATAACACTTTGTCGGGGTCGTATTATCTTAAAAATCCCCGAATAAAACATTTTTTTAGAATTATGAGAATCACATTATTCCTATTGATGGCATGTGTTTTTTCTTCGTATGCCGGAAATACCTATTCACAGAACACGAAAGTTAGTCTTGACATGGATAATGTAGGACTAAATAAAGTCTTGGATGAAATAGAGAGTCAGACCGATTATCTCTTTATCTATAATAGTCGGATAAATGTCAATAAGCTGGTTACTATTAAAGCAAATAAACAGGCAGTTTCAAAGGTATTAGATCAAATATTACAAAACACCGGCATTGCATATAAATTGGAAGGCTCCCATATTATTTTAGAAAGAAAAGCGAAAGAAATGCGCAATGCACCTTCTGCTGCAACACAACAGCAAACCAAAAAGATAACCGGAACCGTTGTAGATAAGACAGGAGAGACTGTTATTGGAGCGAATGTCAAAATACAAGGTACGGACAGAGGGACTATTACCGATATTGATGGTAATTTCACCTTGGAGGTTGCTCCGGGAGATGTACTTATTATCAGTTATATCGGTTATCTGGATGCGAAAGTTACCGTAGCCGGTCAAAACCATATTCATGCGGTGTTGACAGAAGATAATAAGATGTTGGATGAAATTGTTGTAATCGGTTATGGCACTACATCTACGCGCAAAATGGCATCTGCCGTTACAGCCGTGAAAGGTGAAAAGTTGCAGGACCTGCCATTTAGTAGCGTGACGGCTTCACTGGCCGGACGTGCCACAGGTGTCATTGTGCAATCATCAGGTGGTGAACCGGGGTCTACCCCTTCCATCTCTATTCGTGGTGGCGGTGCACCTATCTATGTTATCGACGGTGTTATTTCAGATGCATGGGATTTCAATACATTGAATCCGAATGACATTGAAAGTCTTTCTATTCTTAAGGATGCAGCATCTCTGGCTGTTTACGGTTCACGAGCTGCCAACGGTATTGTGATGGTGAAAACCAAGCAGGGAGGTAAAGGGAAGACGGCGGTAACCTACACGTTTAATGCTGAATTTAGTCAACCTACCAAATTGTTAGAGAAAACCCGTGGTTATGACTATGCTTACAACCAAATGCTTGCCGGTATCAATGACGGTATGAATGAAGCAGACCTACCTTTTAATCAGGAAGTGCTTGATATTATTAGAAACCAGTCTGATCCTTATACGGCAGGACATGCAGATACGGATTGGTTGGGAGAAGGACTAAAAACTTTTGCCCCTCAATATAAGCATACCGTGTCATTGAGTGGAAGCGGCAATAAAGTGAACTATTACCTTTCTTTGGGCATGCTTAACCAAGGTAGTATCTACACATCGAATGCATTGAATTATGACCGTTATACTGTTCGCAGCAATGTAAACACGACTTTTGAAGAGATTGGTCTGAAAATCAGTCTGAACCTGAACGGTGCTTATGAAAAGAAAGAATATCCTTCCTTCTCGGCACAAAAAATTTGGGAAGATCTTTATAACCAGTCTCCGTTGAATCCGGCTTATAATCAGGATGGTACTTATGCGGCTGTTACCGACCATCCGCTAGCGGAAATGGACAAACGCTCAGGGTATAATAGGAATTATGGCAAGTTCATCAACACACAAGTGGCAGCCGATTGGACATTGCCCTGGTTGAAGGAATTGACCCTTGGTGCCATGTTCAACTATCGTCTGAATGACTCGCATGTGAAAAATTTCAGTACCAAGGCACCTCAGTACTATGCGGATGGTTCTATATATCCAATAGGTAAACCGACATTGAAAGAGGAAGGTTATTGGGGAGAATCTTATAATTTTGAAGTAAGTGCCGCTTATGTGAAAACCTTTGCAGAGAAGCACACGATTGATGCTAAGTTCGTCTATACTATTGCCGAAAATAGTGGATGGAATTTCAATGCATATCGTGGTGAATACTTGTCTACGGTTGTCGACCAATTGTTTGCCGGTGCGGCAGATACACAGCAGAATGGCGGTAACTCGGATGAAGGTGGGCGCATGGGATTTGTAGGACGTCTGAAATATGACTTTATGAACCGTTATATTGTGGAAGGTAGTTTCCGTTATGATGGTTCGGACAATTTTGCACCGGGACACCGTTGGGGATTCTTCCCTTCGGGAGCAGTGGCATGGGCCATCAGTGAAGAGCCTTTTTTCAAGGAATGGGATCAAGATGTAGTCGATTTGCTCAAGGTGCGTGCTTCTTATGGACAGACGGGTACGGAAAGCGGTGTGAACCGTTTTGGTTATCTTTCTACTTACAATATGGATGAAAAGAAAATTGTAATCGGAGGGAAACTGCAATCCGGATTCAGTGAAGGAGCTCTGGTGTCTCCTGAATTGTTGAGCTGGTATGAGGTGAACTCTTTTAACTTGGGATTGGATATGGCTTTTTTCAACAGCCGTCTGAAAGGGACTTTTGATTATTTCTATTATGTAACTAAAGGTGGTTTGATGAGTCCGGGCGACCGTTATACCACTCCGTTGGGCAAGGCTCTACCACAAATAAAATCGAATAGCGAACAGCGCCGCGAAGGTGTGGAAGTGACCATGCGCTGGTCGGATACGACTCCGCGTAAATTTGCTTATGAAGTAGGATTCAATATGACCTATTTCAATAGCCTGTGGAAGGTGAAAGCGGATGAGGGATTGTCTGATCTGATGAATCCGTACAAACGCCAGACGCATCAGACCGATTATTATGGAGTAGGATATATAGATACAGGACTTTATCAAAATAAGGAAGATATCCTGAACTCTCCCCGAAGACTGGGATCTACCCAAACTAAGTTGGGAGACATCGGCTATACGGATGTGAATGGTGACGGTAAAATAGACGGTGAAGACCAAGTACGTGTTGGAAAGCCGACACTGCCTCACTTCACTTATGCTCTCGACTTTTCTTTTGGCTATGAAGGATTCACTTTATCGGGCTTATTCTATGGTACCGGCGAACGTTATATGACTCTTGGCGACCGTTATCAGAAGGGTGAAGGTAAATATCTCTATTACGAAAACCAGTTGAACTATTGGAGACCGGATAATACGGATGCAGATTTTCCAAGACTTTCAATCAGTTCCGGTGTGAACGGGAACAATAATCAGGTAAGTTCTACTTTCTGGATGCGGAATGCATCTTATCTTCGTCTGAAGAATTTGCAGTTGAGCTATGATTTCAAATACAAGTATCTGAAAAGATGCGACTGGTTGCAGATGTGCCGTGTGAATCTGAGCGGCAGTAATCTCTTTACCATTTCAAGTATCGGCAAGTTTTTTGACCCGGAAACATCCAATACCAGTGGTGATGGATATCCTGTACAGCGAGTTTATTCAATTGGTGTAACAATAGGCTTTTAATAGGGAGGAATGAACATGAATAAGATAAAGAATTTATTTGCAATAACACTATTTGCCTTGGTTGCCTTTTCGTGTAGCGATATATTGGATAAGGGGCCACTCGACAAATATTCGGAGAATGATGTGTGGAAAAGTACTGACCTGACGCAGGCATTCATTTATACTGCATTGGCGAATGCTACTGATATGATGGTCTGGAAAGACAATTGGACGGATAATGAAGCTATTCTGGAAGATGGACGGGATGTGAATGCTGAATTGATAGACCGTTACCATGATGCGGGATGGAATAAGTATGAAGATATCCGCCGTTGCAATATGGTGTTGGCACGGGTTCCGGAAGCTCCTTTTACAGAGACGGAAAAAGCCAATTTCATAGCACAGGCTAAGACAGTACGTGCCATGATTTACTTTACACGTGCCCGTCTGTTCGGTAAACTGATGTTGGTAAAGGAATTGATTGAACCGGAAGCTGAAATGACATTTCCCCGCACGGCTACGGTGAAAGAAACCTATGATTTCATACTGAACGATCTAAAGGAGGCTGCTCCTGATCTTCCGGTTGATGCTCCGTCCGGTGCACTGTCACGTGGTGTAGCTTATGCGTTATTGGGAGAAGTTGCTCTGCATGGAGCAGCATATATTGAAAATGGTCAGGAAGAGTATTATGGCATAGCGGCAAAAGCCTGTGAAGATTTGTTTGCATTGGGCAAATACTCGTTGGATGCTGACTATGCCGGTATGTTCAATGATTACGACCATTCATTGGCTTCAAATGAGATCATTCTGGCACGATGGAGAAGTTCGGAAAATACAAATTTCTCAGATACATGGATGCAAAGGCTGGTTCCCAATATCGACCCTTCTAAATTGACTGCCGATGTGCAGGCAAAGTACCCGTTGGTAGAGGAAATGGCCGGTTGGCCGCAAAGATTCCCTTCCGTTGACTTGGTGAATGATTATCTGGTAGTCGATGAGGATGGAGAAGCAAAAGAATGGGACCAGACTTCCTATTATCATAATTTCCTGGTTAACGGAGGTACAGTAGAAGATGCGATTTATAAGAATCGTGACAAGCGTTTTAAGGCTTCTATCGTTTATGATGGTTGTTCCTATTTCGCCAATACGGTGTGGCTTCGCGAAGGAGGAAATCTTTATTATGCTTCCAAATCAACAGAATTCTGGGGAATGCCAGTATCGGGATATGTTTATCGGAAATGTGTTTATGAGGCCAAACGCTTGTTGAATTCGGAGAAAACGAATTACCATTATACTTTGTTACGTTTAGGACGCTCTTATATGAATTATGCGGAAGCTAAATTGCGTCAGGGAGATAAAGAAACAGCTATTGACTATATCAATAAGACGAGAGCGACTCATGGTGGTCTGCCGGAGTTGCAGAAATCTTTGTCACTGGAGGAAACCTGGAAAGAGTATAAGCGTGAACGTCGTGTAGAATTGGTCAGTGAAGGTGACCGTTACTGGAGTGTACTACGCTGGGGTAAAGCCGAAGGACTGGAAGTGGTTCCGGAACTGACCGTTGAGCAGAAATTTATGAAGATAGCTCCTGACGGAAAATCCTTTGAAATTATTCCGCTCCCCATTTACCAAAGTGATAATGAGCGCACCTTTACCAAGAAACATTATTTATTCCCTGTTCCGCAGGGACAACGTGACCTGAATCCAAACCTGGACCAGAACGAGGGATGGTAGGGAGATGCTGAATGTGTAATTATTAAAGTCTTACAATTATGAAGAAACTTATAAATACTATTTTATTGATATTTCTGATGGGCACGGTTTCATCGTGTTTGAAATCAGGATTGGATGATTTGGAAACTTACAATGAAGCTAAAATTACTAATTTGAACTTCGAGTGTCGTTGGTGGGATGAAGCTAAGAACCAGATGGCTGTTAAAACACTTAACATCGAGAAACAAATCTCGGAAGAGGATAATCTGATTACCTGTAAACTGACTGTTCCTGATGCGAGTGGCAGTTTTACTGATGCAGTTCGGCAGAATGTCTCATTAAGTAGTCTTATAGCTTACATGGACCTTTCTACCGCTGCCAGAATTGCACCTTTGAACGGAGCACCCAAGTTGGGTAATCCCGGCGATTTTTCAGCCAAGGAATTCAAATATCTGGTGACGGCTGCCGATGGTACGAAAAGGGAATGGACAATAAAGATTACGGATTTTGTAAAATAAGAATAGCTATTGAAGCTACTCGGATTACTAATTGAAATGAGGAGGGAAGATATTTGGGAAGAATATCTTCCTTCGTCTGTTATTTTGTTATATTAGTAGAATTAATAAAAAGAAGAATTATGAACAAACCATATTTCATTGCATTTTTACTCTCTTTAGTCTTATTGGTGGCGTCTTTCTCTGTTTCTGCCGGAAATGCTACATCAAAGGTATTTGAGGGGAAACCCTGCATCAATTCTCCTCAGATTACGGGCAATTACCCTTCAACTCCATTTCTTTTTTATATTCCGACTTCGGGTCAACGGCCGATGAAGTGGAGTGCGGACCAACTTCCGAAAGGATTGAAACTGGATTCCAGTACCGGTATTATCAGCGGGACTGTAACCTCCAAAGGGGATTATACTGTAACCCTTAAGGCTGAAAATGCATTAGGTGTAAGTGTGAAAAAACTGGTTATCCGCATTGGTGATGAACTGTTGTTAACCCCTCCAATGGGCTGGAACAGTTGGAATACTTTCGGAAGGCATCTGACAGAAGAACTGGTATTGCAGACAGCAGATGCGATGATAGCGAACGGAATGCGCGATCTGGGATATTCTTATATCAATATAGATGACTTTTGGCAATTGCCGGAACGAGGGGCTGACGGACATTTGCAGATTGACACAACGAAGTTTCCACGCGGGATAAAATATGTGGCTGATTATCTGCACGAGAGGGGATTCAAATTAGGAATTTATTCGGATGCAGCCGATAAGACTTGTGGTGGTGTTTGCGGTAGTTATGGATATGAGGAAACTGATGCAAAAGATTTTGCATCTTGGGGAGTGGATTTGTTGAAGTATGACTATTGCAATGCTCCTGTCGGCAGGGTAGAGGCAATGAAGCGATATGCCAAAATGGGAAAGGCTTTACGTGCCACTAACCGTTCTATCGTATATTCGGTGTGCGAGTGGGGACAACGTGAACCCTGGAAATGGGCAAAGCAGGTGGGCGGACATTTATGGAGAGTATCAGGGGATATCGGTGATGTCTGGTATCGTGATGCGAACCATATCGGTGGGTTACGCGGTGTCCTGAATATCCTTGAAATCAATGCTCCTTTGAGTGAATATGCCGGTCCGTCCGGTTGGAATGATCCGGACATGCTGGTGGTCGGTATTGCCGGAAAGAGCATGAGCATTGGTTATGAATCGGAAGGATGTACTCAGGAACAATATAAATCTCATTTTAGCCTGTGGTGTATGATGGCTTCTCCGTTACTTTCCGGAAATGATGTTCGGAATATGAATGACAGTACATTAAATGTCTTGTTGGATGCTGATTTAATAGCTATTAATCAGGATGTATTAGGCAAACAGGCAGAACGTAGTATTCGCTCGGATCATTATGATATCTGGGTCAAGCCATTGGCAGACGGACGTAAGGCTGTGGCCTGTTTCAATAGGGCAAGTTCTCCACAAACTGTGATAATGAATGCAAATACAGTTGCAGATTTATCATTTGAACATATTTATTGTCTGGAAGATCGTTTGACAAAAAATGGTGGCGATTCAAAGGAATTTATAATAAAACTGGCTCCTTATCAATGTAAAGTTTATATTTTTGGTAAGGCAAATTAGAATTATTCATTATTATAAACACAAATCTTTTTTATTCATGAAAACACTATTTAAACTTGCCGGATTACTGGCAATGACAGGAGCCTTAATTTCCTGTGGTGATAATAAAGAAATGGCCGATTACCGGGTTATTCCCTTGCCTCAGGAAGTGGTTGCTACCTCCAATGGTGAGTTCGTAATGGACAATGGAACAAAAATTATTTATCCGGAAGGTAATGAGATGATGCAACGCAATGCTCAGTTTCTTGCCGGTTATCTAAAGAAGGCTACCGGCGCTGATTATGCAGCTGAAGCCGGGATAGAGGGAAAAGGTAATATTCTTCTCCGTTTAGGGTTGGCTGCCGAAAACCCCGAAGCCTATCAGTTGGATGTTACATCTGACGGTGTGACTATCACCGGAGCAAGTGAAGCGGGAGTCTTTTACGGAATACAAACCTTGCGCAAATCAGTTTCTCCGGTAATAAACAGTACTCCTGTCTTGACTGCTGTACAGATAAAAGATTATCCGCGTTTCGGCTATCGTGGCGTGCATTTTGACGTAAGCCGCCACTTCTTTACGGTAGATGAAGCAAAGAGTTACATTGATATGATGGTTCTGCATAATATGAACCGTTTGCACTGGCATTTAACTGACGATCAGGGATGGCGCCTGGAGATTAAAAAATATCCGTTGCTGACTGAAATCGGAGCTAATCGTAAAGAAACTGTTATCGGACGAAACTCCGGTGAGTATGATGGTAAGCCTTATGGCGGTTTCTATACTCAGGAAGAGGCTCGCGAAATTGTTGCCTATGCAGCGGAACGTTATATTACAGTTATTCCCGAAATTGACCTTCCGGGACATATGCAGGCTGCGCTGGCTGCTTATCCTCACTTGGGTTGCACAGGTGGTCCGTATGAAGTATGGACGCAATGGGGCGTATCGGATAATGTGCTTTGTGCCGGAAATGACAGTGTACTGACATTCATTGATGATGTATTGTCTGAGGTGATGGACATTTTCCCATCTCGGTATATCCACGTTGGTGGTGACGAGTGTCCGAAAGCGAAATGGGAGACTTGCCCCAAATGTCAGGCACGTATCAAAGCGTTGAGTATTAAAGGTGATGCCAAGCATAGTAAGGAAGAATACCTGCAAAGCTTTATCATCAACCATGCGGAGAAATTCCTGAATGAACATGGACGGCAGATTATAGGCTGGGATGAAATTCTGGAAGGCGGGTTGGCTCCGAACGCTACCGTTATGTCATGGCGTGGTGAAGGAGGTGGAATTGAAGCTGCCAAACAAAAACATGATGTGATTATGACACCGAACACGTATCTCTACTTTGATTACTATCAGACAAAAGATACGGAAAACGAACCGTTGGCCATTGGAGGATACCTGCCGATTGAACGCGTGTACAATTATGAGCCGATGCCGGCTTCCCTGACTCCTAAAGAGCAGAAATATATAATTGGCGTACAAGCCAATCATTGGTCGGAGTATATACCTACCTATTCCCAATTGCAATATATGGCACTGCCGCGTTGGGCAGCTTTGTCTGAAGTTCAGTGGACTAATCCGGACAAGAAAGACTATAAGGACTTCCTTAGCCGTCTGCCACGTTTAATTAATCTGTATGCGTTGGAGGGATATAATTATGCTACTCACGTGTTTGATGTAAAAGCAGACTTTGTGGCTAATTCTGCCGATGGCACAGTGGATGTGATGATGGGTACCATAGATAATGCTCCTATTCATTATACACTTGATGGGACGAAACCGACAGCGGCTTCCCCTGTTGCCGATAGTATTCTTGTGATAAAAGAGAGCTGTATGCTCAATGCTCTTGCCCTTCGTCCGACGGGGAATAGCCGTATGCTTACCGAGAAAATAGCTTTCAGTAAGTCTACTTCCAAACCGACAAAAGCGAACCAACCGGTGAATAAGCAATATCAGTATAATGGAGTGACCACACTGACCGATGGACTGAAAGGAAACGGTAATTATAAGACCGGACGCTGGATTGCTTTTTATCGCAATGATATGGATGTGACGATAGATCTGCAACAATCCACAGAGATCTCAAGTGTAGCCTTTACCACTTGTGTGGAGAAAGGTGACTGGATTTTCGATGCACGCGGTTTTACGGTAGAAATATCCGATGATGGTGATGACTTTACCGAAGTAGCCTCTGAAGAGTATCCTGCCATGCAAGAAAGCGACCGTAACGGTTTATACGAACATAAGCTGACGTTCACTCCGGTGCAAGCACGTTATGTGCGGGTGCTGGTTCCTTCTGAGAAGTCCATTCCCCAGTGGCATGGCGGAAAGGGAAATTCAGGCTTTCTGTTTGTTGATGAAGTGACGATAGAATAATCCTGTGAACTGAGTGATATGCGGAAAAGTAACGCAATTGTTTATGTTTTACTGTTGGTAGCTGTACTTCTTATAGGGAGGAGTAAGGTCTCAGCACAGTCTGTCATTCCCGTTCCGTTGAAGGTGGAGCGGGAGAGTGGTGTATTTTGTATTTCCCAAGAAACGAAACTATATACCAATCTTAAAGGAAAAGAGAAACAGGCTTTGGATGATTACCTGATTACGCTTCCGGCTCCTTTCAATGCGGGTATCAATGGAAAGAAGAATGTTCGTGAAAATGTTATCATTCTACAGAAAATGGAAAGTGCCGGCAGACGTCAGTCTGCCGGTGATGCTCCGTTCAACTCTGAAAGCTATACGCTGGAGGTGACTCCTGCGCACGTTCTGATTCAGGCGGATACGGATGCCGGACTTTTTTATGGTTTGCAGACATTGTTGCAGTTGGCTGAGCCTACTGGTAAAGCTGTATGGAAAGTGCAGGCTACGTATGTAGAAGATACTCCCCGCTTTCCTTACCGGGGCTTCATGCTGGATGTTTCCCGTCATTTCCGTTCCAAGGAGTTTGTGAAGAAACAGGTCGATGCATTGGCACGCTATAAACTCAACCGTCTGCATCTGCATCTGACTGATGGTGCAGGCTGGCGGATTGAAATAAAGAAGTATCCGAGACTTACCAACTTTGCCGCCTGGCGGCCGGAAGCCGTCTGGAAGAAATGGTGGTTTGGTGAGGATGCCCGCAAATATTGTGAACAAGATGATCCGCATGCACAGGGAGGCTTTTATACTCAGGATGATATCCGCGAACTGGTGCAGTATGCAGCACAACGTCATATTACAATCATTCCTGAGATAGAGATGCCTGCCCATTCGGAAGAAGTGCTGGCGGCCTATCCTGAATTATCCTGTTCGGGTGAGCCATATAAGAATGCTGATTTCTGTGTAGGCAACGAACAAACTTTCACCTTCCTTGAAGATGTGCTGACTGAAGTCATGGCACTGTTTCCATCCGAATATATCCATATCGGTGGTGATGAAGCCGGTAAGGTTGCATGGAAAACCTGCTCTAAATGCCAGCAGCGCATCAAGGAGGAGGGATTGAAAGATGTCAATGAATTGCAAAGCTATCTTATTCATCGGATTGAGGCCTTTCTGAATGCACATGGCCGTAAACTTCTGGGTTGGGATGAAATCATGGAAGGTGGATTGGCTCCTAATGCAACGGTGCTGTCGTGGCGGGGCGAAGAAGGAGGTATAAACGCAGTTAAGGCAGGGCACCGGGCTATTATGGCTCCCGGTTCCCATTGCTATCTGGATGGTTATCAGGATGCTCCTTACTCGCAGCCTGAAGCCATCGGCGGGTATCTACCGCTTTCTAAGGTTTATTCTTATAATCCTGTTCCTGCGGCATTAACGAAGGATGAAGCCGGGCTTATTTATGGTGTACAAGCTAATTTGTGGACTGAATATATCCCTACCGCCGAGCAGTGTGAATATATGATTTATCCCCGTCTGCTTGCTTTGGCCGAAGTGGCTTGGAGCGATCCTGCCCGTAAGTCATATCCGGACTTTCGTCTGCGTGCCCTGCAGGCTGTGGAATGGTTGCAGACGCAGGGGTATCACCCGTTTGACCTGAAAAACGAGATTGGAGGACGGCCGGAAGCTGCGGAACCTGTCAGGCATTTGGCACTCGGCAAAGCGGTGAAGTATAATGCTCCTTATAATAAATCTTATCAGGCACAGGGCGATAAAACTCTTACTGACGGCATACGTGGCAATTGGACTTACTCTGACGGTGCATGGCAAGGCTTTATTTCTCGTGACCGTTTGGATGTTACGATTGACTTGGAGGTAGAACAGGATATTCATTCGGTTAGTGCCGATTTCATACAGGTAGTGGGCCCGGAAGTGTTTCTGCCTGCCGAAGTTATTATTTCCGTTTCATCCGACGGTACCGGTTTCCATGAGTTGGTACATCTTACACATGAAGTGACGAAGGCTGAACCTATCGTGTTTAAAAACTATGGCTGGCAGGGAATATCCACTGCCCGGTATGTTCGTTATCGGGCGCGTGCCGGTAAAGAGTTCGGTGGATGGATATTTACGGACGAGATTGTGATAAAATGAATATAAAAATAATCTGATACTCATGAATATAAAATATATATCTATAATAGTCTTGCTATTACTCATATCCTCACTTGCCAATGCGCAGGTACGTATTGAACGGATCTTTGAGAAAGGTTGGAAGTTCACCCGTGAAGACAATACGGACTTTAGCCGTAAAGAATATGACGACACTAAATGGCAATCTGTCACAGTGCCGCATGACTGGGCTATCTATGGTCCTTTCAGCATTAATAATGATAAGCAGAATGTAGCCATCACTCAGGATGGACAAAAGGAGGCCTTGGAACATGCCGGACGAACCGGCGGATTGCCTTTCGTCGGTACGGGTTGGTATCGCCTGGCGTTTGATATACCGGAATATGCTCAGGGTAAGAAGGCGACTCTTATATTTGATGGAGCCATGAGCCATGCCCGCGTCTATATCAATGGATTGGAAGCCGGCTATTGGCCGTATGGCTATAATTCTTTTTATGTGGATGCTACTCCTTATCTGAAAGCAGGGGAGAAGAATACACTGGCTGTCCGTCTGGAGAATGAAACAGAGTCTTCGCGCTGGTATCCGGGAGCAGGCTTATACCGCAATGTCCATTTGGTGATTAATGAGGATGCGCATATTCCTACATGGGGAACGCAACTTACTACTCCTGTTGTGAAGAAAGATTACGCCAAAGTTAATCTGAAAACCACTCTGGTGATTCCGGTCGGAAAACATTTAGCTGATTATAGCATCGTAACCGAACTGAAAGACCGGAATGGTAAAGTGGTCGCTACCGATAAGAAACAGGGTGGGAACTTTGATGAGGGCATCTTCGAGCAGGAACTCATTGTCACTTCTCCTGCGCTGTGGTCACCTGATACTCCAGTACTTTATCAGGCGGTATCGAAGGTGTATGAGGGAAGTGTACTGAAGGACGAATACACAACTCCTTTTGGCATCCGCTCTATCGAAATTATTCCGGATAAGGGCTTTTTCCTGAATGGCGAACGTATCGTATTTCGGGGTGTATGCAATCATCATGACCTCGGTCCTTTGGGGGGCATTGCCAATGAAGCGGGTATCCGCCGCCAGATACGTATTTTGAAAGATATGGGGTGTAATGCTATCCGTACTTCCCATAACATGCCTGCTCCGGAGTTAATCCGCACCTGTGACGAAATGGGTATGATGGTGATGCCCGAATCATTTGACGAATGGAAAAGTGCGAAAGTACAAAACGGTTATCATAAACTGTTTGACGAGTGGGTAGAAAAGGATTTGGTGAATTTGATTCAGCATTATCGAAACAATCCGAGTGTAGTGATGTGGTGTATCGGCAACGAAGTACCCGACCAGTGGAATGGTGACCGTGGGCCGAAACTTTCCCGCCTCTTGCAGGATATTTGCCATCGTGAAGATCCTACGCGCCCTGTGACTCAGGGTATGGATGCTCCGGACGCGGTAGTCAACAACAATATGGCTGCGGTGATGGATGTTCCCGGTTTCAATTATCGTCCCCACAAGTATCAGACAAACTACAAGAAGTTACCGCAACAGATTATACTGGGTAGTGAAACGGCTTCTACCGTCAGTTCTCGTGGCGTCTACAAATTTCCGGTGGTTCGCCGTTCCATGCAGAAGTATGACGACCATCAGTCTTCATCCTATGATGTGGAACATTGCGGTTGGTCTAATCTTCCGGAAGACGATTTCATCTGGCACGAAGATTTTCCTTATTGCATAGGCGAATTTGTCTGGACAGGTTTCGATTATCTGGGAGAGCCGACTCCTTATTATACCGACTGGCCCAGCCATTCTTCCTTGTTCGGTATTATCGACCTCGCGGGTTTGCCAAAAGACCGTTATTACCTCTATCGCAGTCACTGGAATAAGAATGAGGAAACTCTTCATATTCTGCCGCACTGGAATTGGGAAGGGCGTGAAGGAGAAGTGACCCCGGTGTTTGTGTATACGAACTATCCGTCTGCCGAACTTTTCATCAACGGTAAGAGCCAGGGCAGACGTACAAAAGACCTGTCTGTTACGATTGACAACAGTACAGACTCTATCTCTACAGCCAATTTCAAACGTCAGCAACGCTATCGACTGATGTGGATGGATACAAAGTATGAACCGGGTACGGTGAAGGTGGTTGCCTATGATAAAAATGGCAAAGCTGTTGCTGAGAAGGAGATGCATACTGCCGGAAAACCTCATCATATAGAACTGATACCTGACCGTTCGCAGATTAAAGCGGATGGAAGGGACTTGTCCTTTGTGACAGTCAGGGTCGTGGATAAAGATGGAAATCTCTGTCCGTTGGCTGAGAATGAAATTCGTTTCAAAGTTAAAGGTGTCGGAACCTATCGTGCTGGAGCTAATGGAAATCCTGCTTCGCTCGAGTCGTTTCAGCTTCCTCGGATGAAGGTATTTAGCGGGATGATGACCGCCATTATTTCTTCTACTGATAAATCGGGAAAGATAACTTTGGAGGCTATTGGGAAAGGATTGGTGAAGGGAGTCTTAACTATTGAGAGTAAGTAAAAAAGGAATGAGGTTATCTGAATAGCAAGATAACCTCATTTGTTTTTTATTATGAAATCTTCTTATTTTAGTGCAGTCCGCCCAACCATTCCACCATCTTCGGATCACGGTGTGAGAAGAAACAACTTGTCTTAGTGTCCAATGCCGCTATTTTCTCCATATCTTCTTTAGCCAGTTCAAAATCGAATACATTGAAATTCTCAACAATGCGTTCTTTACGGATAGATTTCGGAATAATCACTATATTTCTCTGTATCAGCCAGCGCAACACAACTTGTGCGATAGATTTGTGATACTTGCCTGCAATTGCCGCCAGCGTTTCATTCCGGAATAAATTATTCTTTCCTTCGGCAAACGGTGCCCATGACTCAATTTGAACTCCCTTCCCTTTCATGAATGCTTCTGCTTCAATCTGTTGATAGAATGGATTAGTCTCCACCTGATTGATGGCAGGAACGATTTCATTGAAGAGAATCAGATCTGCAAGACGATCCGGCATAAAGTTGCTGACGCCGATGGCACGAATGCGACCTTCTTTATATAATTCCTCCATTGCACGCCATGAACCGTAATAGTCATTGAATGGCTGGTGAATGAGGTATAAATCCAGATAATCGAGTTGCAAGCGCTTCATGGATGCTTCAAAAGCTTTCTTGGCTTTGTCATAACCGGCATCTGATATCCAGAGCTTGGTAGTGATAAACAAGTCCTCGCGGGGGACCCCGCTACGTTTGATAGCCCTTCCCACAGCCTCTTCGTTGTAATAAGCAGCGGCTGTATCTATGGAGCGGTAACCGGCCTCGATGGCATCATACACACATTGTTCGCAGAGGGATTGGTCTTCAATCTGATAGACACCAAAGCCCAGAATAGGCATTTCTATGCCATTATTTAATTTTACTGTTTGCATACTATATCTTTTTATTGGTTTGTTATAAAAACAATTGATAGGGCTGTTAATCCTCGGACATTGCAGATTATTGTATTAATTTAAGCCCTTTCAACCAGCTTTCCACCTGCGGACGGGAGGATGAGGCTTGTCCGCCACCGATAAGGAAGCCTTGCTTGCTGTCTGCCTTGCCGATGTGCTTCACGAAATCCTTGAAACAGTTTTGTTCGCCGCCTCCACCATGCGTGCAAAAGGGGATTACTACTTTGCCGTTGAAGTCATAGCTTTCCAGGAAGGTCAGGATGGGCATCGGCGTCGTTCCCCACCAGTTGGGGTAACCAACGAAGATGACGTCATAGGATGCTATGTTCTCAACCTTGGTCTTGAGGGCTGGTCTTGCATTGTCCTCTTTTTCTTTCTTGGCTACTTCCGTGCAGGCATGGTATTCCTCCGGATACGGTTTGGCTACCTGAATTTCGAACATATCTCCTCCGGTGAGACTTTTGATGTGCTCGGCTACTGCGCGTGTGTTTCCCGAACGGGAAAAATAGGCTACCAATACTTTTTTGTCCGTAGAGGAGTCTTGTGCTTGTACATTCATACCTAATGTTGTCATTGCAATTACGATTAATGAAATAATTCTTGTTCTCATACTGTGCTAATTTTAAAGTTTGATTCTATCAAGAGATAGGGGATTATTCTTTATGTTTTTGATGTTGCAAAGGTAAGCTGTGAAATAGCGTTTGTAAATAGACAGATTACTGCTTTGCAAACCATAATTACGGTTTCAGAATCTTTCTTGAATACTTGAAAATGAGGTGTATGCACAGATTACAGTTTCTCATACCAATATTACGGATTTAATGATACGGATGTTTGAAAGCTAAGAGAAAACCTTTATTTTTGTCATCGGATAAAATGAAGAAGAATATGGGAGCAATCGTAAAGTTGAATACAATTCATGAGTATAATATGGCGGTGGGAGTGGAGACATTACATCCGCTCGTCAGTGTGGTCGACTTTTCAACATTGAAGTCATTAAAGCATGGGCGCAAGAATTTCGGCTTTTATTGTATCTTCCTGAAACAGCTTAAATGTGGTGAGTTGTCTTATGGACGCAGCACCTACGATTATCAGGAAGGTACGCTGGTTTTTGTCGCTCCGGGACAGGTAGCGGGCGTGGATGATGACAAAGAAACATTGAATCCTCAAGGGTGGGCATTACTATTCCATCCTGATTTATTGCGGGGTACATCATTGGGACGCAAGATGAAAGACTACAGCTTTTTCTCTTATGAAGCGAATGAAGCTTTGCATATGTCGGAGCGTGAGCGTCAGATTATCCTTAACTGTTATCTGGAGATACAGGAAGAACTGGAACGAGCCATAGACAAGCACAGCAAAAGCATTATCGCTTCTACCATTGAACTTTTGCTGAATCATTGCCAGCGTTTTTATGACCGCCAATTCATTACCCGTGAAAGTCTGAATAAAGATATCCTGGTTCGTTTTGAGAATTTGCTCAGTGACTACTTTGAATCAGACCAGCCGCAAACAGTCGGTTTGCCGTCTGTGCAATATGCCGCGGACAAACTGCATCTTTCTGCCAATTACTTTGGTGACTTGATTAAGAAAGAAACCGGAAAATCAGCTCAGGAGTCCATTCAACTCTTTGTGATAGAGAAAGCAAAGGAACGGCTCTATGATGAGAATAAAACCGTCAGCGAAGTTGCCTATGAACTAGGCTTCAAGTATCCGCATCATTTAAGCCGTTTGTTTAAGAAGGTGGTGGGAGTAAGCCCGAATGAGTATCGGGCATAGCTCCTCATTTGATTTTCTGGCTATATCTCAGATACCAGATACATATCAGCAGCGAAACCACTGTCGAGATGGGTGGAGCAAAGCCCATGATGAACAGTGATGAACTGTCTATCTGGCTGAACCAGTATGACAATGGAATACGGAACAGGAAAGTCGCTATCAGACTGTGAATCATCGGGAACAGTGAATTTCCCTGCCCGCTGAAGTAGGAATTTATACAGAATACGAAACTGACAACGATGCAGTCGATGCTGTATCCCCGCAGATATTCCGCTGCCATAGCCACCACAGCCGGGTCTTTGGTGAAAAAAGCCGTAAGCGTTTCCGGTAGGAATTGCGAATAGAGGCAAACCGACAATCCGAAAACGAGGGCAAATCCTATCCCGGAAAGTAGGCACTTGTTCATCCGCTGTATCAATCCTGCGCCATAATTCTGTGCTGTCATGGTTGCCACGGCCGATGATATGGCCATCGGAGGCAGCATGGCGAATACGATGATTTTCTCCACTACACCCAGCGAAGCCGATGCAATCACCCCCATCTGGTTCACGATAACGGTGATTATCAGGAACGAGACATTAATCAGTGCATCCTGCAGGGCGATGGGAGCACCCAGTGTCAGCACTCTTTTGGACAGAACTCTGTTCAGCCGGATGTCCCGCTTCGTGAATTCAAAGTGGAATCCGCGCCGATGCAGAAAACAGAGCGCTATTGCAAAACTGACACCCTGTGCCGTAACCGTAGCGATGGCAGCACCGGTAGGCCCGAGATGAACATACCCCACCAATATGAAATCGAGGACGATATTAATCACACAGGCCAGCCCCACAAAATAGAGCGGCGTTTTTGAGTCACCCAGTCCGCGCAGGATGCCGCACACCACGTTGTAACCAATGATGAACAGGATGCCGGCCGAGCACACCAGGATATAACTCTTCGTATCGGCCATAGCCTCTTCCGGGGTATGCATCAATCCGGCAATCCGGCTATGGAGAAGAACCATCACCAGCGTAAGTACCACACCGATAATGGAAAACAACCACACGGACGAACCGATTGTGGAAGCTACCTGCCGGTCGTCTTTCGCTCCGGTTGCAATAGCAATCAGTACGGTGGTTCCTGTGGTAATGCCGAGGATGATACCCGTAATGGTCTGCATCACCTGGCTGCCGATGGCAACGGCCGCCACGCTTGCAGAGTCGTCATACTGCCCCACGACAAAGAGGTCGGCACCCCCGTAGAGTGCCTGAAGTGCATTCGCTATCAGGAAGGGTACTGCAAACT
Organism: uncultured Bacteroides sp.; assembly: GCA_947071285.1. Lineage (GTDB taxonomy): Bacteria > Bacteroidota > Bacteroidia > Bacteroidales > Bacteroidaceae > Bacteroides. The sequence goes on along the minus strand of CAMTFK010000061.1, from coordinate 3,379 downwards.
GTAACAGTACTTTCGGAACGCTGCCTTGTGTCAAATCTAACTCTTTCATCAAATCTAACTCTTTCATCAAAACTTATTCTTTCATCAATCAGGCTGAAGCTGCAATTCTGGTATAAAAGAAAGTGCCGGACAGGATGAATGATTTGCACCATTCATCTTATCCGGCACTCTAATTATTGATTATCATGCCCTCCGATGAGGATTTTAAATTCCTGTCTTCGTTTTCGGGGTGCAAATGTGGGCAATGTTTTTATAACCGCCAAATTATGCCCGAAGTTTTTCATCATTCCGCATGCCAACCGGGGCGAATACGACAAGGTGAAGCAAAAGCCACCTGCCTTTTTCCGCGTCTTCCGCGAGCCCTTCGGCATGTCGCCAAGCGATTTCCGCAGTATCCCAGGAGAGAAAAATTGCGTTGTAACTTGTTGCGGCACAAGCGATTCCTATTTTGGGAGTTTAAATACCTATTTTGAGAGTTCACTTTCAGATACTTTACCTACCTTCATCCCGGCTTACGACAAAACCGGGGTGAAGCCGGGCCGACTAAGCACATTTATAGAACCGAATTTCTAAACTTTAAAATCAGATAACAAATGAAATCATTCACATCCATCCGCCACATTGCCGCCGTCTCCGTTGCGGCAATCTCCCTTCTTCTCGCCGCAGGATGCAGCGAGGAAAGTGACGACCCCGCCGGCAACGCGTCGAACGCAGCCATTGTCACCGCCTCGATCGGCAAGACAGACAACGTGGTGTCCTCCCGCGCCGCAGACACGGCGTGGGATGTCGATGACTGTATCGGCATTTCCACCTCTTCCGTGAATGGGAAGACAAACTATGTCAATATCCGCTACAAGACCGACGGCAATGTGTTCAGCCCCGTACCCGGTGCGGCGGGCGAAGACAACACCATCTACTTTCAGGACAAGTCCCCCACGACCTTCACCGCTTACTACCCCTACGAGGGTGCGAACGGCACCAAGCCCGGCAGCGACGGCATCATCACGAAAAGCCTCACCGTCGCCGACCAGAACCCGGAGAACCTGCCCGCCATCGACTACCTCTGGGCGCAACAGACAGCCCAAAGCAGCAACCCGAAGGTCGATTTCCGGTTTTCACACCGCATGAGCCGCCTCATCCTGAACTTCAAGGCGGGTGCCGGAACAACACTCCCGACAAGCGGGCTGACCTACAATCTCACCAAGCTGGCAACGGAGGGAACCTTCGACACCTCCACCGGTGAAGCCAAAGCCACAGGCACGGTGTCCAACCTCGAAAACCTGCCCACCTCCACCACCGGGGGACGGATCACAGGCATCGCCATCCTCTGGCCGCAGGCGGTAAGTTCCATGCGCCTGCAACTGAAGCTGGGCGATACCACCTTCGGCGCCGCGCTCACTTTCCCGGCCGGCACGGCAGGCGAAGCCCTTGCCCCCTCCACCTCCTATACCTTTAATGTGACCGTGGAGCGCACCGGCATCACAGTTGGCCAAGCCGATATTGATGACTGGACGAGCGGCGGCAGCAAGGACATCACCCTGCAGGAAGCCCGCACCCTGACCTTCGACCCCAACGGCGGCAGCGGCACGATAGCGGGCGACAAAGTCTTTGAAGGCGCCACGACATCCCTGCCCGACGACAACGGTCTGACACCCCCAAGCGGCAAAACCTTTGTGGGATGGAACACCCTGCCCGGAGGCGGAGGCGAGTTTTATGCTGCGGGCAGCACGCTGACGATGCCTGCCGGAGACCTCACCCTCTATGCCCAGTGGTCGGGCAACGGCTCTGCCGAAGACAATCCGATTCTTATCACGGATGCGCAGGGGATGAAGAACATCGGGGCGAGTCAAGAAAGTATAGGGAAGCATTACCGCCTCTGCAACGACCTGGTGCTCGATGACTGGGAGGCTATCTATTACGACTTTGGAAGCGGTCAAGGTAATCCTTTCTGGGGAACATTCGATGGCGGAGGGCATACCGTTACTCTCAATGAAGTGAAGCCCATACGGGCAGATTTCGACATGGCCGGCGGTTACTTTATTTCTCTCTTTGCCTGTATTCAAGGAGAAGTGCGCCGCCTGCGGGTGGACGGGCAGATAACGGTGGACGGCACGGATGAAAGCGCATCTCACTTCGCTGGAGGAATCTGCGGGTTTAGCAACCTCGGTACCGTTACCGATTGCATCTCCAACGTCACGGTGACTGCAACGGGAAAGATGGATGAGCTTTATGCCGGGAGCATCGCGGGACTTAATCATGGTCCTATCTTTAATTGTTATGCCACCGGAAAGATAGAAAATACGGCTACTGCCGAGAATGTCTTTTTGGGAGGCATTGCAGGAAGTAACAACAGCAATATAGCCAACTGCGCCGCACTCAACAGCAATATATCAGGCAAGGATGGGCAGATGAATACCTACATCCACCGTATTACAGGAAGCACTTTCGGTATCAGAGTCAACAACTATGCCTCGGCAACATCGGCCGCTTTCACAGATAAAGGACTCAATGAACTGGACGGCGAGGATTGCGATGCCAAGCCCGCCGCCTCGTGGTGGAAGGAACCGGGTAGATGGGCGGATAGCTACACAATTGGCAGCTACACCACCACCCTCTACCCTTGGGATTTCACCACCACCTGGGAAGTCACCGACGGCAACCTGCCCGTGCTCCTTCGCAAGTAGCCGCGCCCGCCATTCATCAAGAACAAGAAATAAAAGCATAAGAGAACATGAAGATACACAACCATACCCTCCCGAAAGCCATCCGGCGGCACAGCATCCGCCGGTGGCTTGCCACGGCGGCAACGCTGACGGCAATGCTGACGGCGACACTGGCAACCCTCACGGGATGCAGCGCGGACAACGACCCGGAAACAGCCATCGGCGGTGACGGTACCTCCGTCACCTTCGGCGCCACCATCGCCGCACGCGAAGGGCACGACAACGGCGAAGCCCGCAACAACGCCAATGCCACCGCCCCCGCCAGCCGTGCCATCCCCGACGGAACCTTCGCGGAAGGCGACCGGATTCTCGTCCACATGGACGGCAAGCGGAAAGCCTTCGTTTACAGCACAGCCCAAGGCTTTGTGCACGACTCCGCCGATCCCGGCACGAACGTCGATCACACACCTCCCGTATGGAAAAGCGGGGAAGCCGAAAAAAGTGTCCTTGCTTACGGTCCCACGGCCTGTATCTCTTCTGCAGGGGACGGGGCGTTCTTATACAAAGCCAGTGTACGTGCAGCACAGAATGATGACCGTGAGTATAAGTATAGCGATTATGTCTATACCGCACAGACACTCTACCGCAGCAATCCCGCGCTTAGTTTCCGCCACGGCATGGCGCGCGTCGTCCTCCGGTTGCGTTCCGGCGGCTCC
>CAMTFK010000060.1 GCA_947071285.1 uncultured Bacteroides sp. | reverse complement strand
TTCTTGCTATATATCCACCCTGCACGCCTTTCTCCGTTGTAGGTAAGGTTCGCACGGAACAGACCGTTCAAGTCTTTCAGAATGCCTTTTATCGGTTTGGTGTCACCGAATACGGCTATCGCCTTTTCGCTGTATTCCACAATTTCAAGATTGAGGGCTGAAAGGTCTGCGGATGCTGTCGGCTGTTCTGCCGTGTCTGTTTGGTTTTGCGGTGTTTTCAAACAAATATTTGCTTCATCCCCTGCGGTGTATGCAAACCGTTCAAGGAACTTTTCAAGGCTGTAAATCGGCTCTTTATTGATCGTCCAACCACTGTACTTGTTCCTGCCTAAATACATGCCGTCCCCCATGCTGTAATTCTCACGGTGTTCGAAGTCTGCGTTATATTCCGCTAAATGGGACGTTCCCTCAAAATTGGCGGCACATTTGCGCATCTCTGCAAAGAGGTTGCGTGTATGTTTGGAGAAACCTAAAATGACGGTTCGTTCTGTCCGATAATCATAGTAATCGGTATAACTGTCGCATTCACTTACCCGTAATTCTCCGATAATAACGGCTTTTGCATCCGATGGAATAAGGGGGCACAACCGTGCCGCACCGATTTTCGAGATACGTTCGTGTTCATCCCGTTCTTCCTTCGCTTTCCGTTCGTCTTCGGCTTTCTTCTCTTTCGCCTTAGTGAGTAAAGCAGCCGTTTCCAACGGATCTAAAAACGTCGGGTTCTCACTGTCGTAATAGATACCTATTCCGAACTTTTCAGATAACGGGCGGATAAGGTCGGATGTGTTGAAGTCGTAGGTTCTTGTATGTACAAGATGATAGGTAAATCCACGTTGGTTACGGGTGACGTCATAGACTACATAACTACCGCCTGCGTAGCCTTCCAACACAACAATCTGATTGACTGAAACGGTCTGAATGTCTCTGTCATAGCTTCTGTTAGCTCCTAATAAATGTACTTTAGTCATAATGATTGAATTTTAAAGGGATTAATAATCAGTCAGAGTATCACGCAAAAAAGAATGAGCAAAAGAGCAAGCACGCAAAGGGAAACGAAAGCGGAAAGGATGCGCCACACGGCACGGATGAGGAAGACCACCACCGCCAAAACTCCCAACATGGGCAACAAACCGCCCAAACCAGCCACTACACCACCGACAAAGGCACACACAAACCGCACCACCACGTACACCACGAAGCCGACCGCCAACCACTTCACCCATTTTTTAATGCCAGTTGGAGCGGAGCCGAAGCCTCGTTTCAAATCTTGCTGTATTTCAGTTCTCTTTTTCATAACATTGACTTTTTTTTTATGCCTTGTCGGTGGCTTCACCTTGCTCGTTTCAGGGGGCAGATACGGACGGGGAGAAAATATGCAAGGCTTTTGGTGAAAAATTTTCAACCGCCCCGCTGGACGGATTGAAAAATTTTCGCCAAAACCCGCAGGGCGCGAAGCGGGCTTGCAGATTTTTAGGGGCCCCGGACGTAGCTTCGCACCCTGAACTACGGCAAGGTGAAGTCATTGACAGGGTGATAAAATGAGGAAATGGCTATATGGGGAAAAAGAGAACTGAAATACGGCAAGATTCGGGGCTGGCTGTGCCGACTGGATTAATTAGAAGATAATAATGTTCCAGAATGTTATTTCAAGTTGAAATCTATCCATATTAATAAGTAGTCATTTTCTTCAAATGTATGTTATCATATAATAAAAGAATTCTGCATGCTCTCTCCCTTTTGTAAAATTCAAATTGTCTACAAAATCCCTCTCTACTTTCGCCCCCAGATTTCTACATAAAGGACAAAAAGAATAAAAAAACACTCAATGAGAACATTGCAAATAGGTAATTTAATGCCCCGCCTTCCTATTATTCAGGGAGGAATGGGAGTCGGTGTCTCTTTATCGGGCTTGGCTGCGGCAGTAGCCAACGAAGGTGGCATCGGAGTTATTTCCGCTACCGGACTTAGTCTTTTATATGCCAAGTCATCCGATAGTTTTGTGGAAGCCGGAAACCGTGGTCTGACAGAAGAGATACGCAAGGCACGGGAAAAATCGAACGGTATCATCGGCGTGAATATCATGGTGGCACTTACCAACTTCGTAGAACTGGTAAAAATCAGTATAGCAGAAAAAGTGGATATTATATTCTGTGGAGCCGGACTCCCGTTAGACTTGCCCTCTTTTCTTACGGAGGATTGTTCCACTAAATTAGTACCTATTGTATCTTCTGCCCGGGCCGCGAAATTGATTTGTCAGAAATGGATAACTACCTATCGGTATCTTCCCGATGCGATAGTGCTTGAAGGCCCGAAAGCAGGCGGCCATCTGGGATATAAAGAGTCTCAGTTGGAAGATGCGACTTTTTCATTGGAAGCCCAATTGCCTTTGGTGATAGCTGAAATTTCTGTTTTTGAGGAAATGTATCACAAAAACATTCCCGTCATAGCAGCCGGAGGTATCTATACGGGAGAAGACATGTACCGCATGTTGGAACTGGGAGCCTCCGGCATTCAGATGGGAACCCGCTTTGTTGCAACCACCGAATGTGATGCAGCCGATGCTTTTAAAAGATTGTATGTCAGTTCCCGGCAACAAGATATTAAGATTATTAAAAGTCCGGTAGGAATGCCTGGGCGGGCTATTCGCACTCCTTTTTTACAGAGAGTGGAGGACGGTACGGAACATCCCGGATGCTGTCCGTTTCATTGCATCAGGACTTGCGACAGTAAAACGAGCCCTTATTGCATTGCACTCGCTTTGTATCATGCTTATAAAGGAAACTTTGAAAAAGGATTTGCTTTTGCCGGTTCAAATGCTTTTAGAGTCGAGCGTATCGTTACAGTCAAAGAAATGATGAAGGAGCTTATCGGTGAATATCAACAGGTTTGCGAATTAATTGAATCAGAAACATCAGTAAAGAAGATATGAAGATAGCAATCAGATATTTTATGCTTCTGTCCCTGTTTCATACAGCCGCGTCTGCTCTTTCTACGGTACATGCTCAAAACGTAACCTCGGTGTCGGGTATGGTAAAAGATTCCATTTCCGGTGAACCTCTGCCTTTTGTTTCCGTGTATTTTGAAGGTACTACAATAGGAATGCTAACCGATGAAAACGGAAAATTCACTCTACAACATAAAGGAAAGCATTTGAAACTCTCCGTATCTTCTCTGGAATATAATCCAAAAACAATCTCCTTGAAAGCAGGACAAAAAAATGAAGGACTGGAATTGCTGCTCCAACCTGCCGTGTTCCAACTATCTGAAGTCGTGGTGAAACCAAAGAGGGAAAAATACCGTCGTAAAGATAATCCGGCAGTGGAACTTATCAAAAAGGTAATCGAGCATAAGGATAAAAATCGTATTGAGTCCAAAGACAAATATCAAGCCGAGGTTTATGAGAAGTTGGTTTTATCGCTGGATGACTTCAAACCCAATCTGGATAAGAACAAACTGCTTCGGAAGTTCAAATTTATCCAGAATTATGTGGATACCTCGGCGTTCAACGGGAAACCGATCCTGACTGTCTCCGTTCGTGAGAAGTTGTCGGATGTATATTACCGGAAAAGTCCCAAAGTGGCAAAGACGCTCGTAAAGGCCAAACGTATGCAAGGTATTGACTACGGGGTGGATGACGGTGTAGGGATTACTTCCAATCTGGAAGAGATATTCAAAACGGTCAATATATTCGATAATAACATCCCTATTTTACTAAATCGTTTCGTCAGTCCGCTGTCTTCTACACAAGCAGTGAACTACTACCAGTATTATATAATGGATACGCTCGATGTGGCCGGCGATTCCTGCATCGACTTGGCTTTTGTACCCGTGAACCGCCAGAGCTATGGTTTTACCGGACATCTCTACATCACACAAGATGGCCGTTATTCCATAAAAAAGGTATTACTGAATACTCCTACCGATATCAATCTGAATTGGGTGGACCAACTGCGTATAGAACAAGAATTTAAGCAAATGCCTGATAGCACCTGGATAGTCAGCAAGGAGAATACCTTTATTAATTTCTACATAGTGAAAGGCGTACAGAAACTACATGCCCACCATCTGCGGAATTACGACAAATACGATTTCCAGGTACAGAAAGCCGATTCCGTTTTCGGATTGTTGGGAACCGTCCATGTCAGTCCGGAGGCTGTTGAGCAACCGGATACATTCTGGCAGCACAATCGTCCCATACCTTTGAAAGAAAAAGAGGACGCAGTGGGAGATTTGTTGGCGAGGCTGCGAAAGATACCCGTCTTTCATGCCATTAAAAAGACCGCGGAGATACTGATTACCGGATACATTCCGACGGATGGTGATAAGAAAAAGACAAAGTTCGATTTCGGCCCTATGTATAATACCATTAGTGCAAACCGTATAGAAGGACTGCGCCTGCGTGCGGGAGGAATGACTACCGCTAATCTCAATCCGTATTGGTTTGCCAGTGGTTATCTGGCATACGGTTTCAAAGACCGGAAACCAAAATACAACCTCAAACTGACTCATAGCTTTAATAAGAAACTCTATTTTGAAGGAGAAAGCCCGCTCAATAACCTGTCATTTATGCATGAGTACGATCTCTATACACCCGGACAGGACTTTCTTTTTACGAGCAAAGATAACCTGTTCCTTGCTTGGAAGGTAGGTGAACCGATAACCAAAATGCAGTATATCCGTAAAAGCGTACTGCAATATGAAAAAGAATGGCTGAATGGGCTTACTTGGAAATCGTGGATGCTTCACCAGAATAGTGAAGCTGCCGGAACGCTTCGGTATATGGAGCGGGATGCGGCTGGTAATCTGCATTTTTTAAAAGATTTTACGACTGCCGAAATAGGGACGCAACTCCGTTTCGCTCCGGGAGAACGCCTTTACAACGGTCGTGCGGGAAAAGGTTCGTCCTTCAATCTCTCCAAAGACGCTCCGGTATTCAAACTATCCCACCAAATAGGAATAAAGGGAGTCCTGGGTGGAGACTATAATTACCACCATACCGAGGTCAGTGCTGAAAAGCATATCTGGCTATCTTCGTTCGGCAGACTGGATGTACAGGCGAAGGCTGGAAAAGTATGGAGTAAAGTTCCTTTCCCATTATTAATATTACCGAATGCCAACCAGTCCATCACCATCCAGCCGGAATCATTTCATTTGATGAACGCGTTGGAGTTTGTGGCAGACCAATACGTGTCGTTTAATGCCACTTATTACTTGAAAGGATGGATATTGAACCGTATTCCTATCATTAACTGGCTACGGCTCAGGGAAGTCGTTTCCTTTAATATGATCTATGGTGGATTGACTGATAAGAATAATCCGGCGCTTACTCCAGGATTGTTTATGCTTCCCGAAGGGACAAGACCGCTTGGTAAAACGCCCTATATGGAAGCCAGTATCGGACTGGACAATATCTTCAAGATATTACGCATCGATTATTATCGAAGGCTGACCTACCTGAATGGTCCGGGTATCCAAAAAAGTGGTTTCCGGGTAGCACTTCGATTCTCATTCTGATCGTTTATAGAACACTAATAATTGATATATGAACAAACTTGATAATCTACGACAAGAAACAAATGCCTCGTCTCTGATCGGTATTTTTAATGATTGTTTTCCACCTATTATGGATGGAGTTTCGGTCGCTGTGATGAACTATGCCCACTGGCTCCACCGGAAAACTGGAAATGTATGCGTTATCACTACTAAATCACCACATTGTCAGGATAGTCAACCCTATCCTGTTTACCGCTATTCTTCTTTACCCATTCCGATGAGGAAGCCTTATCGTATCGGGATTCCGCAAGTGGACTGGCCTTTTAACCGCCGAATGGCTCAAACTCCTTTCGGACTGCTTCATGCGCATTGCCCGTTTTCTTCCGGTACACTTGCCAAGCGGATCGCCCAAAGGCAAAACATTCCACTCGTTGCCACTTTCCATTCCAAGTTTCGGGACGATTTCGAACGGATTATTCCCAATCAATCCATGGTAGATTACATGATCCGTCGCATTGTCCGATTTTACGAGATGGCCGATGAAGTCTGGATACCTCAGCCTGCCGTGGAGGAAACACTGCGTGAATACGGTTATAAGGGGCCGGTCGAAGTAGTTGATAATGGAAGTGATTTCCGTATGGAAGAATCTCCGGAGCAATTCCGCCTGCTTGCCAGACGCCAGTTAGGACTACGTGCTAATGAATTTACTTTCCTCTTTGTCGGGCAGCATATCTGGGAGAAGAATATTGCGTTTCTGCTCAATGCGCTATCCACACTAAGGGATATACCGTTCCGCATGTTTTTTATCGGCACGGGATATGCTGAAAAGGAAATAAAGCAACTGGTAGAGAAGCTTGGACTCGCTTCCCGTATTGTATTTGTCGGTTCCATTACAGACCGTAACCGTTTGAAAAATTATTATGCGGCAGCGGATCTTTTCCTGTTTCCCTCTTTCTATGACAATGCTCCGCTTGTGATACGTGAAGCGGCCGCGATGCAAACACCTTCCGTTCTGTTGCAAGGCTCCACCTCTGCGGAGATTATCCGGCATGGAGAGAATGGGTTCCTTTCGGCTGATAATACGCATGATTTTGCCTTACTTATCCGTAACCTGACGGATCACCCGGAGCAAATCCGGCAGGTTGGACTTGCCGCTTCACAATCCATCTCCCGCTCATGGAGCGACATCATGGATGAAGTACTCGACAGATATACGCACATCATACATCGCTATCACCAATGGAAATAGAAAATACGGCAGTCGATATAATGACTAAGAAACAACGGGGATCGCTCCGCGTTTTTCGGCTCATGATTCCTTTGCTGATAGGCATTGCCGTGACGGGTATATTATTCTATCAGGAGTTTTATTCGGAAGCATGGGGGGCAATTCCGGTTTACATGGGTGGAAGGAGCATGTATTATACTGGCTTTTCACTTTATAGTGATGAGAGATTTGAGTATGATGTGGCGGTTCCGGTTGATGTGTGAACAGGACAAACTATCCTGGCGACAGGCTTTTTACACGAACTTATTGTGTGAATTTACTTCTGCAATTACCCCTTCGGCCGTAGGCGGTTCGGGGTTGATCGTTTTGTTTTTGAAAGCGGAAGGCGTTCCGGCAGGTAAAGGAACCGCAGTAATGATGTCTACTTTGTTTCTGGATGAGCTTTGTCTGGTAGTTGTTTGTCCTTTGCTTTTTTTAATCTTCCCTGAAGAAAAATTATTCGGTACATCCGTAGGAATTACGGGATTGCATATTACATTTGCAATCATTTATCTGTTGATCATAGCCTGGACTATTGTACTTTATGCGGCTCTTTTCAAGCGTCCCCAAGTAATAGGTGGAATTATTTACCGGTTGTTCCGCATACCATTATTGAACCGTTGGACAAGTAAAGCGGAAGAGTTTACCAAGAATTTGCAGCTCAGTTCCAAACAAATGGCTGACTGGTCACTCCTTTTTTGGATGAAAGCCGGGATTGCTACATTGGCTGCCTGGTCGTCGCGTTTTCTGGTGGTTTGCGCGTTGTTCCTGCCGTTTATCCCTTTGGGTGAACAGCCACTCGTTTTTGCCAGGCAGTTTATCTTGTGGATTGTGATGACAATCAGCCCCACACCAGGGGGAAGTGGAGTGAGCGAATATCTGTTCTCCACCTGTTACGACGACTTGGTGAGCACAGCAGGAGTCGTCTTTCTCATCACTTGTTGCTGGCGGATAATAACCTTTTATCTCTATCTATTTGCCGGAATCAGCCTGTTACCGGGCTGGATACGAAATAAATTTCATTCAATTGATTAATTACATCTTTATGAAACTATTAATTATCGAAGACGAACGCACCTTGTCTCAAAATATAGCCAACTACCTCTCTAAAGAGGATTACCGGTGCGAACAAGCATATACATTTGAGGATGCCATAGAGAAAGTGACGCTCTATGACTATGATTGCATTCTGCTTGACCTGATGCTACCGGGTGGTAACGGACTGGATATCCTGCAAGTTATCAAACAGAAAACGAATCCGACGGGTGTTGTCATCGTCTCTGCCAAAGATTCGCTGGACGATAAGATCAATGGTATCAAAATCGGGGCGGACGATTATCTGCCCAAGCCTTTCCATCTGTCAGAACTCAGTGTCAGAGTGTACTCTGTTATCCGTGGACGACATTTTTCGGGCAATAACCTGCTAACCAGTCAATCCATTACCATTGATCTTTTAAGTAAGGAAGTGAAAGTGAACGGACAATCCATCGTGCTTACCAAATCCGAATACGAGCTACTGCTCTTCTTTATCAGCAATCGTAACCAGGTGATTACCAAAAGCGCCCTTGCCGAACACCTGAGTGGTGATATGGCGGATATGCTCGACAATCAGGATTTTATTTATGCGCATATCAAAAATCTGAAAGCAAAACTTGCTCATGCCGGTTGTAAGAACTGTATTAAAAATCTTTATGGAATAGGTTACAAATGGAACGAATGAAATGCCTGATGCGTAAAAGTCTTACGCAATTTACGTATTGTGTGGTTGCCCTGTTGGTGCTCTTCCTCCCCGTCTTTTACTTTCTGACAAAGCACTATTACATGAACCATAGTTTGGCGGAGCATCACGTGATGTTCGGTATCATGATGCAGTTCATATTTATCTTCTGCGTGCTAGCTGTCTCGCTGATACTGATGGTTCGTTTCATAACGAGACGCTTGTGGATTCCGTTTGAAGACACACTGGCCCGCTTGGAACGCTTTTCACTGGAAGGGGGTGAGATACCCGAATTCACCTCCAATGACGTGAAAGAATTTACCCGTCTGAACGTGACGCTTACCCAGCTGATGAAAAACAGTCTTCACACTTACCAGATGCAAAAAGAGTTCACCGAGAATGCCTCGCATGAATTGCAAACTCCGCTGGCAGTGATTCAGAGCCAACTGGATTCATTGATGCAATTGGGAGAATTAACCGAGGAGCAGGCGCACATCGTGCAGAATATATATGATTCGTCCCGGCGACTTTCCCGCCTGAATAAGAGCCTGCTGCTGCTTGTCAAGATAGAGAACCGACAATATCTGCAAACCAAAGTAATAGACCTCGCGCAGATACTAAACGAGATACTGCCTCTACTGGATAAACTGACCGGTGGGATAACGGTGCATAAACAGATTCCGGAAACACCTGTTTTTACTCGTGCGAACCGGACATTGGTTGAGAGTCTGATTAATAATCTGGTTGTGAATGCCGTGCGTCATAACACACCGGATGGGGAAATATTCGTTTCCCTTCGTTCAGATTGCCTTACCGTTTCCAACACTTCATCGGAAGGCGAATTAAATACAGAACTGTTGTTCCGTCGCTTCAACCGCACTTCCGAAAAGGTAAAAGGTAACGGTTTGGGGTTGGCTATCGTGAAAGCGATTTGCGATTCTCATGGATGGACCATAAGGTATGAATACAAGGAAGGACTGCATCGTTTTATCGTACAAATGTTGAGAGCATGAGGTTGTTTATCCTGCTTCTTTTATGCGGTATATCCGACATGCTGCAAGCATCAGATAGTATTCCGCCTATACAACTTATACACTCTGGCGTATCATTAACAAAGTCAAATTCTTTTCGGCAGACAGTGGATAAAGCAACAGGATCAAGAATTTACCAGATGACTTATATCGGTGTGCCGCTTATTGCCGGAGGGTTGCTGGTTAAGAATAAAGATAAGCATTTTCGTAGCCTGCGGAATGAATACTTGCCTGTATTCAGAAAGCGGTACGATGATTATCTGCAATACCTTCCAGCTGCCGTTATGCTCGGAATGAAAGCGGGAGGTGTAGAAGGGCGTAGCTCGTGGGGAAGAATGCTTGCCTCGGACGCTTTTTCGGTGGTTCTCATGGCTGCGGCGGTTAATTCGTTGAAGACAACTTCCAAAGTGATGCGTCCCGATGGCTCTAATAACCATTCCTTTCCGTCCGGGCATACGGCTACCGCCTTTATGACTGCCACCATGTTGAGCAAAGAATATGGCGGACGAAGTCCATGGTACAGTATTGGGGCTTATTCAGTGGCAACTGCCACCGGATTGAGCCGGATGATGAACAACAAACATTGGCTTAGTGATGTGATGGTAGGCGCTGGCATAGGAATACTTTCTACTGAATTGGGCTATTACCTTGCCAACTTGATATTTAAAGAGAAAGGTATTCGTCGTTTTTCCACTGAGACAACTTTCGACAGGTTCAGCAAACCTTCTTTTCTGGGCATCTATCTGGGATTTAATACTCTGCCGGGGCGTCATCGGTTGATAGATAATTCCGGGATCGCTCTTTCAACGGGTAGTAATGCGGGAATTGAGGGCGCTTATTTCTTCAATCCGTATATCGGAATAGGTGGACGGCTCACCATAGCCAATATGCCTGTTATTCTCAATAATGAAGCGCAAAATGAATCGTTGGATATGATTTCCGGCTATGCAGGCGCTTATTTTTCCTATCCTTTCTCTTCCCGATGGATGGTTGGTAGTAAATTGTTGGCAGGCTACACCTATCTCCCCGAATGCACATTTACTACTATCACTATCGGCAAGAAAGGAAGTATTAGTATGGGAACAGGCTGCTCGCTTACCTTTCGGGCAAAGCAAAACTTAGGAATAAAGTTTTTTTTCGACTACAACTTGATGAAATCTCCCATTCCTCTAAAGACAAGGCTTTTGCAAGTACTTACGGTAGGAAGTGTGGTAGCCGTTTCTTTTTAAAATACAAGGCAAATGAATTACAGAACTCATCCCATAAAAAAAATTATGGTACGATTAGTCTCTCTTAAATTCAAAATGTCTACAAATTCACCTCTTATCTTTGTTTCTTTTTTCTGCATAGCAGACAAAAGAAATCAACAATAATTAAACTACAAAAATCAAAAAAGTATTATTTGCGATTATGTTGTATGTGGTATCCAATACTTCCATGCAATTACGAAAAAAAAATCAAGGTTATAGCAATAGGATGAGTGATGAAATTTTAATATTCAGAACCTCTGTCAGAACGGAGAAAGATATTGAGCGGATAGGAGTACTGTTTGTTCATAAGTCCTGTATTCACAAATGGAATGTGGATTTTGAAGATTGGGAAAAGGTTTTGCGGATAGAAAGTCAAGGAATTACTGCTGAGAATATAATTGACGCATTGCGGACAATCGGCATTGTTGCCTCTGAACTGGAATAAAAGATTTATAGCAATTAATGGCAAGCAACGGATGAATTGCATGAAAAATTATCATGAAAACGGTATTGGTCGTGGAAGATGAAAGAACGTACGCTCGCATAATAACCAACTGGTTGATAAAAAACGGGATGAATGCTCGATATGTCTTGTCAATTAGTGCTGCGAAGGAATTTGTGCTGGGCCAAAAGATAGATCTGATATTATCGGATTTTAACCTACCAGGAGGAAATTGCATGGAGTTATTTAGCTGGATGCGTGCAAATGGCTATAGAATACCATTCCTTATTATGACTGGATTTGGAAATATAGAAAAGGCAGTAGATGCCATAAAGAGAGGAGTGGATAATTATTTAATCAAGCCAATACAATCTGAAAAAGTATTGAATATTATAGATGATCTCTTTATTGAAAGCGAAAAAACTTCGAAAAGTCCGTTTGTCTACTATTATGGGAAAAGTCCGCTGGCATTAAAGACACAAGAATATATACGGGTTGCGGCTCCGGTAGAATCGCTGACAATATTATTGCGTGGTGAATCAGGAACAGGAAAAGAATATGCAGCCCGACAGATATATGCCATGAGCAAAAGGTCAAATGCCCCTTTTATAGCTGTAGATTGTGGTACGTTACCTAAAGAATTAGCAGCATCGGAATTGTTTGGATATGTAAAAGGGGCTTTTACCGGGGCTACTGAAAACAAAACAGGATTATTGGCAGCTGCCAATCACGGAACATTATTCTTGGATGAGATTGGCAATCTGGGATTGGATGTACAAAGGCTCATGCTTCGATTTTTGCAGGAGAAAAAATACAGACCTGTGGGAGGTAAAGAAGAAGTTAAAGCAGATATCCGTTTGTTGGCCGCCACCAATGAGAATTTAGAAAAAGCTATAGCAGAAGGGCGGTTTAGGGAGGATTTCTTTCATCGACTAAACGAATTCCCGATTTATATACCTTCGTTAGCTGAATGTCCGGAAGATATATTACCATTAGCTGAATTCTTTTTAAGGTTGGCCAATAAAGAGTTTGAAAAAGATATTAAGGGCTTTGATTGTGAAGTACAACAGATATTTAAAAAATATGCTTGGACTGGAAATCTTCGTGAATTACGTGGCGTGATTCGCCGTGCGGTTTTGTTGGCTAAAAGCGAATGGATTACGTCCGGAGAACTTATTATACAAATGGATGACAAGCCAACTGAATCCAAACCTTTGGATAATGGACGTATGATGCGGGAAGCAATTGTCAAAATGCTTGTAGTCACTAGTAATAACAAGCGTAAGGCTGCCAAACTTTTGGGAATTGCACGGAGTACACTCTATGCAAGAATGAAGAAATATCATATAAAATAAAAAGAGTTCAAATACCGGACACAAAGTGTCTGGACGGACATGTTCCATCAAGACATATACTATTTGTAAAAACCGTAATGTATTGATAAATAGCCATATTACTATTTAAAATTTAACGGCACAACTATTGTCTCTTTATTTATATGTCAGCAGGCTGAGAATAAAAAGTTTGTAGAACTAAAAAATGAAAGCCCATGAGAATATTGATTGAGACTACTTTGATTGCAATGTTTACCTCTTATCAGAATCAGCAGGAACTTGCTCCCGGTGAACTGTCTATTGCTTATGAAGAATTCGTATCTCTGCTTGCAGAAATTGCAGATGACGACCGTATTGGACACTTGCGCAGGCTCAACTATACGAAAATTGAATTGACTTTCTTGAAAAAAGCTTGTGATGCCATGACTGAAGGGAGACATATACTCTATGATGTATATATCAATAAATCACTTGCAGTGCTGGATGCAGAAATTCAGATAATTAAAGACTTCTATATGGAGAATAAATTGTCATCCGTAATCCAGATAAAGCATCAACCGGAAGGTGGAAATAGAAAAAGAACTGTTGCACTGACATGGAATGGTACAGATAGTGATTTGATAGAATTGGTAGCAGCATTGATGGCAGCAGGAACAATTGGTTCAACGGGAGGAAAAAAAGTTACAGTTGTGGATGTGATTAAAGTTTTTGAGGAAGCTTTTCATCTTAAGGTCAATGCCCTCTACACAAAGCGTGGAAAGGTATTTGACCGTTGCACGGACACAACTCCTTTCATCGACTCGTTGCGTAACAGCTACAACCGCATGTTGGAAGAACGATTGGCATAATAGGTGGATTCGCCAACTGACGCCAAAGACAGACTTACATGTCGCCTGTCTTGTAGTTCGGTTGGCGAATGCTTTTCTTTGCGATTGATATTCATTTATAAATAATGGCTTATGTCAATCCTAAAAAGAATCTTATCCCTTTTGAAACGGAGTAAACCAAAGGATGTCTTTGGTTTATTCGACAACCCCGACGCGTCGAAACACGATAATCGGGTATTTGCCATTGCTACTGAAGCTGGTGTGTTACTCTTTTCGAATACTCCGAAAGGAAAAAAGGCACAAGGTAGTTATTTGCAAAGCCTTGCGGACAGCTTTTTCAATCTTACAAAAATACAAGAAACACTACGAATCTACGAGATAGATTTGCCAACCAAAAGGGTGGCTGAGTTGGCGGATAATTGCATAGATAAACTATCAAAAGCCGATCTGCGGAGTGAAGACACGCAATTAAGGCGTTCTGTTGTCAGTTTTACTCCTGATAAATTTGTTGGGCCGGAAATTCTGGAAGGAGCCGTGTGCAAGGACAAATTCGATATCAGACCTGATTTTCACAACTTCGACCGTTTGACGAAGGAATTCTCGCTTGGTATCTCACCCCGGAACTATGATGTGGCTTCTTTATTATATATATCGGAAAACGGATATGCAGGTCATGTGGTAGCGGATAAATTCCATCCTTTCAGTTATCAATATGAATTTAGGGAGTTGGCTGAGAAGTTAGGTGATAGCATAAAAGCACGGCAAAACGCACCCTTATCGGCCCATGACTTCGGTTATACAGCCCTGCAAAAAGAAGCGAAAGTGATGGCAGCTGATATCTTGCAATCCGAGTTTCATTTGCACGGCGGGGAGTTCAGCCTTAACGGAAGAAAAGCTGTGTCCACCATCGAACGCAATCAGAAGCAAGATTTGGAATTCAGTACACTGGACGGTGAAATAGATAAGAGACAGGAACGGAGTCAGGTAAAGCGTGTCCCGTCTATCATGGCTAAAAAAGAGAAGAAACAATTAATTCTATAAGGATGATGAATGAAAATAAAATGAATCATGCGGAAAGCGGTAGTCTGTATATGACGCTGGATGCTTTTTACAAGCCCGTCTATTTAAGTCTGAGAGGGCAGGGTGAGACTGGGTTTGAACGCTATATCGAAAACAATGTGCAGTTTCATGTGGTAGATCGCGAATTTATTCCCGATCACTGAATGTTTCGTTTCGACTTTCGTGACAAAAGCAAAATACCTGAGATTAGGGTGACAGATAATGCCGATTATTTGCAACGATTGTGTCCGGTACTGAAACAGGAAAAAATACATCCTTCGGGAATAGTGCGTTTGCGTGATGCCGCTTTTTGCTGTGAAAGAGGCATTGCGCCTCTCTCAGTAAGCGCTGCGCATTCGGCTCTGACTGAAAATGAAGATTACAATCGGTTGGCGTACCGCTTCGGTATGGACGGTCATGTCATTCGGAACGGGCTGGCTGCTTTTCCCACCTGTACAGCAGTGGAATTCGGAAAGACCGTATGGATATTTAGTAAAGATCAGGCGGGGGATAAAGCATTAAATAAGTTCATGCAAGAGCGAACAGCCAATTTTTTCAAAAAGAAAGTTCAGCCTGAAGAACTCCGCATCTACGAAGTGGCTCCGTTGGATGCAGTTTTCCGCTTCAGTCTGAAGGATTATCAAAAGGCATCGCCTGACTTATTGAAATACGGTATCTGTACCGTTCGTCAGGAAATGACACCCACTTTACGGAACTTTAACCGACTGATGAATAGACTATCGGAACGATTACCACTGACGGGAGAACAGGAGCAAGTGGTATCTGTACTTAACTCACGACCGGATAAGGCAGAATATCAGGCAGTGGCAAAGACTGGCCCATTTAAGAAAAAGGAACAAAGTATCAAACTATAATCAAGTACCAAGATGGAAAAAGAAAAAAACAAGAACAGCGGAAGTGTCTACGTGACAGCCGACAAAGACGGAAATCCTGTGCATATCAGTACCAAAGGCAAAGGTAACGAGGGGCTGATGGACTTCATGTTTGAAGATGTGGAGAAGGCATTGCATCGAAAAGAAATACCTACCGAATGAATAGTTCAGTACAATGTGCCCGATCTTATGTTCGTTCCACCTCTGTCCGAAGGTAAAAATGAGGATTATTTGCAGCGGTTGGAGAAAGCGATGGATGAGCAGGGAGTCATGCCCCATCGAAACCTGCGAATCTCGGAAGTGGTTTATTGTCTATGGAATGACACAGACCCGCTATCAAAGGACGAACACCATACTCGCATACTCACGCCTATCACGTGGCAAGAGATTATAAACTCGCCTTACATCACCGAAATGCTGGAAGATCTTCGGCAAGGCAACAAATATTACACGGGAATTGAGACAGAGAAAGGCATATTGCTTTTTGGAAGGGATTTGTTTGGGCAGCACCAATCCAACAATTATCTGCAAAGGAACATTGAGGAGCCTTTCTTTAACTCGGATTTTAAAGGTGATACGCTTACAATCTACGAACTGCGTAGTTGGCCGTCGCTAATGGAAGGTAAGATAAATCTCTGTGAGGATAAATTTGGCGTGGCTTTTACTCCCGAAGAGATTCCTCAAAATGCTTACATAGAGAAATCAGCTTTGAGAAATATCACCGATACCGAAACGTATAATCTAGCTCCTACATGAAAGAATTACCATGAACTAACCGGCTACGACACAGGATTAAACCTGTCAAGTAGTGCTGATAATTATGATCTGGCAGTCTTATTATATATAAAGGATAAAGGTTATCCGCAAGGTGGAATGTTTCATGAATATCCTAATGAATTTAGTTTTAGTGAGAACTTTGAAGATATAGAAGAAAAACTTGCAGGGAAGAAAGTCTATGATTCGACGGACGAGCTACAGGAACAGGCGAAGCTATTGGCCGTAAATCTGCTGAAGGTACATTTTTCGGATATTCGACAAGAAAATCAAGGTGATAAGATCGTCGTCGAAAAGACCATAAAAACTCCAAAAGGATTACGATTATAAGAGAAGAAAGGAGAATAAGACACATGGAAATAATTTACATGGAAGCCCGACTGTTTAAGAAAATGATGGATCGGTTTGATGCGTTTGTAAATAAGGCGAATGCAGTTTGTGGAAAAAGCAATATGAAAGGTATAGAATCATGACTCGATAATCAGGATGTGTGCTTGCGGCTAAATATCTCTTTGCGCACCTTGCAAATGTTTCGCGATACCGGAAAATTGCCCTATTCACAAATCAATCACAAGATATATTACAAAACGGAAGATGTTGAGCGTTTATTGCTTTATGTTCAGAACAACCGCTTGAAGAAATTAAAAAAGTAACTTATCAATAGAATTAAAAATGGAAGATGTTATTACAGAAAGAACTCCGCAGGTAATTGCTTTCTTTCAAACAATGGAATCCCTGCTAACCAATATAGAAAGTATGGCCGGAAATTGCAGACCTTTTTTGAATGGCGAACGGTTCATGACCGACAAGCAGTTGGCTGAGGTCTTAAAGATAAGCCGCAGGACTTTACAGGATTATCGCACTAATGGGATTCTTTCCTATTATATGGTAGGCGGAAAAGTTTTATATAAAGAAAGTGATGTATTGAAACTGCTTGAGGATAATTATTATCCGTCGTACAAGTAGTCTATTATTAAAAAAGGATTTTATCAATTGTGATAAAATCCTTTTTTAATGCTGTCTATATCGCAAATTTGCCTCTGAGTATCTGCATTTCATCAGAAACCGTCCGGTCCAATATACGGGCATAAATTTTTGTGGTCCTAATATCAGTATGTCCCAACATTTTGGCGATCGACTCCATAGATACTTTGTTTGCAATGGCCAAACAAGCAAATGTATGACGCGCAATGTGTGTACTCAGCGTCTTCTGAATTCCGCATACATCGGCTATTTCCTTGAGATAACTGTTACACCGTTGATTGCAGGGGACAGGTATTACGACTCCTTTGCGAACACATTCAGGATGGTTTTGATATTTCTGAATTAGCTTCACCGGAAGATCGAGTAAAGGTATATTGCACATATTATCTGTCTTTTCCCTTGTTTTGCGAATCCAATAACTACCGTCCATGTCGCGGAAGATATGCTCCGGTTTCAGATGTTGCACATCCGTGAAAGCGAGTCCGGTCAGGCTACAAAAGACGAAAATATCACGGACTACTTCCATTCTTGGAATTGTGAATTCTTTTTCAATCAGTTTATTTAATTCTTCTTCCGTCAAAAACTCACGGTTACTGGCAGTCTGGTGGAAACGGATTTCAACAAACGGGTCATCATCCATCCACTTGTTCACGAGAGCATTCCGGATTATCTTCTTTAGATTCTTCAGATACTTGACTGTAGCATTCTGGGCGCAATCTTTCTCCGTCTTTATAAAATGCTCAAACTCTTTCACAAACTCCTGGTTAATATTCTTCAATGGTATATCAGAGAAGTGGTATTTCTCTTTCATGAATTCTTCAAGATAACGAACAGTTCTCTCATACCGCAAAACTGTACCCAATACCACATCCTTATCCAAAAGCTCCCGATACTTCTTATTGTGTTCCCTGAAAACTTCCAGCAACATTTTTGGAGATTCACCTTCACCATAGAAATGGCGTTTCAGGATTTCGGCGGTAATGGGTTTGCCGTCTTGCTCCAATTCTCTGTGGATACGTAGTACTTTTGTTCGGACCGTTTCAAGATAGTGGTTGAGTTCCTGATGTTTTCGTTCCTTCCCAATCGCACATTCCTTATTACTATTCCACAGGGAAACCTCGACACTGCGTTTGATTTGAACTTCCGCACGTTGACCGTTGATTGTGATGCGTAGGCAAATCGGTGCCTCGCCATTCTTTAATAACTTACTCTTCTTGATGAAAAAGAGGATTGAAAAATAGTTTCTGTCCATACTTTTAAGTTTAAATTTTAATGGTTCAAAAATACTATTTCAAGCCTGAAATCCTGTTACGCAAAACGCAGTGAATCAAAGAGTAAAGTTCAACTCGGTGGACTAAAATCGGACCAAAACAAAGTCCACCTATTTCACCTGTATTTCTTGCTGTAATCTGCCTAAAATGGTGGACTGAGGGAAAAAAGAAATCCCCAATAGTGGTTGACTATCAGGGATTTACTTTATTTTTCATCTTGTTTCAGTGATCCGCCTGGGGCTCGAACCCAGGACCCCAACATTAAAAGTGTTGTGCTCTACCTGCTGAGCTAGCGAATCAATCCTTTATTGCTGTTAAGCGGGTGCAAAGATAGGTACTTTTATTTAATCTGCAAGGAATATGAGGAAAAAAGTTTGCATTATTTTTCTTTAGTACCCTCTATCGGCTGATCCTCAGTAGATTCCGTTCGATAAATATTTTCTTGATTAATGATGTATCGTTGATAATAGGAGAGCATCAGCGTGGTAAGCGGCAAGGCTATGATCATCCCCAGCATACCCATTAATGAGCCCCAGACAGAGAGGGAGAGCAAAATAATGGCAGGATTCAATCCGGTTATCTTTCCCATGATGCGAGGCACGAGGTAACCGTCTTGTATGATCTGTACTACTATGAATACAGCCGTTGCCGAAGCTATGATAATCCAGAAATTATCGCCGGTATCCGCAGCTTTCAGAATGGCGAGCATGATGGTAGGGACAAAACCGATGATTTGCAGGTAAGGCACCATATTCAGCGCACCAATGAACAGCCCCAAGCCAATAGCCAGAGGGAAGTCAATAATCAGAAATCCGATACTGAATAAGATACCTACGCACAAGGCTACTAATGCCTGTCCGCGGAAATATCTGTTCATGCCGTCCTTTACGTCGTTCAGTATGCCGGTCACTGTATGCCGGTATTTCTTGGGCATGAGATGTGTCCAGCCTTGGGATATGCTTTCGTAATCGAGCAAAATAAACACTATATATAATAGTATAAGGAAGACAGTGAAGAACCCGAATAAAAGGTTTATGGATTCCGAGACTAATGCCCACAACTTGGGCACGGTCACTTTAAGGGCATCCAATATGTTTTCTTGACTAAACATCTGCTCTAATATGTGCATGTCGACATTCTGCCGGATAAACTCGGAGAGGGTAGTGGGTACGTTGCTTGCAGTATGGGTAGTGCTGAAATATTCTATTAGTAAGTCCTTCACCCGCAAGAATTCCTGAATCATGGGCGGCACAAGCAGATAGAACGCAGCCCCTCCTATAATGGTAAGAGTGACTAAAGCACAGAAGATAGAAACGATTCTGTTCTTTAGCCGCAACTTATATTGGAAAAAGGATACTAACGGATATATCAGGTAAGCAATCAGCCATGCCAGGAAGAACGGAAGCAATACTCCACTCAACCGCTTCAGAAGCATCAATATACCGATGATAATGGCACCGAGAATGACGGCACGGATAAAACTGTCGAATGTAATCTTCTTACGTTCCATAAGGCTTATGCTTTTTAATTTGTTGTCAACTGCCAGCCGCTTTCTGGTCTTCTTTCACCGCCCGCAGATAACATTCACGGCAGAGGGGTTCGTATTCGGCAGTTTCTCCCAGAAGTACCTGCTTGTCGTTCTTAACGGTACGGTGAGAGAAGGATGCTAGTTGCCCGCACTTCACACAGATGGCATGAACTTTGGAAACTTCGTCGGCAATGGCACACAGGCCGGGCATCGGGCCGAATGGAAGTCCGCGGAAGTCCATATCCAGACCGGCAACAATAACGCGTACGCCATTGTTGGCAAGCTGATTGCAGACATCGATCAAACCGCTGTCGAAGAATTGTGCTTCATCGATTCCTACCACATCTATTTCCGAAGTGAACAGCAGGATGCTTGCTGAAGAATCTATCGGGGTAGATGCTATGGAGTGGCTATCGTGTGACACCACCTCTTCTTCCGAATAGCGAGTATCGATGGCTGGCTTGAATATCTCTACACGTTGTTTGGCAAACTTAGCACGTTTCAGGCGGCGAATCAGCTCTTCTGTCTTGCCAGAGAACATGGAACCGCAAATAACTTCAATTCTTCCTCTACGATTGGTTTCCTGTATGTGGTCTTCCGAGAATAATACCATTGTTTTAAAAGTTTATTTTAGCCGCAAAAATAACACTTTTAATGGCTTTCCGATATTATTTCATTATTTATTTCTACATTTGCGGCATTAACACTTTGTGATGAGAAAGGAAATGCAAACATTATTGGATGACATAGAACTGGACATTCAGGAACTGAAATATCTAATGCAAACTATAACAGCCGAGCCTGATTCTAAATTACGGATTGTGGCGAAACGGAGTATTCAGCAGATGCGTGCGCGTCTGGATGAATTGCAGAGGGTATTGGAGGGGACTGGAAGCAAGGTGGAAGAGCCTCAGATTGTTGAGGTCAAAGTTCCGGAGGTTACTGAGCCTGTATCTCCCAAGCATGAACCGGAGGCGGCTCCAATTTCCTCTCCTGCATCGCCAATCCTGGCAGAGCGGATAAAGCCGGCTACTGACTTGCGGCATGCTATCAGCCTGAACGATTCTTTCCGCTTTGCGCGTGAGATTTTCGGTGGTAACACTGCCCGTATGAATGAGGTCATACGCCAGTTGGGTGATGCCCCTTCTCTGGACAAGGCACTGGAACTTTTCTCTTCTCTGGTTAATCCTGATGAAGAAAATGAGGCGGTTGTCGATTTTGTAGAACTTCTCAAGAAATATTTTAGCTAAGGTATATAACGGATATGGGAAAACTTTATGTAGTGCCTACTCCGGTAGGAAATTTGGAAGATATGACATTCCGTGCTATCCGCATCCTGAAAGAGGCGGATCTGATTCTTGCCGAGGATACCCGTACTTCCGGAATACTGCTGAAACACTTTGAAATAAAGAATGCAATGCAATCCCACCATAAATTTAATGAACATAAAACGGTGGAAAGTGTTGTTAATAGAATAAAGGCAGGTGAAACTGTGGCATTAATTTCGGATGCAGGTACACCGGGAATCTCCGATCCGGGCTTTCTGGTAGTGCGTGAATGTGTTCGTAATGGCATCGAGGTGCAATGCTTACCGGGGGCTACGGCTTTCGTTCCGGCTTTGGTTGCTTCGGGCTTGCCGAATGAGAAATTCTGTTTCGAAGGTTTTCTTCCCCAAAAGAAGGGCCGCATGACGCGTCTGAAAATTTTGGCAGAAGAACGCCGGACAATGGTGTTTTATGAGTCTCCCCACCGCTTGGTGAAAGCATTGACGCAGTTTGCCGAACATTTCGGTACCGAACGTCAGGCCTCCGTATCGAGGGAAATCTCAAAAATGCACGAAGAGACGGTGCGTGGCAGTCTCACGGAATTGATAGAGCATTTCACCGCCAATGAGCCACGTGGAGAAATAGTAATAGTAGTAGAAGGAATAGACGATTAGATAACTTCATTAACCAACGTAAAACAAAAGCGTATGAAAAAGTTAGCAGTTTTAA
>CAMTFK010000059.1 GCA_947071285.1 uncultured Bacteroides sp. | reverse complement strand
GTATAATTGTTTACGATTGTTGCTGTAAAAAGGCTCCTACAGCTAATCCCTATGATATAATATCTTGTTTGTCTTGGTTAATATTGTATATATTAGTTGAATAATGCATTAAAAAGTTGCATATTGATTATGTAATAATTGTTAATGACATTAATTTGTCAACTCGTAAAGTGATCAACATATACAATAAATAAATATCTTTGTAATAATATCAACTTTATAATGAGTTATAATATGAAACAGGCAAACAAAACAAGTTTAGTTGCATACCTTTTTGCATTGGCATTAATGGGCGTTGTAACAGGATGTGAAAAAGAGGTTTATAACCCGGACAATGGAAAGACAAAGCCACTTCCTCCTGCAGAGAATTATTTTAATTTTGAATTGAGAGGTAAGGTCCAGTTAAGTGTGGATTATCATGCACCAGGATTTCAAGCTATTATTGAAGTGTATGATCAAAATCCAATGAGTGAAGAAAATCCTCAGGTAAAGAAAGAGGGTGTGCAATCTATTTACAGTGCTTATACTGATAAAAATGGAAAGTTTGAAGGAGCAATGATTGTTCCTGTTGTTCTAAAGGAAGCGTATTTATATACCGATGCTTGGGGGCTTCCACAGTGTGTTAAGCTTAAGCTGAGTGAACAGGGGGCTACTTATGATAGCGAGGCTGATGTTGTTTCAAGGCCGACAACAAGAGGTGGTGATCCTGTTAATGGGCTGAGCGGTACTGTTGCGCCTTATCGGTATTTAAAAACTGATATGGGCTGGGACCAAAATTTGTATTCTCTTTGTACTTGGACTTCATGGTTCGAATTTTCAGCTCCGGCGAATTATCTATTGGATGCAGAAAGTGTGCTTGGAGCTGGCATAGCCGGTCCTCTTGCTGATCGCTCACAAAAGTACTTTACCGAAGTTTCAAAAAAATCGGAAGGACATACACTTTTGGGTCAACCTGGAGAAACGAATGTGACCACCAAAGAAGATGGAACGGAATTGCAAGTTACTTTTCTGGTTGAGCGTGCAGCACAACGTAATACGTTTGGCTATTATTACTATAAGAATGGTCAACGACCTACAGATATGTCACAAGTCAAGAAGTATATAATAGCTCCTGATGCTTCCTTAGATGGAAGAGCTGGATTTAGTTCAGGTGCAAAACAGGCTGTACAACTTAAATTCTTTGGGGATAGTGGAGTAGAGCCGGGAGTAAATCAATTCCCTGCCGGTTATGAGATTGCATGGTTCTATATCCGGAATGCTGCTGCTTCTTCATTAACTGGCTATGAGCAAAATCGATATGGTGGCCTTCAAAATATTTATTATTCGGGAGCACTTGCTAACTTTTGTACCTCCAATGATACAGGTAATAACAGACGTTTTGTTTTGCTGAAAGATGCTAAAACCGGACTTTTGGTATTAGGTTTTGAAGATTCCAAGAATGTAGCTGCAAATGATGATTATAGTGACTTATTGTTTGTCGTAAAGTCTAATAAAGATGTGGATGGTTCAACCGGAGAGATTCCTGGTGAAGATACAGAAAAAGAGCCAGGGGTATTGTTGCAGGAAGGGACATTGGCATTTGAGGATATTTGGCCTGCAGGTGGTGATTATGATTTGAATGATGTAATTATAGAATATACGCGTAAGGTGACGTACAATACAGATAATAAGGTTACAAAGATTTCGGAAACTTTTACTCCTGTTCAACCTGATGGTAGTGCTACTTATGACAATTTCTTTGCATATCAGGTTAATAATATGGGAACATCTACTCTGGATGCGGGTATGATTAAAGAAAACGGTACAAATTCTTTTGTAATTACCGAGAGTGCAAAGTCTGCCAAAGGAAAGAGCTTTACTGTTACCAGAAGTTTTGCAACTGCGTTAGATAAGAATACTGCATTAGAAGATTTTAATCCGTACATTATTGCTAAGGTATATACCGAAACCAATCGTATTGAAGTGCACCTGCCTAAACATGATATGACATCGGCTGCTGATGCCAGTAAGATGAATCAAGACAATGCTTATTATATTGCTGCAGGAGGCATTTATCCATTCGCAATCAATATTCCTGTCAAAGGCTTTGCTCCTGCAACAGAAACATATCGGATTGATGCAGAAGGCCAGTATCCTGCTTTTGCCAACTGGGCAAAGTCTAAAGGTGCTTCGGATAGTGATTGGTACTTGAAAGGTAAAGGAAGTAAATAGTGAGATCGATTTTAAATACTTTTGAGATAATTTTTCCATGTATCTTTTTTCTATTAACTTGTGATAAAAACGCCTGGATACTTGACTTTGGCATTTCAAAGTAGTATATTTGTAACTGTAATCCTGATTTAGGTTCGGGAGATATATAGTATGGGGGAGGAGCAAAAGCTTCTCCTCTTTTTTTGTGCCTGTTTGTTAGCTGTGGAACCTTGTTGCCATCAGAAGAAGGAAATAGATGGTCTGTTTCTCCAAAATTGATGGTTTATTGTCGGTAAATGCATCATCTGTTTCTTTTCAACAGATGGTCTGTTTTGCCCAGATACATCATTTGTTTTCAGGAAATGTAAATGATAAATCCGGATTACTCCAAATTCGTTAATCTTCCATAAATTTACTCTTGACGAGTTTTATGTATTTTCTTTTATGTATTGATGTAATTAGAAAAAAGAAAGTATTTATTGAGCCTTTTGAGCTTTAAATTGCATATTTTGATGATTTATTTTTCGAAAAATGCAATAATAGAATATAATTTGCTACTTTTGTACCGAATTGACAACATAAAACATATTGCTATGATGAAAAAAGCAAACTCCTATGCAATACGTAACGCATTCTACTATTTACTATGCTATGTATTGGTTATTTTGATGGCATCGGGATGTACCCGTGATGTCTATGATCCTAATGGTGGTGGTGATGAAGATAAACCTAATTCTTTTGATTTTGCTACTACTTCTACTATTCAACTGAATGTGAAGTATGATGTTCCCAAAGGTTACAAAGTGCTTTTCAATGTCTATTTTGAAGATCCGTTTATGACGGATGAAGATGGGCAGACAGTTTTGCGTACTGATATAAATCCTGCGATTACCCGTATGACTGATGAGAATGGCGAGTATTCCGCCAAGGAAATTGTAGCGGCAGATCATGGTAAGGATGTTTACATTTATACTTCATACGTCGGAGTTCCGGGATTGGTGCAGACCACTATCACGGACAATGTGATCAATGCTGATATAGAATGGCAATTGACGGATAACGCTCCGGAGACGCGTGCTGCCTCATTCAAGTGGAATGCTCCTCAGGGATTTGGTGTTTTGGGAACATGGCAGGCTAATGGACGTCCGAATTATCTGGATACAGAAGGAGAGTTGAAACTGTCTGCATCTATCTTGAATACTATTAAAAAAACAATCCCGGAAAAAGGAAATTGTCCTGGGAAATATCGCCAGTCTGCAGATTTTGAAGTGAAAGACCCGGAAAATAGAGACGTTGAGATTGCTGTTCGTTTCATTGGGGGGACTAGTACTGCTGCAAGTGCTTTTGGCTATTATTGTTATCGAGGTGAGCCAACTAAGGCAACAATTGCAGCTGCAAAGAAGTATATTATATTCCCTAATACGCATACAGGAGCTGCTAGCGGAAAACCTATTGGGTTGAAAGGCGGGGAATGTGTAAAATTGCACTACATTGATGAGAATGGGAACGATCAGGGAACTGTATTTCCAAATGGGGTGAAGATAGGATGGTTCCTCTTTAACGATTCTTATAAAAAGAATGGCGGAAGAGGATATGGAACGTTTTATTCAACTCCTCAAGCAAATTCTAATGGGCGTACCCACACAGCTGCTTTCCGTATCAACGATTTTGTAGTGCTTGCATTTGAAGATTGGAATACTGATCAGGATTATAACGATGTGCAGTTTAATGTCTGGTCTAATCCGATAGAAGCAATTCTCCCTGAAGTTCCGGATGTGACTCCTCCGGGAACAGATGATGACCGTTCAGTTGCCTATCGTATGACTTATAAAGGAATTCTGGCTTTCGAAGATAACTGGCCCAATAAAGGTGATTATGACTTGAACGATGTGATTGTGAAGTATAATTCAGTTTTGGCATTTAATACAAAGAACCAGGTACTTTCTACGGAAGATACTTTCACGGCACTTTGGTCCGGAGCAGCTTATAAGAATGGTTTCGCTTATCAGATGAATACTGAACGCTCCAATGTGCTTACTGAGTTTGAAGGAGTAACTGAATCCGGGTTAGGTTTGGATTCCGAACTTTCTAAAGCTACAGTGAATGTGTTTACTAATGCTCTTGCGGCTACAGATAATAATACGAAAACAACTGTTTATAAGATTAAAAACACATTGACTACTCCTGTAGATCATGAAACTTTTGGAGTAGCTCCTTATAATCCGTTTATTATGGTTCATGAGAATCTGGGCAGCAATCGTTGCGAAGTTCATCTGGTAAACTATAAGCCGACAGAGAAAGCTAATATGGATTTGTTCCATACAGGCAAAGACTTATCCTCACCAACCAGTGGTGTCTACTATGTAGCGGCGGAGAATTATCCGTTTGCCATTCAGTTGGTTGATGCCGAAGAATTCAGTACGACCGAAAAAGAAAGTGTAGACATCACTTATCCGGAGTTTATCAAATGGGTGAAATCTAATGGTAGTGAATGTAAAGATTGGTATAAGAAGTAAAAGCGAGAAGCTTTTCTGAATAAATAAGAAGGCGGAAATTGCGCAACTTCATGCAGGAAATGACTTGTATGAGGTTGCGCAATTCTTTTTTATACTTTTGAAATTTCTTTGATATACTCAATAAGTTTATAATAGAATTTATGCTGTTTTAGTGTATCGGCATTTCCCAGTATCACCAGTTTCATGCGGGCACGGGTGATGGCAACGTTCATTCGTCGCAAGTCATTCAGAAAACCTATCTGTCCATCCTCATTGGCACGCACAAGGCTGATGAAAACAACATCGCGTTCCTGTCCCTGAAAGCCATCTACTGTATTAACGGTGAGCAGACTGCGGTAAGGACGCAGGGCGGCACTTGTTTTTATTTTGTTCCGAAGATACTGCACCTGTGCCTTATAAGGTGAAATGATTCCGAAGTCTATCCGTTCGTCGAGAATACGGTACCCGCCGATACGCTGGATGTAGACTTCCAGTTCTTTCAGTAACAGATGAGCTTCTTCCCGGTTGATGCGTCCGAAGGTTTCGCCGACAAATTCTTCCTTAAATTCCATTTCCGAAGTATCTATCCATGTGATAGGGGTATCCCAATCGAGGATACCGCGGTGGCGTATTTCGGGAGCAGCTTCCAGTTGTCCGTCGTAAAACCACTGCGAAGGGAAGTGCATGATAGCTTCATTCATGCGATATTGGATTTTCAACAAAGAGACGACGGAAGGCTTCGTTGTGACAATGCGTTCCATAAGTGTATGTTCCAGGCCGGCTCGCGCAGCTTCATAACATTTTATGGTAGCAGGTAGCTGGCAATGGTCGCCTGCCAATACTACACGGTCGGCCTTGCGAATAGCTATCCAGCAAGCGGCTTCCAGCGCCTGGGCGGCTTCGTCGATGAATAGAGTACCGAAGCGACGCCCGTTCAGTACACGATGATTGCTGCTGACAAGGGTAGATGCTATGACGTGTGCCGAATCAAATAAGTCGGCATTGATTTGTATTTCCAATTGCGTGGCACGGTCGCGCAGGCGGCTCAGCCGGTTACGGGCACTTTCACGCTCCTCATAGCTGCCACGGCGGTGTCCGTTCATTTCGCGCATGGCTTTGCGAATGCCCCATAGCTCGGGGTAGGAGGGATGATTTTCGAAACGGCGCTCGTAAGTAAACGAAAGCATTTTGTCATTCACCCTTGTTGGATTACCGATACGCAGGACGTTGACGCCACGGTCTACGAGTTTCTCACTAATCCAGTCGACGGCAGTGTTGCTTTGGGCACAGACCAAAACCTGAGGTTCACGATGTAACGTTTCATAGATAGCTTCTACAAGGGTAGTTGTCTTTCCTGTCCCGGGAGGACCGTGTACGATAGAAACATCCCGAGCGCATAGCACTTTGTTCACGGCAGTTTCTTGTGTAGAGTTCAGCCAGGGGAAGCGAACGGGATAAAGTTCACGAAAAGCCGGTTTCAAGGTTCCCAGCATGGTGTCGCGCAATTCTGCCAATCGGTTGCCTTTGGCACGTATTACATCGGAGAGAGCTTCGAACATGGTGCGATAGGATGTTTCATCAAAATAAAGCTGCACGCCGAGATTGTCTGTCGATTGTACTTCCAAGATGGCGCCTGCACTGGGCATTGCTACCACCATTCGCGCTTCATCGGCATAACTGACGGTGCCGGTGAAGTTCATATAGGTTATCTTTCCATCCACTGATTGCCGGAAAAAACATACAGGACGTCCGAATTCAAAATTATGTTCTATATCAGTATCTTCGGTATGTGTAATTTCTATTACTAGTTGATTCAGTGAATTGTAGTAACTTCGTCCGGGAGTGGCAGGATACCAGCAAAGTCCCCGTTTCACCTTGCGGGCGATGCCCATGGTTTCTGTCTGCCGTTTGAACTCTTCTTTTTCATATTCGTATTCCATGCGCAGGAGGAGTTCTTGTCGTTGAAGGTGTTCAGTTGGGGAAAGAAGTTTGTTATTCATATAAAATAATGATAGATGGTGATAAATGATAATTTAGTGCGTAGCGCTAAATTATCATTTATCACATAGATTTCCCGCAAAGGTAATCATTCTTCGCTTTCGCACGAAGAAATGCTTTAATTTGTTAAACTTTTATTGGTTTTCAATTGTTTATTATATTAATTTGTAATCTTTACAATATTGAAATACTAAAAAACAACTGATATGGTGTATGATGTAACAATGTTAAAGGCTTTTTATGGTGCCTATAAGGGGAAAATAGAACACGTGCGGGCTGTGCTGCAACGCCCGCTGACGTTAGCGGAAAAGATTTTATATACTCATCTGTATGATGGGAGAGGTGTGAAGAACTACAAGCGGGGAGAAGATTACGTAAACTTCCGCCCTGACCGTGTAGCAATGCAGGATGCAACAGCACAAATGGCATTGTTGCAATTCATGAATGCCGGTCGTGAACAGGCTGCTGTACCTTCTACAGTGCATTGCGACCATCTGATACAAGCCTATAGGGGCGCAAGAGAAGATATTGCTACGGCTACCAAGACAAATGAAGAAGTTTATGATTTCCTTCGTGATGTTTCTTCCCGCTACGGTATCGGCTTCTGGCAACCGGGAGCAGGCATCATTCACCAAGTGGTATTGGAGAACTATGCGTTTCCCGGTGGAATGATGGTTGGAACAGATTCTCATACCCCCAATGCCGGTGGTCTGGGCATGGTTGCCATTGGCGTAGGTGGTGCTGATGCGGTAGATGTGATGACCGGTATGGAATGGGAGTTGAAGATGCCCCGTCTGATTGGCGTACACCTGAAAGGGGAACTGAACGGCTGGGCAGCTCCGAAAGATGTGATTCTGAAGCTGGCAGGCATCCTGACTGTAAAAGGAGGTACGAATGCCATTATCGAATATTTCGGACCGGGTACGGCTTCCTTATCTGCTACCGGAAAAGCAACGATTTGCAACATGGGTGCTGAAGTTGGGGCAACCACTTCACTATTTCCTTATGACGACCGCATGGCTACCTATTTGAAAGCTACCGGAAGGGAGGAAGTGGCCGAAATGGCTGATTCCGTTGCTGGCGACCTCCGCGCGGATGCCGATATCTTGCTTGCACCGGAGAACTATTATGACCGGGTGATTGAGATCGATCTTTCCAGACTGGAGCCATATATCAATGGTCCCTTCACTCCGGATGCTGCTACGCCTATTTCTGAGTTTGCAGAAAAGGTACTGGCAAATGGCTATCCGCGCAAGATGGAAGTCGGACTGATTGGTTCGTGTACCAATTCATCTTACCAGGACTTGAGTCGTGCTGTTTCTCTGGCCCGCCAAGTTGAAAAAAAACATCTGAAGGTTGCCGCTCCTTTAATTGTGAACCCTGGTTCTGAAAGAATACGTGCCACAGCAGAACGCGACGGGATGATAGAAACCTTTGAAAAGGTAGGCGCTACCATTATGGCTAATGCCTGCGGTCCTTGCATTGGTCAGTGGAAGCGTGAAACGGACAACCCCACCCGCAAGAACTCCATCGTGACTTCTTTCAATCGTAACTTTGCCAAGCGTGCGGATGGTAACCCGAATACGTATGCTTTCGTTGCTTCCCCCGAACTGACCATGGCGTTGACCATTGCCGGAGACCTTTGCTTCAATCCTCTGACAGATGCATTGGTGAACCGTGAAGGTGAGAAAGTGAAACTCTCCGAACCCATTGGCGAAGAATTGCCGCCGAAAGGCTTTGCCGAAGGCAGCGAAGGGTATATACCTCCCCGTAGTGCGAAAACAGAAATAACGGTTAATCCTCACTCGCAACGGCTTCAACTCCTGAAACCTTTCCCGGCATGGGAAGGCACTGACTTGCTGAATATGCCTCTGCTGATTAAAGCGCAGGGTAAATGTACTACCGACCATATCTCAATGGCAGGTCCGTGGCTCCGCTTCCGTGGACATTTGGAGAATATTTCGGATAATATGCTGATGGGTGCTGTGAATGCTTTCAATGGAGAGACTAACAGTGTTTGGAACCGTTCTACCAATACTTACGGTCCGGTTTCCGGTACGGCAAAAATGTATAAGTCTGAAGGAATTTCCTCTATTGTGGTTGCCGAAGAGAACTATGGCGAAGGTTCCAGCCGTGAACATGCTGCTATGGAGCCTCGTTTCTTGAATGTTCGTGTGATTCTGGCAAAGAGCTTTGCCCGTATTCATGAAACGAATCTGAAGAAACAAGGTATGCTGGCATTGACTTTCGTGGATAAAGCGGACTACGATAAAATTCAGGAACATGATTTGATTTCAGTAATCGGACTGACGGAATTTGCTCCCGGCCGCAACTTTAAAGTTGTTCTTCATCACGAAGATGGTACGAAAGAGAATTTTGAAGCTCAACATACGTATAATGAATTGCAGATAAGTTGGTTCCGTGCCGGCTCTGCCCTTAATGCAAGATAAGAAATGGATAAAATTACAGTACCTTTTATTATGGGTGATGGAGTGGGATCTGAAGTAACCCCCTCTATGCAAACTATTGTGAATGCTGCCGTGCAGAAAGCTTACAGCGGACAACGGCGGATTGAATGGATGGAAGTATGGGCAGGCGAACGGGCTTTCAAGAAGTGTGGCCTGTGGTTGCCCGATGAAACGATGGAAGCCTTCCGTGACTACAAAGTGGGAATCAAAGGTCCGCTGACGACTCCTGTTGGCGGGGGGATTCGTTCTCTGAATGTGGCGTTGCGCCAAACGCTGGATTTATATGTGTGTCTGCGTCCGGTTCGCTGGTATCAAGGTATTCATTCTCCGGTTCGTCATCCGGAAAAGGTGGATATGTGCGTGTTTCGTGAGAATACGGAAGATATCTATGCAGGTATCGAGTGGGAGGCTGGCACGCCGGAGGCTGAAAAGTTTTACCGTTTTCTGCATGATGAAATGGGTGTGACGAAAGTTCGTTTCCCGAATACATCATCGTTTGGCGTGAAGCCTGTTTCTAAGGAAGGAACAGAACGTCTGGTGCGTGCTGCCTGCCGTTATGCACTCGAAAACAAGTTACCTTCTGTTACGCTGGTGCACAAAGGAAACATCATGAAGTTCACGGAAGGCGGTTTCAAGAAGTGGGGCTATGAACTGGCGGAACGTGAATTTGGTGAGGCATTAGCCGACGGACGGTTGGTTGTAAAGGATTGCATAGCAGATGCTTTTCTGCAAAACACCTTACTGATTCCCGAAGAATACTCTGTAATTGCCACCCTCAATCTTAATGGAGATTATGTTTCCGACCAGTTGGCAGCAATGGTAGGTGGCATCGGCATTGCTCCCGGTGCAAATATCAATTACCAGACGGGACACGCCATCTTTGAAGCCACACACGGCACAGCACCGAATATTGCAGGCAAAGATATAGTAAACCCTTGCTCCATCATTCTCTCCGCTGTGATGATGCTCGAATATTTAGGGTGGAAAGAATCTGCTTCCCTGATAGAACATGCCCTGGAACAAAGCTTCCTTGATGCCCGTGCCACTGCCGACTTGGCGCGCTTTATGCCCGGCGGCGTCTCTTTGTCTACTTCTGCCTTCACCCGGGAGATAGTGGAAAGAATAGAAAAATAATACTAACGATTAAAACGATACGAAAATGAAGAAGGAATACATAGTTTATAAGCTCTCCGAGAATATGAAGGAAGCGGTTCGGATTGATACTGAATTGTTCTCCAAGTTTGATGTGAAACGCGGTTTGCGTAATGAAGACGGCACGGGTGTGTTGGTTGGGCTTACCAGAATTGGTAATGTAGTGGGTTACGAACGTATTCCGGGTGGTGGCTTGAAGCCTATTCCGGGTAAGTTGTTCTACCGGGGATACGATGTGGAAGATATTGTACATGCTTTTGTGAAGGAGAAACGTTTTGGATTCGAGGAAGTGGCTTATCTGTTGTTGTCCGGCAATCTGCCTGATAAAGAAGAACTGGCTTCTTTCCGTGAACTTATCAATGATAACATGCCATTGGAACAGAAAACCAAGATGAATATTATCGAACTGGAAGGAAATAACATTATGAACATCCTGGCACGTAGCGTACTCGAGATGTACCGTTTTGACCCTGAGGCCGATGATACTTCCCGTGACAACCTGATGCGTCAGAGTATAGACCTGATTTCCAAATTCCCTACTATTATTGCCTACGCATACAATATGCTTCGTCATGCCACTTTCGGTCGTTCTCTGCATATCCGCCATCCGCAGGAGAATCTTTCGATTGCCGAGAATTTCCTTCATATGCTGAAACGCGATTATACGCAACTGGATGCCCGTACCCTTGACCTCTTACTGGTGCTTCAGGCTGAACATGGTGGTGGTAACAATTCTACTTTCACTGTTCGTGTCACTTCCTCTACCGGAACGGATACATATTCGGCTATTGCTGCCGGTATCGGTTCGTTGAAAGGCCCGCTTCACGGTGGTGCAAATATACAGGTAGCCGATATGTTCCATCATTTGCAGGAGAATATCCAGGACTGGACGAATGTGGATGAGATTGATACATACTTCACCCGTATGCTGAATAAGGAGGTTTATAACAAGACGGGGTTGATTTATGGTATTGGTCATGCGGTCTATACGATTTCCGACCCGCGTGCCATCTTATTGAAGGAATTGGCCCGCGACCTTGCCAAAGAGAAAGGAAAACAACGCGAATTTGCTTTCCTGGAACTGTTGGAAGAACGTGCCATCGAAGTATTTGGTCGTGTGAAGAATAACGGAAAAACTGTATCGAGCAATGTTGATTTCTATTCAGGTTTTGTTTATGAGATGATTGGATTGCCGCAGGAAATCTTTACGCCGCTGTTTGCTATGGCCCGTATCGTGGGTTGGTGTGCGCACCGTAACGAAGAATTGAATTTTGAAGGCAAGCGCATCATTCGCCCGGCATACAAGAATGTGCTCGAAGAAACAGCTTATGTGCCTATAAAGAAACGATAAGTTTCTTGTAAACTATTTAGGGGGAGAAAGTTTTCTTTTTCCCCCTTTTTCTATATCTTTGCCTGTACTTAAATCGAAAACAGTATGGAGCAAGATACTTTCCGGATATTTCTTGGTGCGATGAGCATCATTGCACTATTTGTTTTTATTGCACTTTACTTCATCAAAGCGGGGTATGGAATGTTCCGCACTGCATCATGGGGCTTTTCTATTAACAACAAACTGGCTTGGATACTAATGGAAGCACCGGTATTCATTGTAATGGTGATACTTTGGTGGAACTCCGAGTGTTATTATTCGCTTGTCCCGTTGATTTTCTTCCTTTTATTCCAATTACACTATTTTCAGCGTGCATTCATTTTCCCTTTACTGTTGAAAGGGAAGGGCAGGATGCCGATTGCCATTATGCTGATGGGAATGATATTCAACCTGTTGAATGGCTTTATGCAGGGCGAATGGCTCTTTTATCTGGCGCCCGCTACTCTCTATACACCTGCTTGGCTGATGACTCCCCAATTTATTATCGGGGTATTATTGTTTTTCACCGGCATGGCTATTAACTGGTATTCTGATTACATTATCCGCCATTTGCGCAAACCGGGAGATACACGGCACTACCTGCCATCGCGAGGTATGTACCGCTATGTCACCTCTGCCAATTACTTCGGTGAGATAGTGGAATGGACGGGCTGGGCAATATTGACGTGGTCGCTTTCCGGACTCGTTTTCCTATGGTGGACTGTGGCTAATCTGGTTCCGCGTGCCAATGCCATTTGGCATCGCTATAAAGAAGAATTTGGAGATGAAGTAGGAGACAGGAAACGTGTTTTTCCGTTTCTCTATTAATCTCTTCCTTATAAATCACAAATCATAAATAATACTCATGAGCAAGTTATTTACTCCTGTAACTTTTGGTCCGCTGACTTTACGGAACCGTACTATCCGTTCGGCAGCATTTGAAAGTATGTGTCCGGGTAATGCTCCTTCGCAAATGTTGCTTGACTATCACCGCTCAGTTGCGGCTGGGGGTATTGGTATGACTACTGTGGCCTATGCAGCTGTCACTCAAAGTGGATTATCCTTTGACCGTCAATTGTGGATGCGCCCGGAAATTATTCCCGGATTGAAAGAATTGACAAATGCTGTACATGCCGAAGATGCTGCGGCAGCTATTCAATTAGGACATTGTGGTAATATGTCGCATAAAAGTATCTGTGGGGTTACTCCTGTCGGAGCTTCCACCGGTTTCAATCTTTATTCACCTACTTTCGTTCGTGGCTTGAAGAAAGAGGAATTGCCGGAGATGGCACGTGCGTATGGCCGTGCTGTGAATCTGGCTCGTGAAGCTGGTTTTGATGCCGTTGAAATACATGCCGGACACGGATATCTGATTTCCCAGTTCTTATCTCCTTATACTAATCACCGTAAGGATTGCTTCGGTGGTTCGCTGAAAAACCGGATGCGTTTTATGGACATGGTGATGGAAGAAGTGATGAAAGCTGCCGGAACCGATATGGCTGTATTGGTGAAGATGAACATGCGCGACGGTTTTCGTGGCGGTATGGAGATCGATGAAACGATGCAGGTGGCAAAGCGTCTGGAACAATCGGGAGCTCATGCATTGGTGCTAAGCGGAGGTTTTGTTAGTAAGGCTCCCATGTATGTGATGCGGGGGCAGATGCCTATCCGTTCCATGACTCATTATATGAATTGTTGGTGGTTGAAATATGGTGTGCGGATGGTGGGAAAATGGATGATACCGACTGTCCCTTTCAAAGAGGCCTACTTTCTGGAAGATGCATTGAAATTTCGGAAAGAAATTAAAATGCCATTGGTATATGTAGGTGGTTTGGTATCTCGTGAAAAGATAGATGAAGTGCTGGATGATGGTTTTGAAGCTGTGCAGATGGCGCGTGCATTGCTCAATGAACCGGGCTTTGTCAACCGTATGCGCGAAGAGGAGAATGCACGTTGTAATTGTAAGCATAGCAATTACTGCATTGCCCGGATGTATTCCATTGAGATGGCGTGTCATCAACAGTTAAATGAAAAACTTCCGGCTTGCCTGAAACGGGAAATAGCGAAAATTGAATCTGAATGATACAAAAACTTGCAATCATAACCGGGGCAGATGGTGGCATGGGGATGGAGATTACACGTGCCGTTGCCTCTGCCGGATATAAAATAATCATGGCATGTCGTGACCCGCAAGTTGCGGAAATCAAGCGGCAATCATTAATACAGGAAACCGGAAATACAGCAATCGAGATATTATCAATCGACCTGTCTTCTTTATCTTCCGTGGCTTCTTTTGCGAATGAACTACTTCGGCGTGGAGAAAGAATCACCTTGTTGATGAATAATGCCGGAACCATGGAAACCGCCCGGCGTATCACCGAAGATGGGCTGGAACGTACTGTCAGTGTCAATTACGTAGGTCCTTTTCTTCTGACCCGTAAGTTGTTGCCATTGATGGGAGAAGGGAGCCGTGTTGTGAACATGGTATCTTGCACGTATGCTATCGGCAAACTGACTTTTCCGGATTTCTTTCTGCGTGGAAAGAAAGGTGCTTTCTGGCGTATTCCCATTTATAGCAATACGAAATTGGCACTGACTCTTTTTACAATAGCTCTGGCAGAGAAGGTAAAAGAGAAAGGAATTACTGTCAATGCTGCCGATCCGGGTATTGTTTCTACGAAGATTATCACGATGCACATGTGGTTTGATCCGTTGACAGATATATTTTTCCGTCCATTCATCCGTACTCCCCGACAAGGTGCGGCAACGGCAATTAGTTTATTGCTGGATGAGGAAGCGGGACAACGCACCGGAACACTGAATGTAAGTTGCCATCCTAAGACACTTACTGAAAAGTATACTCATCATATACAGATGAAAGAACTGTGGAATAAAACGGAAGAAATTGTAGCCAAGTGGCTATAAACTAAAAAAGGCGCAGGTGTATCTCAACTGCGCCTTTTTATAATTCGAAATATTCCTGAATTAGATAGATAATTCTCTCAAGACATTCACCAGCTCTCGTTTAATCGGCTTATCATTCTTGATAGCTTTTGTGAAAGGTACATATACTACCTCATCATGCTCGATACCAATCATTACATTTCGCTGTCCTTCCATGATTGCATCAATGGCAGCCGCACCGAGTCGGCTGGCAAGGATACGGTCATGAGCCGTAGGGCTTCCACCGCGTTGCAAGTGTCCGAGGATAGTGACACGTACGTCATACTGAGGATATTCGTTCTTCACGCGTTCCGCGAAATGCATAGCTCCGCCTGTCAGTTCACTTTCGGCTACGAGCACGATACTACTATTTTTGGATTTGCGGAAACCGTTCTTGATAAATTCTTCCAGTTGGTCGACTTCCGTACTGAATTCCGGGATGATGGCCGCTTCTGCACCTGATGCGATGGCTCCGTTCAAAGCAAGGAAACCGGCATCACGGCCCATAACTTCTACAAAAAATAAGCGCTCATGAGAAGTAGCGGTATCGCGAATCTTATCTACTGCATCCAGAATCGTATTCAAAGCAGTATCATAACCAATGGTCGTATCCGTTCCGTACAAGTCATTATCAATCGTACCCGGTAATCCGATACAAGGTACATCAAATTCCTGTGCGAAGACGCGGGCACCCGTCAATGAACCATCACCACCGATGATAACTAAGGCGTCGATGCCTTCCTTCTTCATGTTATCATACGCTATCTGGCGTCCTTCGGGTGTTGTGAATTCTTGGCAGCGTGCTGTTTTCAGGATTGTGCCACCTAATTGTATAATATTACTTACGTTCTGGCTCTTGAATTCTTTGATTTCACCGGTTACCAGACCTCTGTAACCTCTATATATACCTTTTACTTGTAGTCCGTTGTAAATAGCAGAGCGTGTTACCGCACGAATAGCGGCGTTCATTCCCGGTGCATCACCACCGGATGTCAAAATACCTATGCACTTAACTGTTCCCATAACAATCTTTTAGTTTGATATTAATAATCGCGGCAAAGATAGCAAAAAGCTGAGGGCGTTATTCATATTTAATGTTAATTTGTTGTTTCAAAACAGTGACTTATTGTCCTGTTAGTCGCGATTGAATAGCTTTGGAAATTTCTTCCATCAACCATTTTGGGGTGGAGGTTGCTCCGCACACTCCGATAGAAGAAGCTCCGGCGAGCAGAGAATTATCTATCTCTTCTGCACTATCTATCAAGTGGGAATTAGGATTGACTTTCTGACATTCGCTGAACAACATTTTTCCATTGGAACTTTTCTTCCCGCTTACAAAGAATAC
The DNA here is from genome assembly GCA_947071285.1 of uncultured Bacteroides sp. Taxonomy (GTDB): domain Bacteria; phylum Bacteroidota; class Bacteroidia; order Bacteroidales; family Bacteroidaceae; genus Bacteroides. The sequence goes on along the minus strand of CAMTFK010000059.1, from coordinate 6,130 downwards.
CAAGTCGTGTGATGCGGCAAATTTCCGTATGTTCGGTATACGGTTGGCCACTTGTCGGCAAATGGTATCGTAGTATTCAAACGTGACTTCGGGTGATATGTGTTCCTTAATGTATTCCACTATTTTTTGGAATTCGTCCAGAGACTTCGTGGTTTGCGAGTATAAGCGGATACTTTTGTTTAAATCTAACTTTTGGGCTTCTTCCAGTTTCTCAATAACGATCGCTTCCCCGGTGGTTTGTCCCACCAATCCGAGGACTTCTGCATGCCCAGTTTTCCCATAGATAACAATTTGCTTCTCTGAGTCATCTTTCTGAGTATGCTCTTGCTTAATTTTCTTTTGTAACCGGAGCACTACCGGGCAAGTGGCGTCGATGATTTCAATATTATTGCGGCGGGCTATTTCATACGTTTCGGGTGGTTCACCGTGGGCACGCAGCAACACTTTGGCGTTGTGCAGGTGATTGAAATCGTCGTGATTGATAGTGATGAGTCCCATCTCTTTCAGGCGCTCCACTTCGCGGCTGTTGTGTACAATGTCTCCCAGGCAATACAGTGTACCGCCTTTCGTCAACTCTTCTTCAGCTTTATTTATTGCGGTGACTACGCCGAAGCAGAAGCCGGAACCTTCATCTATTTCTACTTTTACCATGATATAACAGCTTGATATAAAGATAATAAACTAACCCCAGAAAGGGCTACACCTTTTATTATCCAGGGCTACACCCTTTACCCCGGATGGCTACACCCTTTGTGGCATAGGGCTACACCTTTTTTATTTTATCTCTTAACAGTTTTATTGAATTGCTCTTGTAACCATTCCTTTTGTTGAGGAATTGTCATGTCTGTATTGTCTAACAGTAAGGCATCATCCGCTTTGCGGAGCGGACTTACTTCCCGGTTCTGGTCAATGTAATCCCGTTGCTTCACGTTTTCCAGAATTTCATCAAAACTGGCTTCCTGTCCTTTGGCTTTCAGTTCATCGTAACGGCGTTGTGCCCGAATTTCAGGTGTGGCAGTCACGAAGATTTTCAGCTCGGCATCAGGAAATACAGTAGTTCCGATGTCACGTCCGTCCATAACGATACCTTTGGAATTGCCCATGGCCTGTTGTTGAGCTACCATTGCTTCACGTACAAATCCTAAAGCTGCAATAGGACTGACGCGCGAAGAAACAACTATACCGCGAATCTTATCTTCTACATTCACCCCATTTAAGTAAGTATCCGGGCGTCCGGTTTCTGGGTTCAGTTGGAATGAGATGTGTATATCGTCGATTTCTTTCCGAAGCCTTTCCGTATCAATTTCGTTTCCCTGAAAAATGCCGTTTTCTATACTATATAGAGTAACTGCACGATACATAGCACCACTGTCGATGTAGATGTAGCCTATTTCACGGGCAAGGTCTTTTGCCATAGTACTTTTCCCACAAGAGGAAAAACCGTCGATTGCGATAGTTATCTTTTTCATTTTGAGTTATACTATTATATATTATAAGGTATATGACAGATTAAAAATGAGTGAGGATGAACTCACATGATATTTGGCGTATGCCATTCCGAGTTTCAGCCGTTTCAATTGTATGCCTGTACCACAGGTAAAACCAGCCCAATGACTGGAGCCGTTTATCTTCATTTCTTCTCCACGACGAAAGTTGTATCCGGCTGCCAGATAAAAGTTATCGGTTGGAAGAAAATCGATTCCGAGGGCTATGTGATTTAACAATTTCTTTCCGAAATTGTTTGCTGCCGTGGCTGAGGCACTCCAATGCGTCAAATCATGCAAGGTCAGGGAAAGCCGGAACGGGGCATGTGCTAGTCGTTTGCTGAAACCGAGTAGTACATCAATAGGCAACTTTTCGTGCCGTTCTTCAAAAGCCTTGAGCTGTCCTCCCAGATTACGTGCAACGAGTGAGGCGGAAAAATCGGACTCCTGATGATAATAATTCAATCCCAGGTCGACACCGATGGCGAATGAAGAATATTTATCGTAATGAGAATAGATAAGGTTGGTGCGTACACCACCACTCCAGTAATCACTTAAATCATAGGTATAAATGCCCGATATGGAGATGTCTTTGGCAGAGAAAGTTCCGATTTCAATATTTTCTTCGGTGGTTTCTTTCAATTCCCCATAGTCTACGTACTGAGCGGTAACTGCCCATGTGGACCGCTCGCCTGCTGTTTTTGCAAATGCGGCTCCGGCAACGTTTACGCCATCCATATAAAGCATATAATTCAGATTGAAAGTCTTATTCGCTACACATGAGAGGAGTGCCGGGTTTTGGACAGCCATAGTCAAATCGTCTTCTATAATAGAAATGTTTTCTCCACCCAGTGCCGATGCATGGGCAGAAAAGGGAAGTTTCAGAAATTGGAAGGCGCTGGTTCCGTCTTGTGCACGTAAAACGGAGAAAATCAGGAGTAGTAACGCCGTTATAAAAGACTTTTTCAACATTTCATTTAAAATTATTGCCAAAGATACGGTATTTTTAAAATATCTCGTTACATTTGTGGCACAAAAGCGCAGGTGTGCTTTGTGAAGGATAAAAAAAACAAAAATGGGTGCATATTGTCTTAAAAAAGATAGTACGGCTGAACGTTTTGCAGAAAAAGTACTATATTTGCCCAAAATGAGAAACACGTTAAAATAATATTATAATTATGGAAATTAAGAAAACACCTAAAGCAGATTTGGAGAACAAAAAATCGACTTGGATGCTTATTGGTTATGTTATTGTGCTTGCCTTTATGTTTATAGCATTTGAATGGACGAAGCGCGATATCAAAATTGATACGAGCCAGGCCCTTACTGATCTCTTTTTTGAGGAAGAAATGGTTCCTATTACTGAACAGGAAGAAAAGGTTGCTCCTCCTCCTCCAGAAGTAGCTCCGATTAACGAAACTCTGGAAATCGTAGCTGACGATGCTGATGTGGAAGAAACTGTTATCGCTTCTTCTGAAGAAACTGGTAAGGCAGTAGAAGTAAAATATGTGCCTGTAACAGTTGTTGAAGAAGAACCGGAAGAACAAACCATTTTTGAGGTTGTAGAACAAATGCCTGAATTCCCGAATGGTGGTATGGCTGGTTTGATGCAATTCTTGAGCAAGAACATCAAATATCCGACTATCGCACAGGAAAACGGTACTCAAGGTCGTGTAACAGTACAGTTCGTTGTTAACAAGGACGGTAGTATTGTAGACGCTAAAGTCATAAGAGGTGTTGACCCGTATTTGGATAAAGAAGCACTTCGTGTGATTGGTACCATGCCGAAATGGAAACCTGGTATGCAGCGCGGTAAACCTGTACGCGTTAAGTATACGGTGCCTGTAATGTTCAGATTGCAGTAATACGTTATCGATATAAAAAAGAGGCTGCCGGAAAAGCAGCCTCTTTTTATTACCTCTATTTTCCTTAATTTACTATCACTATGTTTACAGCTTCCGAGCTTCTCGAAAATTTTAATTCTCATATTGCTGATTTACAGTTTACGCGTACTCCCAAGGGATTGTATGCTCCGGTAGGATATGTTTTGTCTATGGGCGGAAAACGGATCCGCCCGGTATTAATGTTGATGGCATATAATCTATATCAGGAAGATGTGACCCGTGTTTATGCCCCAGCTACTGGTATTGAAGTCTATCATAATTATACTCTCCTGCATGATGACCTGATGGATCGTGCTGATCGTCGCAGAGGGAAAGAAACTGTTCACAAAGTTTGGAATGATAATACTGCTATTCTTTCAGGAGATGCAATGCTGGTTCTTGCCTATCAATTTATGGCAGAATGTCCTTCGGCTTTTCTGAAAGAAGTTATGGACCTTTTCAGTCTGACGGCTCTTGAAATATGCGAAGGGCAACAGATGGATATGGAGTTTGAACAAAGAAACGATGTTACGGCAGAAGAATACCTGGAAATGATTCGCCTGAAAACTGCGGTTTTATTGGCTGCAAGTCTGAAGATAGGGGCTCGCTTGGGTGGTGCTTCAATGGAAGATGCCGGGCGCTTGTATGATTTTGGTATGCATATAGGAGTTGCTTTCCAATTGAAAGATGATTTTCTGGATGTTTATGGTAATCCCAAGGTGTTTGGAAAGAATATTGGTGGAGACATTCTTTGTAACAAAAAAACGTATATGCTGATTAAAGCATTGGAACATGCCGATGCGGAACAGCGTACTCAATTGAATCGTTGGATAAATGCAGAGACTTTCCAACCGGCTGAGAAAATTGCGGCCGTCACAGAACTATATGACCGGATTGGTGTGAAAGAGATCTGTGAGAATAAAATGTCAGAGTATAGTAATCGTGCAATGGAAAGTCTTGCAGCAGTCAGCATTGCAGAGAAAAAGAAAGAAGAACTTCGAAAAATTATAGAAAATCTGATGCACAGAGAAGTGTAATTGTACTTTTTGAAGGTATGCCTTATAGAAGATTACCAAATACAGACCAGGCGAGAATACGGGCACTGAAAGCAGTGGTTGCAAAAGCTGATACCTATAATCTCTATGATTTGGCAGTTTCTTTAAAGACATTGACTGAAGCTCGGAATTTTCTGACAAGATTTGAAGCTGCCCAAGCCTACTATTCTCAATGTTTTGAACGCCAATCCCAAGCAGGACGTAAGCATCAGGCTAATGTAAAAATGGCTCGTCTATACGTTTCTCATTTCATTCAGGTGTTGAACTTGGCGGTGATTCGTTCAGAACTGCGTGCAGCGCATAAAGCGTATTATGGTTTGCCAGCCGATAGTACGAACGTTCCGGATTTGTCGACAGAGGCTGCATTGGTGGAGTGGGGAAGAAAAATCATAGACGGGGAGGCTAAGCGGACTTCACAAGGCGGTATCCCTATTTATAACCCTACAATTGCAAAAGTCAGGGTACATTATGATATCTTTACAGATAGCTATGACAGGCAGAAAAATCTGCAGGCTTTAACGGCGCGCAGTTTAGATGCTCTTTCTGCTATGCGGACTACTGCGGATGAGTTGATATTGGATATTTGGAATCAGGTAGAAAAGAAATTTGAAGAAGTCTCTCCTAATGAGAAACGTTTGAATTTATGTCGTGATTACGGACTAATTTACTATTACCGTACCGGCGAAAAACGAAAAGAAGAAGCAAACGAATGAGATTGATTGATACACATTCCCATCTTTTTTTAGAGGAATTTTCAGAAGATTTACCACAGGTTATTGAACGTGCACGTGCTGTAGGAATTACTCATATATTTATGCCTAATATAGACAGTACAACTATTGATGCAATGCTTTCAGCTTGTAACACTTATAAGGGCTATTGTTTCCCTATGATTGGCTTGCATCCAACTTCAGTGAATGCTGATTATGAAAGAGAGCTGGAGTTTGTGGCACGTGAATTGGAGTCTTTCAGAGAGTATGTTGCGATTGGAGAGGTCGGTATGGATCTTTATTGGGATAAAACCTTTCTGAAAGAGCAACAGACCGTATTGGATAGACAGATTAACTGGGCATTGGAATATGAACTTCCTGTAGTGATTCATTGCCGGGATGCTTTTGATTATATATATAAGGTGCTGGAACCTTACAAAAATACTTCTTTGAAAGGAATATTTCATAGTTTTACGGGTAGCGCCGAAGAGGCTGCACGGATTCTTGAGTTTTCCGGTTTTTCTATTGGAATAAATGGAGTGGTTACTTTTAAAAAGTCCCATCTTCCGGAAGTTTTGTTGGAAATACCTTTAGAAAAGATCGTTCTCGAAACCGATTCTCCTTACCTGACTCCGGTGCCAAACCGTGGTAAAAGAAATGAGAGCGCTAATGTGAAGGATACTTTAATGAAGGTTTCAGAGATTTACCGGATGTCTCCTGAGGCTGTTGGAAACGTAACTTCTGAAAACGCTTTAAAAGTGTTTGGAATGCTCAAATAACCTCGCGAAGATTTTAAAGTTTATTAATTTTGAGATTTTATTAAAGATAAAACTGGGAGAATGGAGGGCAAGAACGAAAAAAAGAATACATTTGTAGCTGAAAACGCTTGTGGTTCGCATTTTTTTTGTAATTTGCAGCCGTTTTAGAAAGAAGCGTCTATTGGAGAGATGCTCGAGTGGTTGAAGAGGCACGCCTGGAAAGCGTGTATACCTCTAAAG
>CAMTFK010000058.1 GCA_947071285.1 uncultured Bacteroides sp. | reverse complement strand
TACAGCGCAGCAACTCGTTACTGGTAGCTCGTAGCTCGTTACTTAATTTAGCGGCTTTGCCGCTAAATTATCATTTATGTCTTTTTTCTCTTAATCAATACAACCAATCCGATGAATACAATCAGCACTATGCCGCCAATCATTAAACCATTCGTTTTCTGTTTCTGTGCCGCTTGTTCCGGAGTCATTTTCTTTTCTTTCAGTACTACATCCTTACCGTTAGTTGCGGCTGTTTCATACACGGTCTTCATATCCCGATTGAATTCCTGCTTCTCTTTTGCATCCAGATTATCTGCAACGAACGTTTGTAACTTGGCATTATCGCACACAAATTCTGTGCAGGCAGCACCCTTTTCACGGGTGATTTGTGCATGCAGTGCAGCCGTTGCCCTCAACTGTTCCGGGCTTGCTTTCCAATAGCCTTTCCGTGCACTTTCCAGCATCACCGCTGTCATTGCCTGGAACGATGCCGGATTCACACGAAGGAAATATTCATGTATGCCTAACTTCTTTTCATCCTGTATATACATCCTGTACAAATCATTGAATACCTCCTTGTCCATAGCCGACGGACGCATCACATGCCAGCCGAATATATTCCGGAAAATTTCTCCGAACATCTGTGCCGAACCTGCACCGCCTTTCATACGTTCCTGTATGAATGTCGGATTCAGTATCGTAGCCCGCGTCTCCACAGCAATCGCCTCTTTGGTTTCCTGCATACGGCGGTTGGTGCGGTTGCGATAATCAGCCATGTATGCATCCGGCTCTTTACCTGTCAGTGTCTTTACGGTAAGAGATAATCCCCCAGTGAATTCATACACATGATCCAGAGAAATCGGCCCCCACGTATTACTTTGCCGTGGCTGAATGACTACATCCGTTTCAGAAAGGGCGGAAGCAAACAAATCCTTCTGAACATCTCCCCAATTTTCTTCATCTCCATAAGCAGCACCCATATTATTGAGATACCCCTGAGCTATTTCCTTTTCATCATCCCATGAACCACTGTGCTCTGTGTAACCCATGATTCCTGTACTGTATCCACTATTAACCGGACCGAATACACGCATCACCGACATTTCCCGTGCACGCTTGGGTGAAGTTCCCTTTTCCACCAGCAACTTTTCCTGTAACACTGTTCCTGATGCGACATAGTTAGGATATGCCTCGTCCCGTGCCTCCGATGCTAGACGAACGGCATCCGTTAGTAACTTCAACCGTGAACCTGCAATGTCACGAAGCTGACCGGATACTTGTACTACCACATTGACACGTGGTCGTCCCAGCTCTTCACTCGGCACCAGTTTCAGATCAACAACACGCCCTTGTCCATCGCGTACAGGTTCCACGCCCAGCATCCAGAAGACTTGTGCCAGTGTAGCCCCTTCGGTTGTGATAAATTCACCTGCCCAAAAAGTGTAACTCACTTTCCGGGGATATTCTCCATGTTTGCTGATGTATTGTTTCAGTGTGGCTTCTGCCAGCCGTTTCCCGTCTTCCCATGCACGCGGATTAGGAGTGGTTTCAGCATTGACGCTGTACATATTCCGTCCTGTGGGCAATATATTCGGATTTAGTACCGGGTCGCCTCCCGGTGCAGGGAGCACGGTTCCACCGTTCAGACCACGCACCATGGCATTGAACTCGTTGGCTGTGGAAGCTATCAGTTGCTCACGATAGCGCAGTGCCGGGCGAAGGTCCGGAGCTATGGCTGCCGTATCTTGCAGAGGTTTTTGCAATAGGGCTGTCAAGCGTTTCTTTGCCGTGGGCAGATAATGATGAGCTATATAGGTGAAATCCTGTAACTGCTCTGTTGTAATCCTGCCTTTATCCCGATCAGCTTTTGCCGTTTCGTAAGCCAGAGCGTCCGCACTGACGGCAAGGGTGGTTTGCAGTAAGTCACGTTCCGAGTAAGGTTCGCCTATTGTATAATAGGCACCGAGCATCTTTTCATTGGCTATTTCTTCGGTGAAAGCGTCCAGACGTTCCAGCTCTTCGGCTGTGTAAGGCTTATCGGGCACGGAATCCAGCTCCAGGTCACGATGCAACCCCAAACGAACGGTTTCTTTCTTCACGCGCATTCCCAGCATACGGTGTCCTTCTGTACCTTCATCCAGTAGTTTATGAATATCTTCCAACAGTTGATTGTATCGCTGGCGCATACCGCTTTCTGCATAAGGCGGGGTGAGATGTGTGACGAGTACCGCATGTGTGCGTCGTTTGGCGATGATACCTTCACCTACATTTCCTGTGGTGTAGAAATAAAAATGAGGCAGATTACCTACCAGGGCTTCCGACCAGTCTGCCTGCGACAATCCGACATTTTTGCCCGGTGTATATTCCAGATTTCCATGTGTACCGAAGTGTATCAGTGCATCCGCTTTGAATCCTTTCTGCATATACAGGTAGGGGGCAAGGTAGCTATGTGGTGGTGCTACGGGCATGCCGTGAACCAATTTGAAATCATCATCTCCCAATGCCGGACGTGGTTGTGGAAACAATAGTACATTGCCAAAGCGGAGGCAGGCAATGGCTATACTATCTTCCGTAGCCAATAAATGCCCCGGTGCATCGCCATAGCGGTCGGTTACTTCTTTATATTTTTCCGGGAGAATTACTTCTTTTGCCCACGCCTCGTATTGTTCGGTAGAGAGCCATACGGGATGTGCCGTTTTTAAGAATTGTTCTTGTGCCCCTTTGGCGTACGAACCCATTACGGCACCGTCCCGGTGTATCCTCTGCCCGAATTCTTCCACAGTGGCAGGCAGTCCGTTTACATCATATCCTTCATTGCGCAAGCGTTTCAGGAAATTATAGAGGGAAGGAATCACCTCCATACCGCTTGCCAGCAAGGCATCTTTGCCGGGTGTCTTGAAGTAACAGATGGCGACGCGTTTGTTTTTGTTGGATGTATCACGCAGTGACATATATTTAGTGATGTGGCTGATAAGTGCATCCACCCGTTCCGGTTCTGGAGTGTGCAGAAAATATCCTTCTTCGTTTTCATTCTGCGTGGCGATGCATAAAGGCGCCATGCCACCGTCTATCTCCGGCACAACGACCCGGGCCGTCAGTGTACCGCCACTGACCGGTACATTCGAGTTCAGCCATTCTTCGCGGGGCTGCACCAGTGGGAAAGGCATGAATAAGGGGATGTTTTCTGCATGCAGCCAGTTGATGAGTGAATCGTTGCCCAGTCGTCCCATAGGCAGATAAACCAGCCCATCGGGATGGAGGGTACGTATCAGGTCTTCACGCCCCTTACCGCTACCGGTGATGGGGTAGACGTTGAAGCCCGCCTGTGTCAGCCGGGAGATAAGTGTATCTACATGGGCGCGGTTACCTTCCATGGGGAAGCTGATGCCTGAGATGAAAGCAAGGTTTCGCCCTTCTTCATGGTAAAGTTGCTTCTCTTTTAAGTACTTTGTCAGTTCCTGCGGTGTTTTGAAATACTGTCCGTATTCTTTATGATAAAATAAGTTATTGGGTAATTCTATAGGCATTTCGAAAGAATGGTCGCCCAGCCGTTGTGGGGTGGAGATGTGCCGGAGATAGCGCAAGGCATTCCGGTAATTCTGTCTGCAAGCATTTTGGAAATACTTTTGCAGGATGGACTGTTGTTCGGGCGTAGTGTTATAATTGACGATGAAATTGAAATGCCGCAGTGCATTGGTGAATACAGGCACGCCTTTGGCAGCTACCCGTTCCAGTTCCGCTACTTGTGTTTCGTCCAGAAATAATCCCCGTCCGTACATCATGATGGCGTCATAACCGGAGAGGTCTTTTACTTCTTCCATCTTGATGCAGGTCACTTTTATCCTGCTGCAATCATTGTTCAGTGCAATGTCCGCAGCCTGTGCAGGCAAGGGGTTGACGATGAGGATGCGGGTAGGGGTTAACCAGTAGTTGTAGGCTACCAGAAGCAAAATAGCCAGAAGCACGCAGCTTCCGGCTATAATGGAATATAGATTCTTTTTCTTCATAATGCTTATGCATCTTATGTCGGTTTCCTTATTCTACATCTTTTCCGGCAGCATATCCTGCTTTCTTTTCCATAATACCCAGCATGCGATGTTTCAGCATGAAGCGGATATGATCAATGAAGATTTCCTGTATTTCGGGTACTTGACCCAGACCTTCCATGCGTACATTAACTGTATAACCTTCTTTTTCGAGTGCTTCTTTCCAGTCTTCGGCAATATCATTCTTGGCATGGTCTCCGGCCACGAACATGAAAGGAACGAGAGTTACTTGTTTGGCTTTTCCGGCTTTCAGTTGTGTCAGCATGGTTTCAAAAGTAGGGTATCCCTCAATGGTACCCAAATGGAAATTTGTCATTCCGTTTGCTTTCAGCATATAGTCCATCTGGCTGTAAATAGCTGTGCTGGGCGTATAGGTGCCGTGACCTACAAGTACGAAGTGCTCTTTCGCGCCTTTTTTCCCAGATGCCTTTTTATCTTGTGCTGTAGCGTTGAGACGATTATTCAGAATTTCAACCACTTTTTCCGCATCTTCTACCGAGTAGAGCAGGGGAGTACCTACACGTATTTCTTTGAAGAAAGGTTGCACGCTTTCTATGTCCCGGCGAAGCGACTCCATTTCCACACCGTCAATAATATTGGAACTTTGCACAACTACATGTGTATAGCCTTCACTGCGCAGGCGGAGCATAGCGTCCAATGGTGTCAGTTTCTCGATACCACGTGCTTTGAGTCGGCGGATAATGATGCGGGAAGTAAATGCTTCACGCATTTCCAGTTCGGGGAAAGCCTCACGGGCCTTTGCATTGATGGCGTCAATGGTAAGCGTACGGGTGTCGTCGTGGGTTGTACCGAAGTGCACCATCAGCAGGGCGGCTTTATCGCCGGGTTTCATACTTGCCAGCATATCGCTTGCTACGAAGTTTTCCCCCTCGTGCGAATGGCAGAGGAGGGAAACTGCTAATAATAGAATTAGGGAAAATACTCTCATACTGTTTGTAGCTTATTTGCTCAAATTAATGGTAAGGCTTGCAAATAATGTGCGTCCCGGATTGGTACTAAAATAATTGACTCCGAAAGGACGGCGGTCCACTTTATTAAGGAAGTTGTTCATTCCTAAACCAATTTCAAACTGACCGAAAGAATGGCGGGTGGACAAGTTCCAGATGCCATAGCCCGGTGCGGATTCATCTATATCACTCGCTTCATGGAAACGTTTGCTATGAAACAGTCCGGTGATATTTACATTCAGTAAATAGTTCTTCCAACTTTGAGCATAATTTGCGTTTACGCTTCCACTGTGGCGGATACTCCTGTCAATGTTTTGCCATTCCGTAGTTCCAGTTTCTTCGTTGTATTTCTTGCCACGTGCATAGGCGTATGTATAGCTGCCTCCTACGGAGAAACCTGCACCTAAGTTACTATTGAAATTAACTTCGAACCCCTTGATCAAACCTTCTTCCAGGTTTGCATACTTCTTATAAGTCTTCAGTTTTGCCACTTGTGCATCGGTCATGCCCAGTTTATCTTTGGCTTCCGTATAAATAGCTTGTTTTTGTGCGTCATCCATTTTGCTGAACAATGTTTTTTCTGCTTCAATCATGTCATCTATCTGATTGATGTAAGCTGTGGCGCTGACACTGAAACGGGTTCCGATGTATTCAGCATTGATTGAACCGTAATGGCTCTTTTCCGCTTTTAGTTTATCATTACCATTGGTCAATGTAGTACCCTTGTTCATAAAATAATATAGCTGATTCATGGACGGGGCGCGAAAACCGCCGGAGTATTGTCCGCGCAGATTGAAGTTACCGATGGTATACATCAATGATGCTTTGGGAGCTAAATTGGTGCCAGCCGTCTCGTGCTTCACTAAACGTAGCCCTGCCGTTGCTTTGAAATGTTTTAAGAATTCGACCTCTTCCTGTGCATAGGTGGCAAGTGTATATACACCTTTATCTACCAATGCATCCGGCCGTTTCAGCTTATCCTGTACGTATTCCAGTCCAACAACCGTACGTCCCCAGTCTCCATTACGGAACAAGCCTTTCAGATTGGCATTGTAATAATGGTTACGTTTGGTTAATCCTGTCTGACCGATACCGTACGTTACGCTTTCGCCCCATTCTTTTACAGATGTTTCTTTGCGGTACGTCTTATTGGTTTCAAAATTGTCATTGTAAAGGTCGAGACTGACATAAGAGGCACGGCCTAATTTATATTTAGCACCCAGTGACAGGTTGTATGACTCATAGCCTATACCATAATCATATCCTTTATGATCAAAGTTACGGTCGTAATATCCGCCGCCTGCATACATTGAAAGTGCTTCGGTAGGAGCGAATGTAAACTTCTGGTTGAAAGTGTTGCTGTCATAACCGTCATTGGATGTCTTATCCGTCCATTCACCGTCTTCATCATAGTCATTCTGTTTCCAGCTATCTGCCTTGCGATAGGTATAAGATGTATAAGAACCCCACATGCCTTTTTGTACATCCAGGTTTACTTGCTGTGTGGTTTGTCCGTGTCCTTCTACTTTTGTATTAGAGCTTACACGTATCTGATCGAGAGGCTGATTGGTAATAATGTTAATTACTCCTGCTATAGCATCACTGCCATATAATGCGGAACCGGCGCCTTTTAAAATTTCTACCCGCTTGATGTCGCTTGTGTTGATGCGTGACAGGTCGAGATTACCATTCGCTACGTCCGTGTTTACTTTCTGACCGTTTACTAATACTAATACATAGCTGTTTCCCAATCCGTTCATCATTAAATAGTCACCCATAGAATTGCTGGAAAAGGAGAGGGAGGGGGCTAAGACGGTCATTGCTTCTTTAAAGTCGGTAATGCCTGCTTTTTTAATGTCGTTAGCTGTAATAACGTCTACGGGTGTGGGGGCATCCTTCAGTCTGTGATGCGTGCCTGTACCAGTCACTACTACGGGATTTAGCTCTACACTCAAGTCTTTGTCTTTTCTTGTTTCTTGCGCAGACGCACTCATTGCGATACATCCTCCTGCAAGGATGAACAGCCAATTCTGTTTTTTCATTGATTGATAAAATAAGAATTAATACTTGCTTTCCTGACCCCGGGACAGCGTTAATTACATAATGACTCAGGCAGGTTTCCTGACTTAGCCTTAACAGAAAGCGACCTTCCCATCCCGGTTTCCCGTTAGCGGACAGTGGTTTTTTGAAATGAGAGCTTTCCGGTTGTTTGTTTCATATTCTCAGAAGCAAACACTATGGCTTTACAGTAGCGGGCACTGTTCCGGATTTTCGCCGGATTCCCTTTTATACAACAGACAGAAAGTCTGCTATATCACCTAAGCGGGTGCAAATATAAACATATTTTCAGAGAAGGGAAAACTTTTTTTAAATTAAAAAGACTATCTTTGTACTCTAATAAAACGATGCTTCATGAAAACAGCGGAACGTAAACAACTATTGTTTCAACGCCTATTGGCGGTAAACGATGAGCGCCTATTAGAAGAAATTGAGACTTTATTGGATAGACGTTGTCCGGATGATATTCTTTATTTCTCTCCAGAGTTAAAGGAAAAGGTTGATAATGCATTGGAGCAGATGAAACGGGGAGAAGTGATAACTACTGAAGAAATGAGAAATAAGTTAAGTCAATGGAGCGGAGAGTAGAATGGACAGATGCAGTACTTTTGGACATGAGAGAAACTTTTGAGTTTTATGATTGTCGCAATGGTACATCTAAATATAGTAAATCTCTTTTTCGACAGATAATTGTTTCTATAAATCGAGTTGCTATTAATCCTTTAGTGGGGCATATGACTGAATATCCGCATATTCGTTATGTTGTTGTTGTGCCGAATTATTCAGTTTTTTATCACTTTACAGATGATATAATTACCGTATTGGTATTATGGGATAATCGTCGTAACCCTACCCGATTGACTTATATTTTTCGTGATTCAGACCCAACGTATCTGTGTGAAGATGCCACAATTTATAAATAAAGGATATATCCGTGAATAAGAACATGATATTTATTCACGGATATATCCTTATATATTGTATAATTTAAGAAAGCAGTAATTAGAACGACCGTCCTTTATATACGCTCGATTCGGATAATGGAATTACTTTGCCATCCAGTGACAATCTGTTTGAGTTGAAATTCGGGTTGATTGTGACAGATGCATTGTTGGTATCGTGGGTTAATCTGATAGAAACTTGTGCGGATATTCCGACGCCTACCACGCTGAAACTGCAACTTACGTTTCCTTTTTTATCTGTGGTTGTTTTAACTTCACCCACTCTGCCGTCTACAGTGATACCGCCAATGCCGTTAGGACCTGCATAGGGACCGTTGAATGCAACCTGAACGGATGCTTGTTCGCCATTTAAAAGTACAAAGTTGGTATTTGACGTGACAAAAGCACTTTGTCCTCTCTTGAACGTAATACGATCAGCTTCCAGTACGAATTTTCTGTTGTTGATGGCCTGTACGGCACTGGCATATGCCTGTGCTTCTTCTCTTTTTTCCCTGGCTTTTTCAGCATCACGCTGTGCTTTACGCTCTGCACGGCGGGTTGCACTACTACTTTCCTGTGCATACATGGCTGTGGATGCACCTATGAAAACTAACATCATTAATGCGATAATCTTTTTCATAATTTCTTCTTTTATTGTTCTATTTTACTCTAATCTACAAAATAAACAATCTGGAAATGAAAAAGATGCAAATGGTGTGCTAAATAATATAAAGAAGAATATAGTAAAGTTTAGTTTACTTCAATTACTATTCGGCAGATAACTGAGGTGTTGAATCAATCACAGCGCACACTGCTGCATCTCCTGGCACATCCTGTAAGGCGATGCGGCCGATAACGATACCGGCAATCATGCCTAACAGGATTTGCATATACAGGGGAATATCGGATAAATTCTGTCTTAGGGTCATAAAGAAGCGTTATTCTATTATTAAGTTTCGTCCTTTAGGATATTTCACCTTATAACGCAGGGGCAACTCACGTTGTTCGCCTGGCTGTAAGGTTATTTGCCAAGTGATGATGCCTTTAGCTTCATCCAAAGTTCCACCACTGATTTCTTCTGCCGTCACAGTGATGTTGTTGTTGCGTGATACGGGCAATTGGTCGTAAAGAGTGAGCGTTACAGGCTCTGGACGTGTATTGCGCACAGAGAGTTTCCAGGCAATGGATTGCGTCTGGCTGGAACCTATGAATTTGCGGGAAGTATATTCGTTTTCCTTCGTACGTTGTATCATGATGCGTTTATCACGACCTAAAGAGAAGGATAAAGTATCGCTTTGTTGGGTGACGTTCATGATGGACTTGCCTATGAAGGTGTTCTCAAAATAAACATTTGCTTCGCCTTCAAGTAAGTTCAGCTTTTCCCAATCGGTGACTTGGGCTATCAGGAATGCATCTTTATCAATCTTCGGAGTGCTCTGATAGATATAAGACGCCGGAACCTCATAATGTCCGATTTCGGCTACTACCGGTTTATTATCGGAAGGGATCGTGTAGGGGACTTTGATTTCAAATTCGTAGCCCATCTGTCCCTGGGTTTGCTCAACGCTGAGGGCCATGCTGGCTTCTTCCTCAATGGCTGCAGCTTTTTTGATGGATTTGGTGGAAGGCTTGTATGAGGGTGCCGGTGCTTCTGCGCCATAACCCACTACTACCACTTCCTGCAACATCTGCATATCTTCCTGGAGAACAACATTCATAATGCTTCCCTGTATATCTCTGGTTTGGGTTTGATAACCGACGAATGAGAATTGGAGCTGATTTTGTCCGTTGGGGATAGTGAGGGAATACTTGCCGTTCACATCGGTGAGAGTACCTATGGTGGTGCCGGGTATCATAACGTTCACTCCGATTATAGGCTCCCGTTCACTATCGAGTACTACTCCTGAAACAGAATTGCTATTCTGATTTAGGTTGTAGCGCGGTGCTGCAAGTCCGTAATCCAGCCAATAGGTAGCTAACTTCGGAGCTACGCTTCCGGTCGTAGGATTAGAAGAAGAGAGGGATAATTCTACATTCTTCCATTCTTCTTTGGTGTTCTGGAAGATATTTGCTTTGTAAACGATGGAAATTGGCTCGGACAGGCTATTGGAACGGACATCATAGGAGGGGAACCAACCGGCATTCTTCACATAATAATTCAACGTAAATGTGGCTTTGCAGGCAGAGGGTGCATTTACGTTTACTGCAATCTCACTCATAGGAGTTAAAGATTTGCCGCTCAGTTGCGCCAACTCTGCATTTAGTTGCTCTTGTTTCCGGGTAAGTTCTTCTATTTTTTCGTTAATGGCGAGTTCCTTTGACTTCAACGTTTTCAGTTGGGTGGAGTAGTATTGGTTTACTTCTTTGATGGTGGTCAAAGAGGTTGCCGTATTCTTATTGCTGACGGAACAATTTGTTTTCAGCATTTCATATTCGGAATTGATTAATCCTAGTTCAGCATTTTGCTCTGTATATTGCTTTCTTATCTTTTTAAGTTCTCCTTGCAGGCTTTGTTGCTTCTGACTGACAGAGGCACTATCTGTATAGTTATATTGCTGATTGACTGCCGTAACCGTAAGTTTACCCTTGGCGCTTACCTGCATGCTTTGTGCATCCATATAAGGGGATAGTCCAGTGAAGATGAGAGTTGAAGTTCCTGCAGGGATGTCTACCTGCTTAGTACGAGTCACCTGGGCGCCGTCAATGAATAGCATTACTTTTTCTGCTGTTGTTTTCACTCTGGTTTGTCCCACAAGGGAGGTGGCACACAGACATAGACATATCCATAAACCTGATTTCAATCGTTTCATAGTCAGTTCTTTTAATGTTATGTTGCAAATATATGGAAATCCGTAAATAATTCCACAAAAATATCACTAATGTCATATTTAAAATGGGGATGAGCTAATATTTCAAAGAATTATTATTTTACTTTAATGAAATAATAATAAAATATCTGAGTTAATTTGTGAAGTAAGTTTGCTTTTGAAGTTTTTTTTATTTTAATTTGGATTTTATTTATTGCTTTAAATTAAAAAACATGAAAAGAACTACTTGCCAATTTTCGTTATTTATTGTATTTCTGTTGTTTCTAAGCACGTGTGTGCGAGAGGATTCTTTAACAACAGGAAAATACAGTCGCTTTTTTGATACAACAGGAGCTGTTCCTCATCTTCAAATGATAGCTTCCTTGTTAGATGTTAAAAATGATTCCTCTAATTTTGTATCGGATTTTACGAAAGCTTATGGTTATCCATTATGGAAAGATGCACTTTCTTTTAGGACAGATGATAGAATAATTTTTGCAGTCCCTATTAAAAGTGTAGATTTAGATTCTGAAATCGAGTCTGTTTGGTTTTTCTCTGTGGGCTTAACAAGAACTGATTATCAGATTTTTACTCGTCGGGAAATAACTAGAACTATTGATGATTGGGTGGAGCAAAATTGGGTGTTTGACTATTTCACTCGTACGATATTACATAAAGAACCTAGCAGCGGCTTGGATTTTTATCCAACTACCACAATAAAGAGCAGAACGATGGTTGTAATTGAAGAAACAACTTGTGTACATGCTTTTGTTTCTGTTGGGGGAGTTGAGGATGATAAGGGGTGGCATTGTTGGACTGAAACATACGAAATATTCATTGCTACTCCAAAACCGGGAGAACTAGAAGGAGAGGGGGGCAGTGGTAGTATAGAACATGGAACAGGTGGTGGCATTACTATTGGTAATACTCCCATTTTGGGTACTGATTTAAGGCTAGTAGCTCCTAATGCTTCGAGCATTTTACAAAATTATAACATGATAAAGGAAAATTGGGAAACATTGGAGAAAATGATGGTAAAGATAAAAGAAAAATGTATGGGGGAATCACTGTATAATGCATTAGTTGGAATTTTAAGAGATAGCAAAATTAATATAAAGATTGTCAGCGGTGGCTCATCTTATGATGCTTCTTCGAATACTCTTAAGCTTGATCTTAGTATGGAAAGTAATCAACTTTTTCACGAATTATGGCACGCTTTCCAAGCGCTCTATTTGGGGCTTGATGTGTTTTCGAAATCGACTTTGAATCAAGAGGTTGAAGCTCATTATGCACAATATCTTTATGTAAAAAAACTTCCTGGATATAAAGGAAGCAAATGGGAAGATATGTATGCAAAAGACCCGCGCTTAAATACAATTAAAGATCTTGAAGATTATATAGATAAAAAAGGTAGATTATATCCAGGCATTACTCGTGATTTGTTTGATTTTTATTTTATATATACAGTCGGTGTATTGGAGGAACACGGTTATGGGGATAAAACTATTTACAAATATGATGATAGTATAAATGATATAGATAATTTTACAATACTAAGAGAATTAACGAAAAAATGCTGAATTATGAAAACAACAATAGCTCTATTTTGCATAATATTTTGCACGAACCTTGTGGCTCAGACCAATTATTATAAAAAAACACAAATTCTTAATGAAAGTGGACATCTATATCAATGTGATGTTGCTCCTTCTCAAATGGTTACACTTTATGATATAAATAATAAATTGACTTATGAAAGGCAATATGACAAGACTACTGGTACTATACCTTCAATAGAAGAATTTATGAAGTTAGATGATACTAAGAATGGCATAATAATGCGGAAAAATGCGGAAAGGATAATAAACCGCGCTTTTCCTATTGCTGAGATAGATAGGTTGAGAGGTGCTTCCTTTAATGTGAAGTTGTATATTAGTCCCGAAACGGGAAAAGTGATGGAAGTGGTTTTTAGCTTTCCCACTTTCAACCTTTTTGCTACAGTTCCATTGTCTACATACATAAAGATAGAGACTGAACTTAAGAACTCTCTTAAATATACGCCTACTGAATATGGTAAGAATTTGAATTATATATTCAGGGGATGGAGGCATAAACTTACATTTCAATAAAGGAAGCCTACCTTACAACGATCTATAATAATCTTCTGCCTTTGCCAGTGTTTCCGGTTTCCCCACATCAAACCAGTTCTCACTATCTATGGGATATCCCTGAATATGTGCTTGCGGGCAAATATCCACATAGAACGGGATGATAGAGAATTTTTCTGTCCAACGTTCGCTCTCCATATAATGAAAGATGGAGGGTGAAAGGACATGGACACAGCCGAAAGCCTGCAGTTGGTAGTGCTCGCCGGGATAATCAAGTTCTTTGGGAAGTACTTCGCCGGTGGAAAGATTAGTCCAGCCACAAAGGCGATTATCTTTATTCATCAGCAGATAGCGGGATGTTTTCCGATGATTGGTGAGCAGGGTGGCATCTGCATTACTTTCCAGATGGTGACGGTAAAAGGCATTGAGATCTAAATCTGTCAGGATGTCGGAATTATGTATGAGGAAAGGCTCGTTGCTCTCCAATAGGGGACGGGCTTTTTTGATTCCACCACCGGTATCCAGCAGTTCGCCCCGTTCGTCGCTGATGTGAATATCTGCGCCGAAGTTATCATGGGCATGGAGAAAATCTATAATCTGTTCGCCGAAGTGATGGATATTTACGGTGATGTCATTGAATCCGGCATCTTTCAGCCGGAGGATGACACGCTCTAACATAGGCTTGCCTGCGACGGAGACAAGGGCTTTGGGCATATTGTCGGTTAGCGGGCGAAGGCGGGTGCCGAGGCCTGCGGCAAAAATCATTGCTTTCACGTTAATAAGTAATTAGTGGTTAGTGATAAGTGAAATGATAAGTTTTGTACCGCATGGCATTAATCACTTATCACTAATCACTTATCACTTCAATTTAGTTTCTTGCTTTAAACGTCTGTTCTATATTCTGTTCTCTGTGTATCAGATTTACCTGCACCCCAAATTGTTTATTCAGATGTTCTGCCAAGTGCTGCGCCGAATAAACGGAGCGATGCTGACCACCTGTACATCCGAAACATATGGAGAGATTTGTAAATCCGCGTTCCATATACCGTTTCACCGAGGCATCCACTAAACCATATACATGTTCGAGGAAAGTGGTTATTTCGCCATCATCTTCCAGGAAACGGATAACAGGTTCATCCAGTCCGGTGAAAGGCTTGTAACGATCATACTTACCGGGATTATTCACTGCGCGGCAGTCGAACACGAAACCACCTCCGTTTCCACTGGAATCTTCGGGAATACCTTTCTTATATGCAAAGCTGGTAACTTTTACAATAAGACGGCGTTTCTGCAAATCATCAGTGAATTGTTTCAGCTCAGTAAGTTCTTTCAGCACATGGCAGAGATATGGATATTCAGGATATGGTTCCTGCAATAACTGGCGCAGGTTTTCAATAGCAAAAGGTACGCTCTGGATGAAATGCGGCTTCTTTTCGAAATAACCACGGAAGCCATAAGCACCCAGCACCTGCATGGTACGGAACAATACGAAATGACGTAACTGGGCGTAGAAGTATTTTTCATCTACGGGCTGATATTTGCACAGCGAATCAATGTATTCTTTCAAAAGCTCTTTGCGAAGACTATCGGGGTAATTCGCCTTGGCTTGCCACAGAAAAGAGGCCACATCGTAGTAAACAGGGCCTTTGCGTCCACCCTGGAAGTCAATAAGCCACGGCTCACCATCCTTAATCATCACGTTGCGGCTCTGGAAGTCACGGTACATGAAAGTAGCCGAACTGCTACGCAGCAACACATCCGCCATTTTTTGGAAATCATCTTCCAGGCGGTCTTCCTGAAACTCCATTCCGGTTGCTTTCAGGAAACAGTATTTGAAGTAATTCAAATCCCACAGAATACTACGGCTGTTGAATTCCGATTGCGGATAACAATAGGAAAAGTCCATACCATCCGCACCGGAGAACTGTATGGCGGGCAACAGGCGCATAGTCTTGCGCAAGAGTTGCTTTTCTTCTTCATCGAACACACTCGTTTTGCGTCCTTTCTCAATGGCATTGAACAGGAGCGTATCTCCCAGGTCTTCTTGTAGATAGAAAGCGTCGTTTTCACTCTTTGCCACTACCTGCGGCACAGGCAACCCTTTCTTGCGGAAATGGTCTGCCATGTAAAGGAAAGCCTGGTTCTCTTCAAGGGAGGTTCCACTTACACCAATCAGTGTAGGCGTACCTGTCAGGCGGAAATAACGGCGGTTGGAACCGGACGAAGGAAGTTCGTCGATGGCTTCCGGCTCGTGTCCGGTATATGCACAATATAATTTCTTGAGTTCTTCGGTAATCATAGTAATTTACTTTTATTTGGGCAGCTAAGGTAAGAGTTTTAGGGAATATATGCTACCTTTGCGGGAAAGAAATTCTGTTAACTCAAATACGCATGATAAGAAATATCCCTCAATTTCTGATAGCAGCACCCACTTCGGGTACTGGAAAAACCACTGTCAGCCGATTACTGATGGCTCTGTTGACGAAGAGAGGCCTGCATGTGCAACCCTTTAAATGTGGACCGGATTATATCGATACGAAATATCATGAACGGGCCTGTGGCGTTCCATCTTATAATCTTGATTTGTTTATGGCTTCCGGGCAACATGTGCGCGAACTCTATATGCGTCATACAGTAGAGGCCGATGCGTGCATTGTAGAAGGTATGATGGGGCTGTTCGACGGATATGACCGCAGTAAAGGTTCATCAGCAGATATAGCGAAGGAGTTACATCTTCCTGTTGTATTGGTGATAAATGCCAAGTCGGCTGCTTATTCGCTGGCAGCGATGATAAAAGGATATATGGATTTCGACCCGAAAGTGCAGGTGATAGGGGTGATATTCAATCAGGTGGCAAGTGATCGCCACGAAGTCATGTTGCGCGAAATCTGTGACGATTTGAATATCTTCTGTTTCGGTTGTCTGCGAACCAACAGCGCATTGAAAGAGGAGAGCCGCCACTTGGGACTGGATTTCAGCCGGGGAGGTAAAGGCGGTATCAGCAAAACTCTGTTGAAGTCATTAGAGAAACAACTGGATTGCGACCTGTTGCTCCAAATGACGGAACGTGCGCTGAACATTCCCCGTACGCCATATAAGCGCAAAACCAAGTATCTGAATACCTGGGTGGCGTGTAACAAAGAGTCTTTCTCATTCATTTATGCAGAACATATCTTTCGGTTGAAAGAATATGGGCAAGTCACCTTTTTCGACCCGGAAGATAACTCTGTGGTGCTGCCGGATGATGTCAATTTCCTCTATTTGCCGGGTGGGTATCCGGAAAACCGCATGAAGCAATTGAGTGAAGCTACGAATGTACTCGACTCCATCAGGCAATATATAGAGCGCGGCGGACGTACACTTGCAGAGTGTGGTGGCATGATGTATCTTTCATCTGCCATCTTAAAAGGAGATGAATGTCCTGTTGCGTATAAAATGGCGGATGTACTGCCCATAAAGGTATCTGCTTGTAAAAAGGATGCGCATTTGTCGCTGGGATACCGTCGTTTCGTAATGCGGGGTGTGGATGTGCGGGGACATGAGTTTCACTATTCGCAAGTAGTGGAACAGGATGAAGATTTGACTTCGGCAGTGCAGGTGTATGATGCCAGAAAGCAATTGGTGGATACGCCTGTGTATCGTTATAAGAATCTGATTGCGAGTTATACGCATTTGTATTTTGGAGAGATAAGTATTATGCATTTGTTTGATGAAGAAGTATGAGAAAGATTTATACCCGGACGGGAGATAAAGGAATGACAGGCATTCATGGCGGAGAGCGTGTTCCGAAGGATGATATCCGTATTGAGGCAAATGGTTGTATTGATGAGTTGAATACCGTGATAGGCATTGTCCGCTCATTATTGCCGGTGGAAGATGTCTGGCAGGAGTTGCTGCATGAGATACAACGGGAATTGATGGTAGTGATGAGCCACGTTGCCACTCCTTCCGCACTACGGGATGCAGACCCTGAACATCCGGGCAGTGGTAATCCGAATGAATTGCGTGCAGCGGAGATGGTGGCGCAATGTGAGCAAGCGATGGATGCCATGATGCTGGAACTTGAAGACAACGGCTATTTTCTTCTGCCTGGTGGCACACAAGCTTCCGCGCAACTGCAATTTGCCCGTGCGGTGGCACGTCGTGCGGAGCGCAGACTCTGGACGCTGAACAGACAAGACCCTGTGCCGGAAGATATTCTGCGTTTTATTAATCGCCTTTCCGACCTTTTCTTTGTCATGGCACGCATGGAGATGCAACGGCAGGGGTGGAGTGAGGAGAGATGGCAGTCGTTCGCATATAAAAGAAAGAAGGTTAAAGATTAACTATTAGGTATTAACTATTAAATATTAATTAGGCGTGTTATAGCGCAGCCTTAATAATTAATATTTAATAGTTAATATTTTTTTTCTGAACACCCACAGGCTGAGCAGGAAGTATACAAAGACTTGTATCCACAGTGTTATCATTTCCGGGCGAATATCCGCCATGTCTCCTCCCATTGAATTCAGCTTGACGAAAGCCAGCACGGCAGGGGCCGCCGGAACTACATAGTGGGCTGCCTGCCAATACCAAGGCATCAATTCGAGAGGATAGGAAACGCCTGAGAGGAAAATATATCCTACGGAGAAGAAGGCAATCATTAATAAGGGCGCTTCAGAGTCAGTGAAGTAACGTGATGCCGCAAGCCCGAAGAAGCTTGTTCCTATCAGAAAAGGAATCATCATAGTGATGATATCCCTGCCGTTCCCAATGTTCGGAATACTGAAAAAATGAGGAAGCAAACCTAACAGGAACAGGGCAAAAATGATGTATAGCATTACGTAGACAAAGGTTCTACCGGAAATGTTATACAATGCTTTGTGCCAGGCAGAACAGCTAATGGATGTTCTTTCTCCTACCACTTTCCCTTTCGGATATTTTTCCGCCTCTTCCCCCGTCACCATCCCTATCACCATCAACATTGTCTGAAAGATAATGATAATCATGACAGCAGGAATAAGATACGAACCATATCCTTCTGTATAATTGTAGAGAGCCGTTCCCGACACATTGACGGGAGCAGACGAAGCTACTGCAAGTAATCCTTGCGGGGGTAAGAATACAGCACCCTCTGCACGGTGTGCATCGTTTACAGCAAGCATTACGCGTGAAGAAGCCTCCTGCAAGTTCTTAAAATTCAGAAAAGCGTCTGTGGCAGCATAGACGCTAAAGACAGATTGTTCACCCCGCCCTACGCGTGCATCAAAGTCAGCGGGGAGATAGAGGATACCATCTACTTTACTTTGTTTCAGCCACTCCTTTGCTTCAAGATAATTGGGTGTCAGTGCATAGACAGACGCTTGCGGAGTGGCATTGAGCAGGCGGATATATTCCCGGCTAAGGGCGGAATGTGAATTATCGACGATGGCGACAGGTGTTTTCCGCACAAGGTTGGGAGCGTACATCAGGTTGTAGAGAAGACCGTAAGCAAAGATACCGCCCATCAAGACCAGGAGTATTGCCGGATTGGTGCTGATGGCACGCCATTCACGGGAGATAATATCTGCCAATGAAAGAGGGGTTGAATCATTCGCCTGCGTGCATGGCGCCGCTTCCTTTTCGTGTTTCAATATCCACTGCCTCAGCCTCGGCAATATCAGCAATGCCAGCAACGGGAAGACCATAAGCAGAGCTGCCGATTGCCAGTAATATCCGAATCCTGAATCAAAATACAGCATCGACTGTGCTATCTCCGTAAAATGACGCACGGGAAAAAGATAAGATGCCGCATGCACAGCCGGATACATACTCGTCACGGGAAAGGTGACGCCGGAAAGTGTTGCGCCAAGGGAGCCGACCATTGACACGATGCTAATGATATAAGCTATCCGTGGAAAGATAGAGAAAATGAACACAGCAAGCGCTTGCGTGGCGATAATAAAGAGTACCGTCATCAGGTTCATCATCAACAGACTGCCCTGAAAAGGTATATGTAATACGCCATACAGAACATAATTGGCCAGTATGCCGATTACTGAGAAAATGAATGTATAAGGCAGCAGTTTGCCAATTATGGCAGTAACAATGTTTCCTCGTGCTGTTGTCATCCACTCCTGTGCTGTATAAAACTTCAACTCACTACCCACGGCGTAGACCGTCATCAGCAAAATGAGTATCTGAAACAGGACATAGAAGAAAGGCTGGCTCAGATAAACGGAATAGTCCAGATCAGGATTATAAAGCGGATGTATGCTGGATTGCACAGGCAGGAGAAAAGTTGTTATCTGCTCCTGACTGACCCCCAGGGATATAGCTTCCACGGCAATGGGAGAGAGGGCTACGGGTGCCAGTGCCGTCTCAAAAGCCGCCATCAACTCGCTGCCCACAGAAAGGAGTGCATAATGGTAGTAATAAGAAAGTGTGGCATCCATTCCGGTGGTGGCGCGTTGCTCAAAGCCTGCGGGAATGGACAGGTAACCATAGATTTCTTTGCGTTGCACAGCTTCCCGCGCGGCAGCCTCGTCGGTGAAATGCCGGGTGACGCTGAAGGTGGGCACGGCAGCGATGTTTCGTGCTATTTGCCGGGATGTGGAGGTGTTGTCCTGATCGACGATGCCGACAGGAATGTTCTCCATCTGTCCGCTACCAAAGATGGTAGCCATGAAAAACAGGCAGAATAAGGGTAACACAAGGCACACACCGAGGTAGAGCCGGCGGGAGGTCATGCGTTGCCATTCACGACGAAGTACATTATAGAGAGGTTGTTTCATTGAGCACGTTTTTTTAATTATCATTATTAAGTTACGAGCTACAAGCTACGAGTATAGCGCAGCCCCTTGTCACTCGTAGCTTGTAACTTGTCACTCATTAACCGTCAGCAACACCGACATTCCCGGGCGTAAGCCCTCTACAGGCTGTGTCGGTCGAGCGTGTATCTCGAATGTCTGCATATCATAACTTCCCGTCTGTTTCGTTGATTTCCAAGTGGCGAAGCTGCCCAGCGGACTGATATAATAGATACAGAATTCTACATTCTTCTTGCCGATAGCCGGAACGTCCGCACGGAATATACCATCCATCTTGAACTGTGGCATCAAGTCTTCACGCACGTTGAGAACGACGTGTGCATCGTTCATGACGACCAGATTCATGATAGGTGTGCCCGGCGCCACGAGTTCTCCGCGTTTAGGGAATATCGTTGAAATCTGCCCTGCCTCCGGTGCCGTGAGCCGTGCATCGACGAGTAAGGACGACACTTCATCAACCGTGCTGCGGGCTGCATCAACCATGCTCCGTGCAGAAGCGCGGTCTTCGCTTTGCGCTCCGTCCACTGCCATTTGATATTGTTCGTAGGCTGCACGTTCGGCGGCTTGTGCGGCACGATACATGGCTTCCACTTCATCTTTCCGTTGCGACGTGACGACACTGTCTTTATAGAGTGTCAGGATACGCTGGTAAGTTGTTTGTGCCAGTGTCAGGTCGCTCTTGGTTTTATTCCAGAGTTGCTGGGCGGTGGCAACGATTTGTCGGCGCGTGCCGGCATCTATTTTCTTGTTCTGTTCCTGTGCCACTTGTTCCAGGGCATTCACCTGGCGATATTTGGCTTCTATGGTCGGACTGTTGATGACGACAAGCGTATCGCCTGCCTTTACCCAGTCGCCTTCGCGGACAAGGAATGAATCTACCCGTCCCGGCAGTTTGCCACTGATACGGATTTCGGTAGTCTCTATCTGCCCCTGAAGCACGAGGGGCTGATGGCTCATAAGTACCATCCCGAGGATGGAAACAAGTATAGTGATTGCCAGTATGATGACAAATGCAGTACTGATGCTTTTCTTTGAAATTTCCATAATTTTAAAACGTTTTGGTTTATACTTTTTAATGAAGAATGAGGAGTCGGGTTGCACTGTCATCCCGAATGGTAATTCTTCATTCTTCATTAAAATAATTCTTGAATTGTTCCGGTGTGCCGCAGAGGGCCAACAGGTTCATCAATGTTACGTCATATTCATAATAAGCAGCCAGACGGGCTACCCGGGCGGTGGCAAGCATCGTTTCCGCATCCACCACTTCGGTGCTGGTTGCCATACCTTCAGTGAAGGATTTCTTGCGGATGCGTACAAGCTCTTCGCTCAGGGAGACGGTTGAGTTGAGGGCGCGAACATTGTCCTGTGCCTTTTGCAACCCGGTGTACAGCTTGTCTATGCCTACCGTTAAGTCATCCTGTGCCTTGTCCTTGCCCAATGCAAGTGTTTGCTCGGCAATGCGCGACTGGCGTATGCGCTTTTCCCTGGCCAGTCCGTCAAAGAGGTTCCAGGTGAAGCCCACGCCGATGATGGTGCGCGGAATGAGGTTGCTCTGTATGCCGTGGGAGTAGAGCGTTTGTTTGCCGAACAAGGCGATGTCCGGCAGATATCCGCTTTGGTCTATTCGCAATTGTTGCTTGGCGATATTTTGCTGCAACGATAACTGATTCAGAATGTAGTTGCCTGACCGCATTGTTTGCACGAATTCTTCTTTCATCGGAAGTGTGGCGTTAATGAAGAGGGGAGAGGTAGGCTCTATCTTGCAAGTATCCTCCATGTTGAGCAATGTGCGCAAAGCACTTTCTACAACGGTCGCCTCCTTTTGGGCGGACTCCAGTGCACGCCAGGCTTCATCCATATTTACTTGTGCAAAGAGGCGTCCGGCTTTGTCAATCATTCCGGCAGCTTCCAGTTTGAGGGCATTCTCATAGTGTTGCTTCAAACTATTGTAGGTATCCCGACGGACGGCAACTACTTCGCGGGCAAGACTGAGCCCATAATAACTTTCTGCCAGTAACGTACGCTGCGTGGCATCGGTTTGTGCGCGGTTCTCCTGAGCGATGTCAATCATCCGGTTGCCAATCTTGCTTGCCCGTACACGTTTCCCGCCGGAAAATACGACCCATTCGGCCGTAAGTCCTATGCTGGTCAGGTTGCGGGGGGCGAGTGGGAAAGCAAGCGTATAGCCGCCTATCTGGTCCAAGATACCACTGATGAACTGGTCGTCCGGTATAATGGTATGTACAAAATCCTTTGCCGGGTCGGTGAACTGGGAGAGGGGTTGCTTCACTTCTATCTTTTCGGACATGTGAACGTAAGTACCCGCTCCTTGCAGGCTGGGGTACCACAGGGCGTTCAGTTTGTCCCGTTCCGCACGGGCTGTTTCGATGCCTTTATCGGCAATCTTCAGACTTTGATTACCGCGCTGCAGCATTTGCAGAGCATCGTCGTAGCTGAGGGAGAGGGCCTGAGGCGTATTTGAGGCATCGGCCGGGGCATTCCCGGTCGTTTGTGCCGATGCAGAGATGCTCGCTCCCAACAGAGCGATAAGTAAGATTTGTTTCATATGTCAACTGGTTCGTTTAGGTTATAATAAGCGATATTTATCTCAAACACTCCTTGCTTTTGATTGTTCAATCTCTCCTTATTTTTGCTAGCTTTACTGATAAAAAAGGAATAAAGTTACGAGCTACAGGCTACAAGCTACAAGTGGCTGCGCTATGTTCCGAAAGGTACTTGTAGCTTGTAGCCCGTAGCTCGTAACTGATTCATAACCGCTCCAAAAGGAAT
>CAMTFK010000057.1 GCA_947071285.1 uncultured Bacteroides sp. | reverse complement strand
ATTCACGACAGGATGCAGCAACGATGTACTCACATCGCAGGAAGGCAACGGGAGCAAGGACGAAGGTACGTCTGTACTCTTCAACCTGGGCATGCCAATGGGCGACGAAGTGAACTACACACGCGCCACAGAAGGAAAGATTGACGATGACGAATCGGAATGGGCTATGAAATCGCTGAAAGTGTATCACTTCTGCGCCACAGTGGCACAGGCAAGCGATGAACCTGCCGACGGTGCTTATACACTGGCAGGCGTCTATGATGTACCCGTAAAATCGGGCGTAACACTCACCTCCGGCATTTGCCTGAACAATGGAAACGGCAAATACGACCTGAAATTATCGCTACGCACCAATAAACTGGACGAGAAGGACAAGCATGCCTTTGCTTTCGTAGCCAATGACTCATGCGCAACATTCGATGCCGCCCTCGTGGCAGGAACCACCACCCTGGAAGCACTGAAAAAACAAGTAGCGGACAAGCAGGTAAAGGATGGCACTGCCTCTGCATCCCTATTCATGGGCACCCCCGCTGGACTTTGCATGACGGGAGAAGTGAAGAACAAAACACTGAAAGGCGGAATCAACCAGTTGAGTACAACAGAGGTCCCCATTCCATTGACACGTATCATGGCACGCCTGGACGTAAAGAACTTCGTGCCACAGGAGCGCAACTTCCAGTTGAAATCCGTGCGCCTGCTCTACTCGGGCAACTTCACCGCGCCAAAAGGATACCTCTTTGAAGCCACAGGGCAAGACTACATCTGGAGTACGACAGAAGAAACCATGGAAATCACCCAAAACGAGCAATACGATACATTCGGCTATCTGCCAGTTGACGACTACTCCACAGATTCCGGTATGAAGGATGTATGGGCAACTGCTACCACAACGACCATAAAGAACGGAGCGGCCAGCATCGTGCGCAACGGCGTTTGGTACAAAAAAGTGCTCTATATGTATGAGTTTCCGGCAAGAACTGGTAACGATGCAAACTACGTCACTCCACTGCAAGTGGAAGTGGGATACACATTGAATGGGGTTGCAGCCACCGCCATCGTAAAAGTGCTGGACGAAAAATTGGTGAACCTGGAAATAGAGCGTAACACCGTATACATCTTGCAAGTGGGCGAAACAACCGCAGAAGGCGGTGCACTGACCTTCAACTTCGTACAGACTCCGTGGACTATACACGATATAGACGTGGACTTGAGTGAGGGAAACAAGTAAATTAAAAACTGAGAATTAAAAATTAAAAGATTTAGAATATGAGACGAATATATATGGTGATGGCTGCCGGATTGGTGCTGACAGGAACGGCCCTGTTCAGCGGATGCAGCAACAATGAACTTTTGGAAAATGGCAATCAGGGAGTGGAAGTTCCCGTGCAACCTGCCGAAAACTTCAGTTTTAGCCTGAAAGGGATGAAAGCGGGCACACGTGCCACGGCGGACGAGTTGACGAAGGAGGAGGAAAAAACGGTGAAAACCATGTACGTAGCTTTCTTTGTGAACAATGGAAGCGCGGACGAAAAAGGGTATCCGCTACATAGGATATTTGCGTACGATGACAAGATTACTTTTGACGACAATGCTGAAAACCCATGGAAACTGAATACCCAAATCACAGAATCAACAGGAAGTTTTACGATTGAGAAACCGGGTACCGTGGGAGACTATGTGGTATATTTCATAGCCAATCCGGATGCAGACATGAAGGCAACCTTCGCAAAATTCCAATTATCAAGTAGTAGCGGTGCCGAGATGGCAACCCGCGCCACTCTGAAAGATTTGGAAGCCTTGAAGATAAAAACCGGAACAGCCGACGGAACTACAGACGGGTTCGTCATGCTCGCCAAACAAGATATTACTTTGGGCGACCCGGCCACTTCTGAAATAACCCTGACGCGTCTGGCAGCACGTTTCGACTTCATCAATTCGGCAGCAACAGCAGCAGCAAACAGCAAAGTGGAGATCACTGGCATAACAATAAAAAACTCAGCCCAGGCATCACGGTTGATGGAGTTGGCAGATCCCAGCAGCGAAGATATCAAAGAACAGGTAGTAGATATCAGCGATTGGGAGCCCACTGACCCTGCTACTTACAAGACGGCATACACCTACGAGAATCTGAATATAAGCGGAGAAAACACAGCAAAACGTCTCAGCATAAAGATAGACTATAAGCTGAAAGCAGGTGATGATGTGGAAGCGACTGAAATGACTAAAACAATCGAACTGAAAGAGGGGGATGTCGACCTCGCCGTGCAACGCAACCATATATACAGAATCTTCATGAATGGTGTGACGGGAGAGTTTAGTCTGGAAGTACAAGATTGGAATGAAGGGGCTACAGTGACGGTGCCGGATGGGGATTTAGCCGTAAATTATACTGCTACTGATTTAGGAAAGGTCGGAGACTATGTATACAATAATAACGGAAAACTGGATTTCAGTGACGGCGGACTGAGGAAGATGTACCTAAGCGGGACACTGGAATGGACAAACATGCGTCCGGCACCTGCAAAAGATAAGGGTACTTGCATTGGCATTGTTTTTTCGAATATGACATCAAAAAAGGATCAATTAGCCGGATACAAAAAAGGTTATGTAATGGGACTGAAAAATGCTAATAATGCAGCATGGGGTATAGAAGGCGATGCCGGATTATCTAAAGTATCTACATTAGGTGAATTCATCAAAGATTTGGACGGATATTCCAATTGTCAAATCATAAAAAGCAAAGCTAATTATCAAACTGATTACCCTGCATTTTATAATGCCATGAATTATGGCGTAGTACTTCCTACAGATGTTCCTACAAGCGGTTGGTATCTCCCAAGTATCGGACAATTAAGTGCCATTTTCTATAATTTTACAGAAATGTCAACTTTGCGTAACAGTTCTAACAATACAAAGGATTTGATATACAAATCCCATTATGAAATATTTAAGGTAGAAGAGCATTTAGTAAAACTGAATGAGAAAATATCTCAACTTAAAGAGAGTGAGTATGATCTCTTTGAAGGAGGTATGAATTATTTAACCAGTAGTGAAGTTCCTGCAAACACAACAGATAAAGATGGCTATCGAGCTTATATCTATATAGGAGGTAAAGTAGCAGGCTATGCCGATCGACTTGTTCTTGCCGGATGGGGTAAGAAGGGGTTAGAAGCATCTAAAGGGCAGATAGCACGTCCTGTATTTGCTTTCTAAATAAAGTGGGAGTATCTCATTTCTCTTTATAAAAGAAGATAAGTAAGATACTCCCACTTTATCGGAAAAGAAGTTTAGATAGAGAAAAAGCGGTCTTTGAAATGTTGGGGAAAGAAGAGAAAATACAATGTTAAATATACAAGAATGTATTGCAGAGGTTAATTATATAGTTAACTTTGCACTATATAGAAAAAAGTAATGGAATATAAAAGAGAAATTATTGTGCATGGGGATTATTTCGCAGAGTTTTATGATAAACAAGTACCCTCTGTGAGACAAAAAATAAATTATATACTCAACCTCATCCGCATAGAAGAGCATATTCCTTCCAGATTCTTTCGAAATATAGAAAACATTGCAGGACTATTTGAAATAAGAATAGAAATGGAAAGCAATATTTTTCGCATATTTTGTTGTTTTGATGAAGGAAAACTCGTTGTTCTTTTTAATGGTTTTCAAAAGAAAACACAAAAGACACCTCTAAAAGAAATAGAGAAAGCAAGCTCAATTATGAAAGAATATTTTAATCTAAAGAAGAAAGGAAATAGACTATGAGTGAAACAAATGCTAAAACAAGAACAATCAAAGGATGCCATACCTTGGATGAAATACTGGATGTGGAATATGGGCCGAAAGGTACACCGGAACGCAACGATTTTGAACGAGGTGCAGAAGCCTTTATCCTTGCAGAACGCCTGAAAGAAGAACGTCTGAAAGCCGGTCTGACCCAAGAACAACTTGCTGAGAAAATAGGTACAAAGAAAACCTATATCTCACGCATCGAAAATGGGAAAGCGGATGTGCAACTCTCCACTCTCTTCCGAATTTTCGAAGGACTGGGAAAAAGAGTTAGTCTGACTATTCTTTAAAAAAGAAAGATAATAACTAATTTTAAGGTCACCCCCACCAACGGTGACCTTCTTCTTTTCTTCTCTCCCCAACGTTTCAACCGCTTTCTTTTGAATCGAATTGTAGTTACAAAAGAAACGAACGATGTTGAAGCCATTAAAATACGATATTGTCATAATTGCCCTCATGTGCCTTTGTCTCGTCGCCTGCGATATGGACGACGAACGGGACTTGTGCTGTAAACGCATCGTTATGGAGTATCACTACATAAGCGGAGGGAAAGATGCATTCAAACAAAATATCCGTTCATTGAGGCATTTCCTCTTCAATGGGGCTGAACAGTTCATCCGGGAAATCCCCTGCGGAGAAAATCTGCAACTGCAAACACTCGATTCATTGAAAACAGGAAACTACGCCATGGTAACCGTGGGCAATGCAGCGGATGCTACCCGACTGGAAACTCCTGCCAAAGATGAACCGTTGGCAGGCTTCATGCTGCACGTGGAGGGAACGGACGGAAGAAATGCAGATCCTCTATACTATGGCATATGCCGTTTCACTCTGAAAAAAGAGGATGCCAACCGGGAACAAAGATTCCTAACCCAAATGGCAAACATACACTGTAGGCTACAAGTCACCGTGAAGTGGCAGAACCTGCCACCGGCAATGACCACGGCAACCGTCTACAGAATGGCACTCGAAAATTGTGCGGAAAACCACGAACTCGATGGAAAACGGGCATATTCATTAGGAGAAAAACAATTCCCCCACTCTACCTCTTGGAATCGCGTACACAGACTGGAATGTGCTTTGAAAGGATTACTCTTGAAGGAAGAATTCATAAGCCTGAGATATACCAACAGCAACCTGCCCATACTCCATCTGTTCTGCCGGAAAGAAAAAGAAGACTACGAAGAACTGACACCTCCCCTGGACCTGGGAAGGGCTTTCAAGATATGGGGATACAAACCCGAAAATGCAGAAAGACAAGAGTATAA
The DNA here is from genome assembly GCA_947071285.1 of uncultured Bacteroides sp. Classification (GTDB taxonomy): domain Bacteria; phylum Bacteroidota; class Bacteroidia; order Bacteroidales; family Bacteroidaceae; genus Bacteroides. The sequence continues at coordinate 17,622 of CAMTFK010000057.1, read as the reverse complement.
AATCATCGTAACCATCTATCTGGACGGACACGTAGGGGTGAAAGTAGAGGCGGAAGCAGGGGTGGAAGACTGGATAGAGGGAGGAAGCTTTGGGTAAATTAAAAATTGAAAATAAAAAAATGAAAGATGGGAATATTGAGGAAGGTATGCTGGAGCTGGAGGCTGATGGCAGCGATAGTGACGGCAATGGTGATGGCAGCGTGCAGTGATGACGGAGTGAAAAACGGCAATGGAGAGATGGCTGGTCCGTTACCCGTCACTTTCCATATAGGTACGCCGGAAAGTGAAGAGGTGGAATATACGCGTATCATGCAGGACGCATCGGAAATAAGGATTAACAAACTCACGGTGTATGATTTTCTGGTGAAGGAATCTACAGAAGCGGGCAAGGCAGACACCTTGTTTGAAAGCGTGCAGTATCTGACAGACGCAGGAGACGGCATTACCACCCCTAAAGCCGGACAGTTTATCCGTACTGACGTGGGAGCCACTGCCTGCTTGTCACTACATACGGAGGAGGGCACACAGCATGTGTTTGCTTTCATTGCCAATGAGGAAAAGACGCATTTCGACAGTATCCTGTATCAGAAAATATTGCCCATTGACAGTCTGCGCAGGACATTGAGCGTCAGGAGGCTGAAAAGCGGGGAAAGTTGCGGAAGTCTGGTAGGAGAAAAAGGGGCGGTGATGACGGGAACCAGTGTTCCGCTCAACTTTCCTACCGACCTAAAGGATATGGAAAAGATGAAAGTGAAACTATATCGCACCATGGCCCGTGTGGATGTGAAACATGAAGTGGTGGACGGGCAGAACCTGAGAATAGTGGATGTGAGTGCCAAGAATTGTGCGCCCACGAGCTACCTGTTTGGTGCCGGAAGCGACGGGAAGGCTAATGTGGAAACAGTGCCTAAGGGCTTTTCCCCTATATCCATAGTGCGGAACTCTGCTGTGAAAACGGAAGATTTAGAGAGTTTGAAGCAAGGACAGACTTGCGGGAAAGTGTTGTACCTGTACGAATACCCCACTACGGAAAAATCGATGCCTACCCTGATATTGACCTATACCCTGAATGGCTCGCCAAGAACGATGGAGGTGCCGATGACTTCGGGAGGTGCACGCATTGAGATAAAGAGAAACAGGAAATATACTCTCGTTATAGGAGGTACGGACACACGAATGACGTACACCATAAGGGAATAATTGAAAAAAAAAGGAAGGAAGCATGAGACAGATAAAAGGGATTGTGTTGGGATGTGTTTGTGGGGTCTACCTGTGCGGAAGCCCCGTGACAGCACAGACGGTGGCGGATGGCAAGCCGCTATCTTTGTCCGTGCATGCCCGGACGGATACAAGACAACAGACTTATCTGAAAGTACGGATGGAACTGGAACTGGACAGTTTGCGGCTGGGGAAAAAACAGGCAAGAGTGTTCACTCCCGTATTGAGCGACGGAGCGAACAGGATGGCTTTGCGACCCATAGTTGTAAATGGAAGCTGGAGGCATTTGTTGTATCTGCGTTCGTCAGATGGAAAGAAGGATGAAGCGCTGGCCGTATCTTGCGGAAAAAAGGGTGCGGGTACTGTGGAATATGTGGACTCGTGCGCATACAGCCCGTGGATGAGGGAAGCAAAACTCTGGTTGGCGGAGGATTTATGCGGATGTGGAGGAAATCTGACGGAACAGTCTTTGCGGTTGTTGCTGACAGAAGTGGAGAGGACGGAAGAGAAAAAGGCGGAAGTTACGGAAAAGGTTAGTGAAAGGATGACTGTTTCCAATCAGGCAATGATGTACCATAAAGTGGAAAGGGTCACCCTGTATCTCGACTTCCTGGCATTTCCGGTGAACAGAACGGATGTACTGCCCGACTTCGGAAACAACCGTTACGAATTGGGAAAACTGACCAATGCCGTGGATAGCTTACTCAATCTGCCGGGGGCACAAGTGGAATTAGTGAACATGACCGGATATGCATCGCCCGAAGGCTCCTACGAAAACAACGAAAGGCTGGCATACGGAAGGACAGTTGCATTGCGCGATTATCTGCAAAAGATTGTCCGCTACCGGGAGTTGCCGTTCAAAACGGCAAGCGTGGCGGAGGATTGGGAAGGATTGAAAAAGGCGATACAAGAATCGGATATGCCCTATCGGGAAGAGATATTGCAGATTATAGCAACAAAGATGCTACCGGATGAAAAGAAAGAGAAGATGAAGTTTCTGGACAGGGGAAATGCGTACAAGATACTGAAAAAGGACTTTCTGCCAAAGCTGAGAAGGACGGTATGCGAGATACACTATACGGTGAAAGAGAATGAGAAATAAATTATAAACTAAATAAGAAAACAGGAATGAAACGTTTCTTTGCATGGATATGGATTGCCTTTTCTGCCTTGCCAGTATGTGGTCAGGACATCGGAGTAAAGACAAATCTACTATATCTTGCCACTACTACCCCTAATATCGGTATGGAATGGAAAATAAACAGACATTATACGGCTGCATTGACAGCAGGATATAACCCTTTCCGCTTTGGACAATACACAGACAAAAGCGGAAACACTGTCAATCCCAAATTGAAGCATTGGCTAACGGCAGGAGAAATGAGGTATTGGTTCTGCGAGTCTTTCCTCGGATGGAACGTCGGAATCAATCTCTTCGGAGGTGAATATAACGTGACCGGACTTCAATTTATGAAAGCCCTGAACGACGCAAGATACAAAGGTTGGGGAGCCGGTGCAGGAGTGACAGTGGGGTATCAATTCCCTTTGTCTGTGAGATGGAGCCTCGATTTATCAGCAGGCATAGGATATATCCATACGCGATATACGAAATATGATTGCTATGCTTGCGGTGACAAACAAGGGAAATATAAAAAGAACTATCTGGGACCGACAAAGGCGGCGGTATCGGTGGTGTATTTCTTGAAATAAAGGATAAACAAGAACGAGAATTTACTAAAATCGTGCAAACGAAAATATTTTTGTTACATTTGCAGCCGATAAAACGAAATAAACTGAAAACTGATATTGAACCGATAGCACCGTGAAGAAAGTACAATCCCATAGAAAGACGATACGCTTCAGAAAATGGAGCCGGAAAGCCTATGCTGCATTCGCCAGCCTGGGACAATGGGTCACTATCGGTTGTCTGCCGAAAGGGGTAGCGGACTGTTCGCTGTCGAAGCAAAAGGCAGGAGCGGCAGCAGGATGCAAGAGCGGCGGACAGGGTATAGAGGAAGTAAATGGCGGTAAAGGCCAGGAAACGGACATAGGGGTACCATTGGGCTGTGAAAATGGTTTGGTGACTGTTCTTGATTTTTTTGGTTTCAAGGAACTGCAGCCTGTGTTATGCCCGGTAGTAAATACCAGTCAGCAGGGAGAGAAGTATACGGATATCATAATAAATAAAAGTGGAACGCGAATGACGCGGACGATAACAAATGCTGTTTTTCAGATTGTGTCGCCCGCGTCATTTGCGTTTTTAGTGTTCCCATAAAATAGCATAAGAATATGACAGTAGAAGAATTGAAAAATAAAGTGCTGCAAGATGTGCCCATCACACGGGCAGAGGCAGAATGGCTGGCTGTTCAGCCGGATAAGGAAGCGCTCTACGAGGCGGCACATGAGATAACCCTGGCACGTGCATCGCAGGAGTTTGATATGTGTTCCATAATCAATGCAAAGTCCGGCCGTTGCCCTGAAAATTGTAAATGGTGCGCACAGTCGGCACACTACAAGACAAAAGCAGACGTGTATGACCTGGTGGACAAGGAAGAATGCCTGCGACATGCACAGCATAACGAATCGCAAGGTGTAGCCCGCTTCTCACTGGTGACAAGCGGACGGAAACCCTCCGGCAAGAATATGGAACAGCTATGCGAGGCGGCACGATATATGAGGCAAAAAAGCTCCATACAGCTATGCGCTTCATTGGGACTGCTGAATGAGAACGAACTGAGAGCATTGCATGCAGCAGGCGTGACACGCTACCATTGCAATCTGGAAACGGCTCCAAGCCACTTCCCCACCCTGTGCAGCACGCATACCCAAGAAGAGAAACTGAACACACTGGCAGCAGCCCGGCGTGTAGGCATGGACATTTGCTGCGGGGGTATCATCGGTATGGGCGAAACGGCATCGCAACGGATTGAATTTGCTTTTACGCTGAGGGAACTGGAAGTACCATCCATACCCCTAAACCTATTACAACCCATTCCGGGAACACCCCTGGAAGGCCAAACATCGCTGACGGAAGAAGAAGTGCTGACCACCATCGCCTTGTTCCGTTTCATCAACCCTACAGCCTATCTGCGCTTTGCCGGAGGACGCTCACAACTGACGAAAGAAGCTGTGAAGAAATCCCTGTATATCGGCGTAAATTCCGCCATCGTGGGAGATTTGCTGACAACACTCGGTTCGAAGGTTTCCGAGGATAAAGCTCTGATAGAAGAAGCAGGATATCATTTCAGTGATTCACAGTTCGACAAGGAACATCTGTGGCATCCCTATACTTCGACCACCAATCCCCTACCGGTATATATAGTGAAACGGGGAGACGGAGCGACCATTACGCTGGAAAACGGACAAGTGCTCATAGAGGGTATGTCGTCCTGGTGGTGCATGGTGCATGGCTACAATAATCCGGTGCTGAACGCGGCCTTGCAAGAACAAATCGGCAAGATGTCTCATGTTATGTTCGGAGGTCTGACGCATGACCCGGCTATAGAATTGGGTAAATTGCTGTTGCCTCTCGTCCCGCCATCCATGCAAAAGATATTTTATGCAGACTCCGGTTCGGTGGCAGTGGAAGTGGCTATGAAAATGGCGGTACAATATTGGTATGCCAAAAGTCAGTCGGCCCCGAAGCAGGCGCATCTGGCAAAGAAAAGTAACTTTGTAACAGTCCGGCGCGGGTATCACGGAGATACCTGGAATGCAATGTCGGTATGCGACCCGGTGACAGGAATGCATTCGCTGTTCGGCTCGGCATTGCCGGTGCGCTATTTCTCCTCCCGTCCCCGCTCCCGCTTCGATGGAGAATGGGATGCAGACGATGCACTGGAACTGCTGGACATCGTAGAGAAACATCATGAAGAACTGGCTGCACTTATCATTGAACCCATCGTGCAGGGTGCAGGCGGAATGTGGTTCTACCATCCGCAATTCTTGCGTGAAGCTGCGCGAATATGCAGGGAATACAACATTTTGCTGATTTTCGATGAAATAGCCACAGGATTCGGACGCACGGGCAAGATGTTTGCCTGGGAACATGCAGAAGTGGAACCGGACATCATGTGCATAGGCAAAGCGCTGACGGGCGGATATATGACTCTCTCCGCCGTACTGGCAACAAATGAAGTGGCGGACACCATCTCCAATCATGCACCGGGAGCTTTCATGCACGGCCCCACATTTATGGGAAATCCGCTGGCATGTGCGGTGGCATGTGCATCCATACGGTTGCTGACTTCACCGGAATATGACTGGCAGGGAAAAGTGAACCGCATCGAAGAACAATTGTGGCGCGAATTGGAACCGGCACTAAACTTGCCACAGGTGGTGGATGTGCGGGTACTGGGTGCCATCGGAGTAATTGAAGTGCAGGACCCGGTAGACATGGCATGGATGCAGCGCCGTTTTGTGGAAGAAGGAATCTGGGTACGCCCGTTCGGTAAACTGGTGTACATTATGCCACCATTTATCATAGAACCGGAACAATTGACGAAGCTGACAAGCGGTTTGTTGAAAATATTGCGGCAGGCAAATTAATAATTAAAAGATTAACGCTCAAAGAACAAATATGATTATCTGCTTATGAATGTAATAGAGCAAATGCAACAGGAGTTGCAGACACTGAAAGAACGCAGCAATCTGCGGGCACTGCCTGCCCTGATGCATGAAGGGCGGGATGTCATTGCAAACGGGCGGCGGATGTTGAATCTTTCTTCAAATGACTATCTGGGACTGGCAGCCGACCGGAAACTGCGCGAAGAATTTCTGCAAGAACTAACGGTAGATAACTTTCTGCCCACCTCTTCATCGTCACGGCTGCTGACAGGCAACTTCAACATCTACGAGGAACTGGAGCAGACACTTGCGCAATTGTTCGGAACAGAAGCCGCATTGGTGTTCAACAGTGGTTATCATGCCAACACAGGCATTCTGCCTGCGGTGAGCGACGCGCAAACCCTGATACTGGCGGACAAGCTGGTGCATGCAAGCCTGATTGACGGCATCCGGCTTTCGGCAGCACGGTGCATCCGATACCGACACAATGACATGAAGCAACTGGGACGTCTGTTGTCTGAGCATCATGCCGCCTACAGGCAAGTAATCATCGTCACCGAAAGCATTTTCAGCATGGACGGAGATACTGCTGATCTGACAGAACTGGTGCGGCTGAAACAGATGTACGAAAACGTATTGCTCTATGTGGACGAAGCGCACGCTTTCGGGGCGCGGGGTGACCAAGGACTGGGTTATGCAGAAGAAACCGGGTGCATCCGGGAGATTGATTTCCTGGTAGGAACTTTCGGCAAAGCCGCCGCATCTGCCGGAGCTTACATCGTATGCCAGCGCACCATAAGGGAATATCTGGTGAACCGGATGCGGACACTAATCTTTACAACAGCCCTTCCACCGATAAACATAGCATGGACTTTGTTCATTGTACGGAGATTAGCCGGATTTAAGGAGCGAAGAATGCACCTGGAAAATATTAGCAATATTCTTCGCAACGCCTTAAAGGAGAAGGATTATGATTGTCCAAGTGCAAGTTGTATAGTACCAATGATTGTAGGAGCAAGTTCTGAGAGCATTTTGAGGGCGGAAGAGCTGCAACGGCATGGCTTTTATGCCCTGCCCGTACGCCCGCCTACAGTTCCGGAAGGTACATCACGCATTCGTTTCTCGCTGACAGCGGAAATTACAGAGGAAGAAATCAGAGAATTGATAAAGTATATACAATGATATGATACAAAAATTCATTATACAAGAAAAACATCCCCGGCTATTACTGTTCTTTGCCGGATGGGGAGCCGATGAGACTCCGTTTAAGGGTTATCGCCCCGCAAACAGCGACTTTATGATATGCTATGACTACCGTAATCTGTCATTCGATTCGCAAGTATTGAAGGATTATGAAGAGGTGAATGTTGTGGGCTGGTCGATGGGAGTTTGGGCGGCATCGCAAGTATTAGGAAAAATAATAGCAGGTGAGACTTCGGAAAACAGCCGGTTGCCTCTCGGAAAAACAATCGCTATCAACGGTACGCCGTTTCCCATTGATGAAGAACGTGGCATACCACCTGCCATTTATCACGGTACGCTGGAAGGACTGACGGATGCGTCCCTGCACAAATTCCTCCGCCGCATGTGCACGGACAGTGCCGCATTCAGGAAGTTCCTTGCCATCACTCCGCGCAGGCCGTTGGAGGAACTGCGGGAAGAATTGGCTGCCATCGAAACAGCTTATACCACCGGACCCACCTATCCTTTCGGCTGGAGCACATCCGTCATAGCCACAGAAGACCGCATCATCCCGTCTGAAAACCAAAAGAAGGCATGGACGCGTGATGAGAGAAGCACACCTTTCTTGGCAGAAGCGCATATCCTCATCAGAATAGAAACGGCACATTACGCCCAAGAACTATTTGAAATCTATCTGGAAAAGGAATGGACAAAAGACTGATAGCCGAACGCTTTGCCCGTGCTCGGGATACGTACTCACAAGAAGCACGGGTACAACAGCAGGTAGCCGAGAAGATGATGCGTCTGTTGCCCGATGCCCGCTTCCGCCATATCGTGGAATTCGGATGCGGCACCGGCAGCTACTCCAGAATCTTGCTGCACCAACTCCAGCCTGAGACATTGCTGCTGAACGACCTATGCCCGGAAATGAAAGAATGCCTGACAGATTTGCTTCTGCAGGATACTGTGCAATTCATGCCCGGTGATGCCGAAATACTGGAATTTCCTGAAAAGACGGACTTAATCACTTCATGCTCCACCCTGCAATGGTTTAATAATCCGGAGAAATTCTTTGCCCGTTGCCACAGTTTCCTGGTAGATGGCGGTTACCTTGCCTTTAGCACCTTCGGGGCTGAAAATATGCGGGAAATACGTGCATTGACAGGACACGGGCTTGATTATCTTCCGGTAGAAGCGCTGAACGACTTGCTCAGTCCCTATTTTGAAATTGTATATGCAGAAGAAGAGATAGTACCCCTCCCCTTTGCTACCCCGCTCCAAGTTCTGCAGCATCTGAAGCAAACCGGAGTGACGGGCACAGAGAAGAAAATATGGACGCGCGGACGCTTGCAGGCATTCTGTAGCGGATATACCGGGCAATTCGGTCAGGAGGACGGCAACGTTAGCCTGACGTATCATCCCATTTATATGATTGCACGAAAGAAAAACAAATAGAATAATGGAAAACAACATTTATTTCATCAGTGGCATCGATACGGATGCCGGAAAGTCTTATTGCACCGCTTTCTTTGCTTGTGAGCTTATTCGTAGCGGTAAACGTGTCATCACACAAAAATTCATTCAGACAGGCAACACGGGGCATTCTGAGGATATAGACCTGCACCGGCAGCTCATGGGCATCGGCATGACGGAGGAAGACCGCGAAGGACTGACCATGCCGGAGATATTCTCTTATCCTTGTTCTCCCCACCTGGCAGCCCGGATAGATAATCGACCGATTGATTTCGGAAAGATAGAACGCGCCACACAGGAACTTGCACGCCGCTACGATGTAGTACTCGTGGAAGGGGCAGGCGGACTGATGGTGCCGCTTACCGAGGATTATCTGACGATTGATTACGTTGCAGAGAAGCAATATCCGCTCATTTTTGTCACTTCGGGAAAACTGGGAAGTATCAATCACACTCTATTAAGTTTTGAGGCGATACGAAACAGGGGAATACAATTGGATACTGTGTTATATAACCTGTATCCCACCGTAGAAGATACTACGATACAGGAGGATACGATGCAGTATATCCGCCGGTATCTGGATAAGAATTTTCCAGATACGAAATTTATGATTGTACCGTCGTATGAAGTGCGAAATTAAGAATGAAAGAATGAAAGCCGTTACCCTGGTTTTCATTCTTTAATTCTTTAATTCTTTCATTCTTTTTACGTACCTTTGCAACACAAAAACGTCATACGACCACATGGAAGCATTAACATTCAATACTACAGAACAGGCACTACTTGCTGCTGTCGGTATTCTTTTCATTATCCAACTCCTCTATTACTTTTGTCTTTACAACCGTATACATACCCGTAGCCGTGCCGTAAAGCGAAGTGACATACATTTCTCGCAGGAGTTGCTACCCTTATCGGTCATTATCTATGCCCGCGAAGAAGTAGAGAATCTGCGTCGCAACCTGACCGCAGTGCTGGAACAGGATTATCCGCAATTTGAAGTCATTGTCATCAACGACGGCAATACCGATGAAAGCGAGGATTATCTGACTTTACAGGGAGAAAAGTATCCGAACCTCTATCACAGTTTCGTTCCAAACTCTTCCCGCTACATCAGTCGTAAAAAGCTGGCTGTAACTCTTGGTGTAAAGGCAAGCAAATATGACTGGCTCGTGTTTACCGAAGCAAACTGCCTGCCCGAAAGCAACCAATGGCTGCGCACAATGGCGCGTAACTTCACTTCACGTGCACAAATTGTATTGGGCTACAGCGGATATGAACGTGGCAAGGGTTGGCTGCATAAACGCGTATCTTTCGATAATCTATTTAATTCCATGCGCTATCTGGGCTACGCACTCGCCGGAAAGCCTTACATAGGCATCGGACGTAATATGGCATACCGCAAGGAACTATTCTATGCTCAGAAAGGGTTCTCAGCGCATCTCAACCTGCAACGCGGAGATGATGACCTGTTCATCAATAAGACCGCCACGGCGGAGAATACTCGTGTAGAGACGGATGCAAATGCAGTTGTACGTGTGCAACCTGTTAATCGTGCCAAAGACTGGCGGGAAGAAAAAATCAATTATACAGTAACAGCACATTTCTACAAGGGGATACAACGTTATCTATCGGGATTTGAAACTACTTCCCGCTTATTATTTCATGCTGCATGGATAGCTACGCTGGTAATAGGAATACTGAATTTCCACTGGCTGGTGGCGGGCATTGCATTCCTGATATTCGCCCTGCGATATACAATGCAAGCCCTCATCATTAATAAAACGGCAAAAGATTTGGGAGAAAAGCGCCGCTACTACTTCACGCTTCCGGTATTCGATATACTGCAACCGATGCAGTCTCTCCGCTGGAAGTCCCATTGTTTGTTCAGAAAGAGAAATAACTTTCTAAGGAAATAATAGTTTCTACAATGCCACAGCTTAGTATAGCCAATGCCACACTTCAATAACTGAAATGCCACACTTTATTTCCCGGGAAGTGTGGCATTTCAGTTATTGAAGTGTGGCATTGGAAACGATGAAGTGCGACTTTTCTATTCGTACCTCATTGAATTGGCCGGATGAATGCGTGTAATGAGGTATGAAGGCCCTAAAAGCATCAGAACCGATGCCAACAGAGTGCCGATATTCAGTAAGAGGAAAAGCAAGATATTGAAAGACACCGGAACGGTATCCATATAATACGTCTCAGGGTTGAGTTTGAAGATGCCGAACCACTTCTGCAAAAAATAGAAAGCCAGTCCGATGGCATTGCCCCACAGCATCCCTTTGCCGATAAGAAAAACGGAGAACCAAAGAAACACTTTGCGAATGGTAGTATTGTTGGCGCCAAGGGATTTCAGTACACCAATCATAGAAGTACGCTCAATGATAATTATCAGCAAACCAGATACCATAGTGAAACCTGCCACACCGGCCATCAGAATCAATATTACCCAGATATTCACATCCAGAATGCTAAGCCAGGCAAATATCTGCGGATTAAGCTCTTCGATATTGCGCACACAGTAGTCTTCTCCATATTTATCGGTTATTTCGTTCATATCGGCAGCAATCTGATAGGTTGTTGCTTCCAGAGCGTCATAATCATATATCTGTAGTTCCGCACCGCTCACTTGTCCCGGCTCCCAGTTATTAAGACGGTTCACGAGGTATAAGTCAGTCAGAAGGAAAAGGTTATCATATTCAGAGAAGTTAGTCTGATAGATGCCTACAATTTGTAAACGGCGTGCACGGATATCATCTTGTATATAATAGGTATCTATTTTATCCCCTAATTTCAGTCTCAGCTTCGTAGCAAGTGCTTTGGAGATTATCACGCGATTGGAAGAGGCCGTATCGCTGAACTGAGGCAATTCACCTTCTATCAGGTGTTCACGGAAGAAAGTAGGGTCAAATTCAGGCCCTACACCTTTCAGCACCATACCTTGAAAGTCTTCTGCGGTCTTTATCATTCCCGGTTTGGTGGAATAGCGTTGTACGTGCTTCACCTCAGGATAACTGGAAAGAACGGAAACAACACTGTCATTCACAACTACAGGACGCGTCTCATAAGAACGGGCTGCATCTGAATTGGTAATCTGAATATCCGAACCGAAACCTACGACTTTACCACGCACCTCGTTCTTAAAACCGACTATCACCGACACTGTGATAATCATCACTGCCAAACCGATAGCAACACCTATCAGGGCAATGAGTACGGCAGGACGGGAAACTTGCTTTCCGGGCTCCGAATTGCGATAGATACGAAGGGCGATAAAGCGGGATAAATTCATGCTTATTATTTTTTTAGAGACGGATTACACGGTTGTTATACACTGATAAACGTGTAATCCGTCTCTAATTTAATATTACTCAGTGCGTCCGGGATATGCTTCCAAAGCCTTCGACAAGACAAAGAGAGCACGGGTTAAATCCTCTTTCTTCAACACATACGCAATGCGGACTTCGTTGCAGCCGGAACCGGGGGTAGTATAGAAACCGGAAGCAGGTGCCATGAATACAGTTTGTCCTTCGTACTCAAAATCGGAAAGACACCAGGCACAGAACTTATCGGAATCATCCACAGGAAGTTTGGCAACTGTGTAGAAAGCTCCCATAGGAATAGGTGAATATACACCGGGAATACGATTCAGACCATCTATCAGGCATTTACGACGCTCTACATATTCGTCATAGGTGTCGCGCAAGTAATCCTCATCAGCATCCAGGGAAGCTTCAGCGGCAATCTGTCCAATCAAAGGAGGACTGAGACGTGCCTGGCAGAATTTCATCACAGCACTACGTATTTCCGCATTCTTCGTTATCAAAGCACCGATACGGATACCGCACTCAGAGTAACGCTTGGATACGGAATCAATCAGCACCACGTTATCTTCTATGCCTTCCAGATGGCAAGCAGAGATATAGGGGGAACCCGTATAGATGAACTCACGATAAACCTCATCGGAGAAAAGGAACAGATCGTACTTTTTAACCAAGTCACGTATCTGGTTCATCTCACGACGAGTATAGAGATAGCCCGTAGGGTTATTAGGATTACAGATAAGAATAGCTCTGGTGCGCTCATTAATCAGTTCTTCAAACTTTTCTACCTTAGGAAGCGAAAAGCCTTCTTCTATTGTAGTAGCGATAGTACGGATTTTAGCACCGGCGGAAATGGCGAATGCCATATAGTTAGCATAAGCCGGTTCGGGCACGATAATTTCATCACCCGGGTTCAGGCAAGCCAGAAAAGAGAACAACACAGCCTCCGAGCCGCCGGACGTAATGATAATATCATCCGCCGTCAGTTTGATATTGAACTTATCATAATAGCCTACCAATTTTTCGCGGTAACTGCGGTATCCTGCACTGGGACTGTACTCCAGAACTTTACGGTCGATGTTGCGTATTGCGTCAATCGCGACTTGCGGTGTGGGCAGGTCGGGCTGTCCGATGTTCAGGTGGAATACATGCACTCCCCGTTGTTTTGCTGCATCAGCCAGAGGAGCCAGCTTTCTGATAGGAGACGCAGGCATCTCCATTCCGCGGATAGATATTGTTGGCATGTCTAAGAAATTACAATTTGACAAATTACAGTTAACGATTGATGATATACTTTCATATCTATGCAATCAGAGGTGCAAAAGTAACACTTTTATTGATACAAAGGGAAAGCATTGGCAAAAAAGTTTAAAAACACTATCTATGACTTAAAAGATAGTGGTGGTTTCAAAAGAAATTGTACCTTTGAATATCGTAAATTGTTAAATCGTAAACCGTATTCAATAGCATGGTATTAAACCTGATAACCTTCGCATCACTGCTTCACAAGCAAGCATCCGTTCTTGGCTCCCACGAACTAATCTTAAACGAACTGGAGAAATATTTTACCGTAAACCTTGTGTATTATCAAGACATAGACAAACTCACCAAAGATGATTTCTGCCTGCTCTTTATTGCTACCGGCGGTGTGGAACGATTGGTCATCCAGCGTTTTGAATCTCTCCCCCGCCCTGCCATACTACTGGCGGACGGCATGCAAAATTCACTTGCTTCTGCTCTCGAAATCTCATCCTGGCTACGCGGCCGGGGCATGAAAAGCGAGATTCTGCATGGAGAACTACCCGAAATTATCAAACGTATTTTTGTTTTGTACAGCAACTTTAAAGCCCAACGGGCACTCTCTGGGTCACGCATCGGTGTGATAGGTGCTCCTTCTTCGTGGCTGGTTGCCAGTAATGTGGATTACCTCCTGTCTAAACGCCGTTGGGGAATTGAATACACGGATATTCCGCTGGAACGCGTTTATGAGTATTATAATCAAATAACAGACGATGAAGTGGGCGAAGCCTGCGCCACTTTTGCAGGTAAAGCGCTGGCTTGCCGTGAAGCGACACCGGAAGATCTGATAAAGGCTATGCGGCTGTATCGCGCCATAAAAAAGATTGTAGACGAAGAAAAACTAAGTGCCGTCACCCTGAGTTGCTTCAAGATGATAGAGCAAACCGGAACCACCGGCTGCCTTGCCTTAGCTTTATTGAATGATGAAGGCATCATAGCAGGATGTGAAGGTGACCTGCAATCGGTATTCACCCAACTTGCCATAAAAGTACTGACAGGGCAATCGTCTTTCATGGCAAACCCATCCATGATAAATGCCCGCACCAATGAAATTATACTGGCTCATTGCACCATCGGCATCGCACAGACCGAAAAATATATCATCCGCAGCCACTTTGAAACGGAAATGGGTATCGGTATCCAGGGTATTTTACCTACGGGGCACGTCACGGTTGTGAAATGTGGCGGTGAATGTCTGGATGAGTATTATCTAAGTACAGGTACATTGACGGAAAACACTAATTACATCAATATGTGCCGCACACAGGTACGCATCAAGATGGATACACCGGCAGAGTATTTCCTCAAGAATCCATTAGGAAACCACCACGTGTTGGTACATGGAAACTACGAGATATTGCTGGATGAATTCCTGCAGGCAAATGGGTGTAAACGAATAGAATAAAGTTTACTCATTACTATCCGGCACGCGCACTGTGAAGCGGGTGCCTTTCCCTAATTCAGAAGTTACTGCTATCTTACCACAGAAACGTTCTACGATAGTCTGACAGATGCTCAATCCTAAACCGGCTCCTTGAGTAAAGCTGTCTACTTTATAGAAACGTTCGAATATACGTTGCTGATTTTCTTCTGAAATACCACTTCCAGTATCTTCCACAAAGAAAACAGTATAACCCGGCTCTTCCGTCAGATAGCCGAAAGTAATAGAGCCGTGGGTAGTAAACTTCTTGGCATTGTTGATGAAGTTATTAATCACCTGCTTCAAACGGACAGAGTCTGTGATTATTGATTTACTTTCGTTTTCAGGAACCTGCATAACCAGTTCCACGCCTTGTGGCATACTCAACCGTTGAGAATCGTATATTTGCTGCATGACAAAGTTCAGATTATATCCGGCAAAGCGGAAGTCCATTGAACCGGATTCAATACGTGACAGGTCGAGTATATCATTAATCAGCGCAAGCAAAAGGGTACAATTGATATTGATGGTATCCACAAACTGTTTTACTTCTTCGGGACCGAATGCATCTATATCCTTTAGCAAATCGGAAAAACCAACGATGGCATTCAACGGAGTACGTATCTCATGACTCATGTTAGCCAGGAAAGCCGACTTCAATGTATCAGCCTGCAAAGCACGGTCTCGGGCAGCTATCAGTTCTTCTTCCGTATTTTTATAACGTTGGATGCTCTGGCAAACACCCAATACCATATAAGGTGCTTCCGGAGTCAAACCATTATAGGAAGTACTGCGGAATTCCCACCATTCATATTTTCCTTCTGCATTACGCATACGGAAGTTCATACGGGTATCTAACTCATCTCCTTTAAGAATAACATTGAAATGTTCCTGTGTCTGTTCCAAATCCTCCGGATAGATGAGAAGCTCCAGTTCCTTCCGGAAAATGGTAAGCTTGCCCGGAAGTCCGAAATGGTCGAGCAACGCACCGGCAAAATGGAAACTGGCTGTGCGTATATCATATTGCCAGGGATATACGGAACTTGCATCCACTGCCAGATCAAAAAAGCGCTTGTGCATTTCTTCCTCGGATATATTACGGCAGCAAATGGCCATACCCGTCATTTTATTCTTCGAATAGATAGGTACTACTTCACCTGAAACCGGGAAATAGGTTCCTTTGTGAATCTCCTGCATGAAAGCCTTTTCCGGAATAGGGATTACACGGCGTTCAGTTCTCACCTGCTTTAACAAAGAGGGCAGAATGTTTTCTCCTTTGCAAAAGATATGGAAAATAGAACCTGCCATCTGTCCTTCATAATATCGGGCTGTATGAACCTCCGGATCGAGTTCCAGCATAAGCATCAAGGCACGGTTGACGAAGTGTATGCGAAAATCAGTATCATATGTTATCAGTCCGTCACGGATGGAGCAGAAGATATTATCGAATTCATCACGTTGCTCCACCAAACGGTTCTGAATAAGCAAACGCGTTTGCGCATGCATACGACGGCGAGACTCATGACGGTTAAGACGATAAAGCCAGATAACCAGGAAAATCAATGCTGCCACGATGACAGAATAAAAAAGAATGAACCAACCACGGTAGCGCTCCATCAAAGGGGCGTTCAGGATAATACCATTATCACCCACTTTATCAGGGTTCACCCTGAAAAACTCTAATTGTTTATAGTCATAAAGTATCTTACCTGATAAATCTGAGATTCCCACTACGGAAGGTATGGCTCCCTGCAACACTTGTGCAGCACATCGTCCGGCGGCATATGTACTTTCATAAGGCTCCATATCATGAACGCCGAACACTCCGTTTGTCAACGCAAGGCTTTGTCCCGCAAAAACCGGAGCTTTGGAATTCTTGCCTATAAAAGAAAGGAAAGGGGTCCATTTGGGAGCAATGACAATACGGTTGTAGGCATTATATTCATAACAAATGGAAGAAATGACAGGATTAGGAGCTTGTGCCTGCACATTCATTGTTTTTAATGTGTATTCAGGATGTTTTTGCTGATAATCATCCCAGATACGCTCAAATTCAGCAGCCCCCTTGAGACTTAAAAAACTACTGTCTGAAACACAAACAACCTCTGTGCGATGTGGGAATATGCGACGCGCGTTTTCAAGTAAATATTCAAAATCAATTTTAGAGGTATATCCACACACATTAGGCAGGCTCGACATCAGTTTGTCGTTAGGATACTTTATACCCGAGGTGACTACCGGCAATTTATAAGGCAAAGAATCGCCACAATGCATCAGGGTATAGAAGGCTTCATCACTTGCTGTAATAATAAGGTCAGTGTTTCGCTGACGGGCCCGTTCACAAATGCGTCGCATAATGACACACTCGGAAGCAAATGTCCAGTAGTCTGCATCCAAATACTCGGCAGTGACTTTCGCTTTTACACCTCCACGCGCCAGTCCGTCGCGTACTCCTTCGGTCAGTTTGTCATTCCAAGGAGTACGATGATTGTATGATTGGATGAAAAGGACGTTATATGTACGTTCTGCGGTAGAGAAGTGTCCGGCAAATACAATGATGCAGGGAAACAGGCCAAGTAACATCACGAGGAGTAAGCGTCTCTTCATATCTGATTTTTCTTCTGTTTGAATAAATGTGCTTTCACCTCGCAAATATACGCATTATATTGAAAAACAGAATAGAATGTACCTTTTCTTTTTACTCATCATGCAAAGCATCCGCCGGATGTACCCGCATCGCCTGTGTAGCCGGGAACCAAACACCAATTATCACCATCAGACCCATAAGGAAAAAAGTAGATAGTGAAACGATGGCAAAGCGAACTCCCGTAGCATCAGCCTGTTCGGTCATCGTAGCTTCTGCCGTCACCAGGTTGCCACAGATAATCAGAGCAGGGATAGTAGCCAGAACCAATAATAATAATCCTTCGCTCAGCAATTGTCCAAATATCTTCCTACGGCTGCTTCCCATCGCCATTCGTAAAGCAATCTCGCTGCGGCGGTGGCGTGTACGGAACCAGAAAGTTCCCATCAAGCCTATAAAGACATTAAAACTGAAGAATACAGCAATGAGCCGTGCACTACGGATATACGGAGTAATCCCTTCGGATGCATCACGCTCCGCTTTCTGTTCATCAT
>CAMTFK010000056.1 GCA_947071285.1 uncultured Bacteroides sp. | reverse complement strand
AGGGTGCAAAGTTACAAAAAAGTTAGAGAAAAGATATTATTGAATAGAAAAAAACAAAAAAACAGCCCGTTTGAAGTCTCCGGAGAATCATCGCGAATTATCATTATAATGAAAAAATCATTAGATATCTATCAAACAGTATTTTCATTATAATGATAATTTGCTTTACTCATCACTCTCTCCAGTATTCCGGTCTGTTCATGGCATCGGCACATTTAATCTTTCCTTTTCCTATACCAAAACCTGTTTTACTGATTGGCTGAACCATCCAGTATTCACCCAATTCATCGGGAATATAATAGGGAGCCGGATAGCCTAAACGTGTAGCATGTGGCAAAAATCCATATTGAGGATAATATTCTTTGTGCCCTAATACGAAAATAAGATTGCTTCCCTTTTCCTGCAACAGCCTGATGCCTGCTTTTATTAGTTTTCCTCCTATACCCTGACATTGAAATTCCGGCTTCACGGCCAATGGAGCCAGGATGTGCATCATGGGTTGTTCCTGTTGTCCGTCGAAATAAGACCGGGTAAAAAGTATATGTCCGGCAGGCTGACCATTGTGCAGGACAAGTAACGAAATAGCCGGTTTTCCACTCCCGTCAGCCAGCAGGTTGGCTACTAATTCCGGTTCCTTTTTGTTGCGGAATGCCTGTTCATGGATTTCCATAATGGCGTTAAAGTCTTCTATTTGAGTTTCTCTGATTTGAATATTGTTTAAATCCATTGCTTCAATTATTTTAAGATGCAAACTCTCTATAAGGATATGCTCATCCCTATACAAATTCGCTATTTATTAATAAATTATAGAATATAAAAATAACTCAGACAAGAATATGCCCGAGTGGAAAACGAATGGATAATCTGCAAATAGAGCTACAGATTATTTACCTCACCAAACTCTTCTTAGATTTAAACATAAAACTTTTTTTATCGTTGCAAATATATGCAATTGTTTTTGAATGAACAGATATTTATTTATCAAATATTTTGTTACTTTTGCCTGTCACATTGATTATTCACCAAAACCTCAAAAATAATATGGATAAAGATCTGAAAAAAGTTGTGGTGTTGCTGGCACATCCCAACATAGAAAAGTCGCAAGCAAACAAAGCCTTGATCGATGCTATAAATGATATAGAAGAAGTGGCTGTGTATAATTTGTATGAGATGCCGGCAGATGATGTCTTCAATATGGATGCGTGGAGCCGCATTATTTCACATGCCACGGCTGTGATATATCAATTTCCGTTTTATTGGATGTCGGCCCCCTCTCTGTTGAAGCAATGGCAAGACCGGATATTTACCCATCTGGCAAAGACTCCCGCAGTGGCAGGTAAACCGTTGATGATAGCCACAACCACCGGCTCTGAATTCGATGCATACCGAAGCGGAGGAAGAAACGGCTTTACGGTAGATGAATTGTTGCGTCCCTATCAGGCAGGTGCTGTACATGGTGGAATGATGTGGCAGACTCCTTTCGTAGTATACGGTATGGGGACTCCTGATGCGGAGAGAAATATAGCTAAAGGAGTGGATATCTATAAGAAAAAAGTGGCAGCATTTGTAGGAGAAGACAAAACTGAAGATGTTTGGTGATTATCGATTAAAAGAACTTTTTTGAACTCATTCATTATACCTTCTCCATATCAAGTCCGTACTTACTCCGTACCTGCTCCGTACCAACTCCGTACTAAGTCCGTGCTATAGAGTACGGAGATGCTACGGACTTGGTACGGAGCAGATACGGAGTAAGTACGGACTTGATAACAACATCCTCCTTGACTGAATTATTTTAAGAAATAATTCAGCATCCCTTTTGATGGAGTATGAAATATGTACTACCTTTGCCGCCAAAGCAAAAGCATTGCATGTGAAAAGGTTACTTTCCAATACCGTAAAGTATTTACTAATAGTAGTATTCGCTTATTACTATGTGGGAAACACAGCCTTTGTTCATACGCATGTAGTTGATCATTTCCTCGTAACTCACTCCCATCCATACCTACCGGGCACACATCATTCGCATACAGAAGCGGAATGGGAAACTGTCTCTTGGTTCAATCTTTTATGCCTGGACAGTTCGCATGAGTTACCGGTTGTCCCCTTTATCTTATTCTTCTTAGGTTTCATTTTTTTGCCGAATGGAATGAATCGGATTGTACGCTCTCTCCGATTATTCCATTTACGTTCTCCTCCCTGCCATGTATTCTGAACAGGCGACTATGCCTGTTATCCTTAATACATGAGTAAAAACAAGTTTCCAACATAACAACAAGAAAATGAAATACATATATTTATTGTGCCTGACCGGCATGATGTGCTATGCCTGTACCGGTCAGCAAAAAGAGCAGGAAATTCAGGAGTTTTCTGTCTCAGGAGATACCATTATCGTATCCTCAGAATCTCCCGTAGCAAAAAAGCTGATAATAAGCGAAGTACATAAAGAATTGCATGAAACGACATTCACTGTATCCGGTATAGTGAAAGCCATTCCCAATCATTATGCAGAAATAGCCTCCCCATTTGCAGGACGCGTAACACGCTCCTTTATCCGTCTGGGACAGAAGGTGGACAAAGGCAGTCCTTTGTTTGAAATCAGCTCACCCGACTTTTTTGAAACAGGAAAAGTCTATTATCAGGCCAAACAAGAAATGGAACTGGCTTCCAAAAATCTACGCCGGGAACAGGACTTGTATGCGCATAAGGTAAGCGCACAAAAAGAAGTGGAAGAAGCCGAAGTGAACTATGAGCTGAAAAAGAAAGATTACGAGAACGCGCTGGCAGCACTGAAAGTCTTCCAGATAGAACCGGACGAGTTGGTGTTGGGGCAACCTATGATTGTCCGTTCACCCATTTCCGGTGAAGTGGTGAAGAATGAGATTGTCATCGGGCAGTTCATGAAAGAGGATGCAGACCCCATTGCCGTTGTTGCAGACCTGAATGAAATATGGGTGGCTGCCAATGTGAAAGAGAAGGATATGCCGCTACTTTCTTCTTTAAAGCAAGTGGAAATTTCATTGGTATCGCAGCCAAGCCGCACTTTCAGTGGCAGCATCTATCACATTAACGAAATGCTGGACGAGGATACGCGTTCGGTAGAAGTGCTGGTGGCATGTGATAATAAAGAACGGTTGATGAAACCTGCCATGTATGCCACAGTAAAACTGACTGATGAACCTGCCGAAAGCATTCTGATTCCCACTTCTGCCATCTTGCAAGAGGAAGAACAGGCGTATGCATTGGTATCTTTAGGCAACAATCGGTTTCTGAAACGAAAGGTGGAAACCTCCGCTACCGATGGTGACAAGTGCGTCATCACCGCCGGTCTGCAACCGGGAGAGAAATTCGTATCCGATGGTGCTTTCTATCTATTGAACGCCAACTAAACACCGGCTTGCACATATGAAGAAATTGATTTATTTGGCGATACATCGTCGAGGACTGATGTTCGTCTTGTTTAGCTTCATTGCCGTAGTGGGCTATTATTCGTGGACAAGGCTGGCAATTGATGCTTATCCGGACATTGCGGATACTACTGTACAAATTGTAACCCAAGTGCCGGGACTGGCAGCCGAGGAAATAGAACAGCAGATTACGATCCCTATAGAGCGAGCCGTGAACGGGCTACCGGGACTGAACGTGATGCGAAGCAAAAATACCTTTGGACTGAGTACTGTGGTACTGGTGTTTGATGATGGCATTGATGATTATTGGGCACGCCAACGCGTACAGGAACGGTTGGTGGATGTAGAACTGCCTTATGATGCTGTGCCGGGCTTGAATCCCCTGACCTCTCCCACCGGTGAGATATTTCGCTATGTCATAGAAAGTGATAACCTGGATCTGCGCGAGATGACCGATTTGCATAAATGGGTGATTATTCCCCGGCTGAAACAGGTGACAGGTGTGGCCGATGTCAGCAATTATGGTGGCATCACGACCCAATATCAGATTGAACTGAATCCGCGGAAGATGGAAGAGTATGAAATTTCCCTCTCTGATGTGACCGAAAAAGTGGAAATGAACAATGTGAATGCCGGCGGAAGTATGCTGAGCCGGGGTGATCTGAGTTATGTAATCCGGGGTATCGGTCTGGTGAAAGATTTGAAGGACTTGGGGCGTATCGTTATCAAAACAGATAATGGCGTGCCAGTGTATCTGGATGACATCGGCAAGCTGAAGTATGGAAGTCTGGAACGCAAAGGAGTATTGGGATTCTATGATGGCAAACGCAATTATTCCGACGGCGTGGAAGGTATTGTGCAGATGCTTCGCGGACAAAACCCGTCGCAGGTGCTCGAAGAAGTGCACGCCGCTATTGATGAACTGAACAACGAAGTGCTTCCTAAAGGAACACGCATCCATCCTTTTATGGATCGTACAAATCTGGTAGAAATGACACTCCATACAGTCTCTCATACTTTGTTCATGGGGATGATACTGGTGATTGTTGTTCTGATTCTGTTCTTAGGCAGTTGGCGGGGTGCATTGTTGGTAGCAGTCACCATTCCCCTTTCATTGCTGATTGCTTTTATCCTGATGCACGTCACTGATATTCCCGCCAATTTACTTTCATTGGGAGCTATTGACTTTGGTATCCTTGTGGATGGTTCCATTGTAATGATGGAAACTATTCTGAAAAAGCGTGAGCGGCATCCCGGGGAGATATTGGAAGAAAATTCCATTCTGCGGCGTACAACGGAAGTGGCACGTCCTATCTTCTTCTCTATCCTCATCATTATAACTGCCTACTTGCCGTTATTTGCATTTGAGCATATCGAAAAGAAACTTTTTACTCCGATGGCATATACGGTAGGCTATGCACTAATTGGTGCTTTGTGTGTGGCCTTGTTTCTGATTCCGGGATTGGCATATATGGCTTATCGCAAGCCGCGCAAAGTATATCATAACCGTTGGCTGGAAAAACTGCAAATGTTATATCATGCACAAGTGGTTCGTGTCATCGATTGTCCGAAAGCGGTGCTGGGTGTACTAGCAGGGATTTTGATATTGGCCGGTGTTCTGAGTTATACCGTGGGAAAGGATTTCCTTCCTCCTCTGGATGAAGGCGCCATCTGGATTCAGGTACAATTGCCTCCGGGTATTTCCATTGAGCGTTCCAAAGAAATGGGAGCTGAATTGAGACAGAAGCTCGGGCAGTTCCCGGAAATATCGTATGTGATGACACAAGTGGGCCGTGATGATGAAGGCGCCGAAGCTTTTTCGCTTTCGCATGTGGAGTGTGGTGTAGGGCTGAAACCTTACGATACCTGGACCACGGGACGTAATAAGGCTGAATTGATTGAAGCCATGAATGATACACTTATGACCATGCCGGGATATTCCGTTGGCTTTTCACAACCGATTATAGATATGGTGATGGACCAGATAGCAGGTGCACACAGTGACCTTGCACTGAAAATATACGGTGAAGATATTACAGGCACACGCCACATTGCCGACAAAATTGTCAATGTCATCAAACAGATTCCGGGTGCAACGGATGTAGCTGTAGACCAGGAACCTCCCCTTCCCCAACTTCAGATTGTAGCCGACCGTGACCGCATCGCTCAATATGGATTGAACGTTTCGGACGTAGCCGATTTGATAGAACTTGCTATCGGAGGAAAAGCTATCTCACAAATATTCGTGGGTAGTAAATCTTATGATGTCATCTGCCGTTTCAGCGAGGAAACACGTAACACGCCGGAACGCATCGGCAATCTGATGCTGACTTCCGGCACAGGGGCAAAAATTCCTCTAAGTCAGGTTGCGGATATCAAACTTACAACAGGTGCAAGTACCATCTCGCGTGAGATGAACAAGCGGCATCTGACCATTCGTGTCAACCTGCGTGGCATCGATCTTACTTCATTCTTGCAGAAAGCCAATAGAATGATTGATGAACAAGTGGATTACAATCCTGAAGAATATCACCTGAAATGGGCGGGACAGTTTGAGAACCAACACCGCGCATACAGTCGTCTGGGTGTGGTGGTTCCATTGGCACTGGGCATCATGTTGTTGTTGCTATTTGCCGCTCTCGGTAAATTCCGGCAAGCTGCCTTGCTGATGTGTATCATTCCCTTGGCACTCTTCGGAGGCATGCTGGCACTGAATGTACGGGGAATGACGCTGAATGTTTCGTCTGCCGTAGGCTTCATTGCCCTGATTGGGGTAGCCATACAGAATGGGGTGATTATGATTTCGCATATCAATAACCTGCGCAGTCGTGGGCGCGACTTACGCGATGCCGTAACTACCGGTGTCCGTCATCGCTTCCGCCCTATCCTGATGACAGCTACCGTTGCCGTATTGGGGTTGCTTCCGGCATCCCTGAGTACGGGAATTGGCTCCGATGTGCAGCGACCACTGGCAACAGTTATTGTGTACGGATTATTGTTTGCCACTGTTGTAACGCTATACATCCTCCCTACTTTATATTATATGATGGAAAAAAAGGAAGATAAAAATGAGGAAAATGAAAAGATATAGTATTGTATTATTTACTGCTATGGTTTGTGCTTGCTCAATGCAGGCACAGACTGTAGAACCAATTACTTACAAGCAATATATGCATAAGGTAAGTGCGGATAATCTGGAATATGCCGCAGAGAAGATGAACGTCAGTGCAGCGCATGCCGATGTGATAGCTGCCAAGGTGTTCGATGATCCGTCACTCTCCTTTACCTATTCTAACAATGAAGACCATACCTTGCAGATGGGGCAAAGTTATGAATTAGGGCTTTCGCAGAATGTCACATTGGGAAAGCGTACGGCAGGTATCAGATTAGCACGTAGTCAGAGTGAGTTAGCGGAGATTGTATTAGATGACTATTTCCGGAATTTACAGGCAGATGCCACTATTGCCTATCTGGAGGTAATGAAACAAAAACAGCTTTATGACATTAAAAGAAGCGCATGGGGCAATATGTACGACCTGGCACAATCGGATAGTATTCGTCTGGCATCCGGTAAAATAATGGAGGTGGAAGCTATACAAAGCAAATTGGAAGCGGACATCATGTATAACGAAGTGCTGCAAGCCGAAACGGACCTGAAACAAGCTTACATGCAGTTGTCCCCTTTCACTGGCACTGTAGTTACAGATACACTTTTTCATCCGGTAGAGGAATTAAAAAAACCGGAACAGGTATTCGTGCTTGGCACACTGATTGAAACTGCTATAGAGCATCGGTCTGATCTGTTGGCTGCCTTAAAAAACACGGAAGTTGCACGTCGGGAACTGACTTTAACCAAACGTGAAAAACGTCCTGATGTAGAGTTCTCGTTAGGGTGGAGCCACAATAAACGTGTGCGTAATGAGGAAGCTCCGGCGCCGGCATTCAATGGAGTCAGTGCGGGAATCGCCATTCCTTTAAACTTCTCATCGCTGAACAGGGGCGCTGTTAATGCCGCCCGTTTCCGAGCCCGCCAAGCCGAGCTACAATACGAACAGATGTGCCTGCAAGTGCAACAAGAGGTGATGGGAGCCTATCAGCAATTCCAGTCACAAACACTCCAGCTGAAGCATTATGAAGGTGGTATACTGAAACAGGCACAAGACGTGCTTAAAGGGAAGATATACAGCTATAACCGGGGAGAAGTATCCTTGCTTGAAATATTGAATGCACAACGTACATACAATGAAGTGCAGGCACAATACATTGAAACGTTGTTCAATTATAATGCAGCGCTTGTGGAGCTTGAACGCAGTTGCGGCATTTGGGATATCAAAGGATAAATCAACAGTTACATAGAAAAATGCAGTTCAATCATCGGGTTGAATTGCATTTTTTATACCTTACTTTTGTTACTACGTATATTAATATCTACCTTTGTACAAAACGTAACGCCATGGGAAAAGTAAAAGAGCCAACTGCAACTTATTATAGTCGTCCGATGCTAAACGCTCTGCGTAATCATATCAAAAATAGAGTGGAGCAAATGGACGATGCCGAACTATTGTCTAAAATCAGTAGTATGCTTGATAAGGACGAAGAAAGCTTTGAAGAACGTTATCAACGTGCAAAAGAGTTCGCTTATGCACATTTTGACCCGAAGTTTGCAAAAGAATTGGAAGAAGAAAATTTCCTGATAGGTAAGCCGATACCCTGTCAATATACCAATAATGAATTTGAAAAAGAATTGAAATTATCAGAAGCCAGTGGTAATGCTACTGATGAAGAAGTAAAAGCAGCCTTTAAGCTATGGATGAATTTAAAGTAATCTGGACCAAGCGGGCACTTACTGTATTTCAAAAGACTGCATATTGGTATGCTACAAATTTAGGAATACAGTTTGCTGTAACTTTTGCAAAAAATATAGATGAAGCAGTGCATAAGATTCTACTAATGCCCACTGTTGGTCAGCTTGAAAAACATGGAAAAGATAAAGAATACCGTTCTATTCTTTCCCATCCGTTATGTAGAGTTTACTATTGGTATAATAATACGGAAATACATATTGTCAGATTACGTTTTAATAAGATGAATAAATAACTTACTAAGCTTCTTATTTTTTCATCTTCACCTCATACAAGTCACTTCTCCTGTCTTTCAGATTGCGCACACTGCCATATGTATGCAATTCGTTCAGTAAATCCAGATCTACGTCGGAAACAAGAATCATTTCTGTATTCGGCGTAGCTTCCGCCCGCTTGCCATCTGTAGGGAAAGCAAAATCACAAGGCGTAAATACGCCTGACTGGGCATACTGGATATCCATATTGTGCACACGCGGAAGGTTTCCCACACTGCCGGCAATAACCACAAAACATTCATTTTCAATAGCACGGGCATGTGCACATACTTTTACCCGGGAATATGCATTCTGCGTATCCGTCAGGAAAGGAACAAACAATATCTGCATACCCTGGTCTGCCATGATTCGGGATAATTCGGGGAATTCCACATCATAACAAATCAGCACGCCTATTTTAGCGCAATCTGTATCAAATGTTTGTAAAGCCTTTCCGCCACTCAAGCCCCAACTTTTGATTTCATCGGGTGTCACATGTAGCTTTTCGTACATTTCGTAACTACCATCGCGGCGGCAAAGGAAACCGACATTATATAACAACCCGTCTTCTTTAATGAGCGGCATACTACCCGTAATGATATTGATATTGTAACTGATAGCCAGTTTAATAAACCGTTCCCTGATATCCTCTGTATAAGCTGCCAGCCCACGGATGGCTTGTGATTCACCTTCATTGTTGAACTTTGCCATCAGTGGAGCATTGAAGTATTCGGGAAAGAGGACAAAGTCACTCTTGTAATCCGACACGGCATCCACAAAGAATTCTACCTGCTCGAATAAGTCATCCAGAGTTTTATAACTACGCATCTGCCATTGCACCAGACCGACACGTACCGTGGTCTTAGGCGTTACATAATCCAGTGTGGGCTCTTGATAATAAATATTATCCCACTGCAACAAACAAGCGTAATGCTTCGATTCTTCATCATTAGGCAGATAGTTGCGCATTACCTTACGCACGTGGAAGTCATTGGAGAGTTGGAAAGTCAGTACAGGGTCGAAGATTTCTTTTTGCTTCACCTTATCTATATACTCTTTCGGTCGTATCTGGTCGGCATACTTATGATAGTTAGGAATACGCCCGCCGAACATGATAGCTTTCAGATTCAGCGTTTCGCAAAGCTCTTTCCGGTACTCGTACATGCGGCGCGCCAGACGCAGACCACGGTATTGGGGATGAATAAACACCTCAATACCATACAAGATATTTCCCTTAGGGTTATGCGTATTGAAGCTTTCTTTTCCTGTTACCTGCGCATAAGTATGGTCATTCTTCACATCATCGTAATTCACAATGATGGAGAGTGCACAGCCGACAATTTTCTCGTCCACTACCGTGACAATCTGTCCTTCGGGAAAAATTCTAATCAGTTTCTCAATTTGTTTATGTGTCCAAAACACATCACTGCCATCCGTATATACACGGGTGAATGATTGCGCCAATTGCTCATAGTCTTCTATCTGTAAATTACGCAATTGGACCTTATTAATTTTCAATGAATCCATAGTGTTCTCTGTTATTCCAGAATGTTAAATCCACTGCAAAGGTACAGTTAAAAATCACACATTGTCTTTGGAAGCATATATTTTTATAGTACATTCATTGGGTTGCAAAAACGCAGCAAGGATTTAACACTTTTACCAAGTGCTTATTTTACTTTTTTTTATACTTTTGTGGCGTTTTCGTATGGGATTATATTTTATTCACTAAAAATTAAAAATCATGGCAAAAAAGATGTTATTTCTATTAGTGCTTTTACTTTCTGTTACAGGAATGGTAAGAGCACAGGTAACTACTGCCGGAATGAGTGGAAAGGTTATGGCAGACGGGGAATCTGTCATAGGAGCTACAGTGGTAGCACTACACGAACCCTCTGGAACCAGCTACGGCACTGTTACCAATATAGACGGACGGTTTAGTTTTCAAGGTATGCGTACCGGTGGTCCGTACAAGGTGACGGTTTCTTATGTAGGTTATCAGACAGCAATATATACAGGTATCCAATTGCAATTGGGTGAGACTTATTCTTTGAATGTAACCCTGCACGAAGCTTCCGAGCTACTGGGAGAAGTCACAGTGACAGCCAGTAAGTCGAAGTTCAGTGCCGAGAAGACTGGTGCTACTACCAACATATCGACCGAGCAGTTGACCACATTGCCGAGTATTAATCGCAGCCTCAGTGACTTTACACGTATTTCTCCCTATGCTTCCGGCAATACTTTCGGTGGTCGCGACGGTCGCTCCAACACATTCACGGTAGATGGTGCCAACCTGAACAACAACTTTGGTTTGTCTTCCGAACTGCCGGGTGGTGGCAATCCCATCTCACTGGATGCCATTGACGAAGTACAAGTGGTCATTGCTCCTTTTGATGTACGCCAGGCTAATTTTATTGGTGCAGGCATCAACGCGATTACGAAATCGGGTACCAATACTTATAAGGGTAGCGCCTACATGTATTTCAATAATGAAGTGATGCGCGGCAATAAAATTGGTGATACGGATTTCGGTGCACGCGCCGAAGAATCTAAGACTGTATATGGTGCCACTTTCGGCGGTCCGATTATCAAAGATAAATTGTTCTTCTTTGCCAATGTGGAGTATGAAAAGAGTCCGCAACAAGTAGTAAAATGGCGTGCTGCAAAAGAGGGGGAGACTCCTAATAACTCCACTATCTCTCGCACTACAGAAGCGGATATGGCTGAATTTTCTCAAATACTGAAAAACAAATATGGTTATGATACCGGCTCTTTCACCAGTTTCCCTGCTGACATAACCAATCTGAAACTACTGGGGCGTATCGACTGGAACATTAACGCAGGTAATAAGTTGAGTGTGCGTTATAACTTCACTGATAACACAACCTGGAATGCCCCCAATGGAAGTTCTGGAAACACCGGCTATCGCTTGCCATACGACCGTGTTTCCAAGTACTCCATGGCTTATGCAAATGCCTGCTATTCCCAGCAGAATGTTGTAAACTCTGTTACCGCAGAATTAAACAGCCGCTTCACCTCCACTATATCCAATCAGTTACTGTTTACATACAGTGATATGAAAGACGAGCGCGGCACAAATTCCAGCCTGTTCCCTTTCATCGACATCATGTATGGATACGATGAAGACGGAAATCCGATTCTGGAACCGTACATGACGGCGGGATATGAGTTGTTTACCTACAACAATAAAGTGAAGAATACGGTAATGACCATCGTAGACAATTTCACTTACTATCTGGGAGCCCATAAATTAACGGCCGGTATCAGCTACGAACGCCAAAAGGCAAGTAACTCATACATGCGCAACGGAACAGGCTACTACCGCTATTCCAGTTTCGATGATTTCAAAAATGGAGCTGCTCCTGAATCTTTTGCCTTAGCCTATGGTTACAATGGCAACAAGAAACCTTCCGCTGATGTGAATTTCGGCCAGTTGGGTATCTATCTGCAAGATGAATGGAATATTCGCGATAACTTCAAGTTGACTGCAGGTATACGTATGGATAACCTGAGTTTCCTGAACGACCTGATGCGTAACCAGGCTATCTATGATTTGGATTTCGACGGTATGCACATCGATACAGGTGCATGGCCTGATAGTAAAATGCAATTCTCTCCGCGTTTGGGCTTCACCTGGGACGTATTCAATGATAAGACTCTGAAAGTGCGTGGCGGATCAGGATTCTTCACAGGACGCATTCCTCTGGTATTCTTTACCAATATGCCCACTAACTCCGGTATGATTCAGAATCTGGTGAGCATCACTACCAGATATAAGGATGGTAAAGTTACAAGCCGCGACCCGCGTCTGGACCTGCTGAAAGGAAATATGATAACGGATGTAAACCAGATGATTTCCACGTTAGGACTCCCTACAACCATCACTCCCGAAGAAGGTGTGCTGCCAAGCGGTATAGTGGGTATTGATCCGGATTTCAAGATGCCGCAAGTCTGGAAGACTTCACTGGCGCTGGATTATCAAGTTCCTGTCTCCTTCCCTCTCACCGTAACATTGGAAGGAATGTTCTCCAAAGATATCAACGCCGTACGTCAATATAACTATAACATAAAAAGCCCGGATGATACGTGGCAGCGTTTCAACGGCCCGGATGACCGTTATATCTATCCCAAAAACTACTTGGAACACACCAATATCAATAGTGCAAACGTATTGACCAACACTTCCAAAGGCTGGGGCTGGACAGGAAACATCACTGTAACCGCCGAACCTGTAAAGAACGTGAATATCATGGCTGCTTACACGCACACTGAATCCAAAGAAATCAGTGGTATGCCTGGTTCTGATGCTAACTCTGCCTGGACAAATATGCCCTCCATCAATGGCCCGAACAACTCTGGATTGATGCGTTCACGCTACGTCACTCCCGACCGTGTAATCGCTTCTATCAACTGGCGCGTGCATCTGAATAAGAAAACATCTTCTAATTTCAGCCTTTTCTATAGCGGATATTCTGCCGGAGGTTATAGCTTCATGTATACCAATGATATGAATGGAGACGGTGTGACGAATGACCTCATGTATATCCCCAAAACCAAAGATGAAATCAAATTCGCAAGCACCGAAGATGCAGATGCTTTCTGGAAATTTGTGAATCAGGACCCGTATCTGAAGAAGCATAAAGGCGAGTATGCAGAAGCATATGCAGCACGTGCCCCGTGGGTACACCGCTTTGATTTCCGCTGGAGCCGCGACTTCTTTGTGAAGATAGGCAAAACCCAGAACAGACTGCAACTCAGCCTGGATATCCTGAATATAGGCAATCTGCTGAATAGTAAGTGGGGCGTAAACAAAAATATGTCTGTTGCCAATGGAGGACGAATCCTCACTTATACGGGTAAAGATGAAAATAACACTCCTATCTTCTCTATGTATAAGAACAGTAATAAAGAATATCCAACCGAAAGCTTCACCCACAACCTGAACTATAGTGAGTGTTGGAAACTCCAAATAGGTCTACGTTATATATTCAATTGATGCGAATAAATCAGTAATCTTATTATATAAAGAAAGGTGCAACCGAATTATCCGGCTGCACCTTTTTATTTATAAGATATTAAAGGAGAAAGAACTTACTTGTTTTTCTTCCAGAGTTTACTCATATCTTCCAAAGTCTTACCCTTTGTTTCGGGCACCCAACGCCATACAAAGATTGCAGCAGCGACGCAGATAATGCCATATAAGCTATATGCGAACATCGGGCTGAAATCGTACAAAGCCGGGAATGTAGACGATATGATGTAATTGAAAATCCATTGGAAAGCAACAGCGATAGCTACAGCCTTGCCACGAATTGTATTCGGGAAGATTTCTGAAATCAATACCCAGCAAATCGGTCCCCATGACATCATGAAGAAAGCAGCATATACAATTACGGAGAACACCGGAACAATACCTTTGATGCCCATGCTGTCGCACATTGCCACGGCAAATGCGCCTACCGCCATACCGATAGAGCCGATAATGAGCAGTGGCTTGCGGCCAAAGCGGTCTACCGTAAAGATAGCAACCAGAGTAAACACGATATTTACAATACCCATGATGACTGTCTGCATCATACCACCACCTTCAGCACCTGCATTTTCAAAAATACGCGGAGCGTAATACAGTACGGCATTGATACCGATAGCCTGTTGGAATACAGAAAGCAAAATGCCGATAACGATAACTGCTATGCCATAAGAGAATAACTTTTCTGTCTTTTCCTTTGAAGTAGCTTTGATTTCTGCCAGAATCTCTTTCGCTTTGCTTGCACCATTTACTTTCTCCAGGATAGAGTATGCTTTCTCGTCCTGATGTACCAGCACCAGATAACGCGGAGTCTTCGGCACAAAGAAAAGCAGGAACCCGAACAATGCAGCCGGGAAAGCCTCTGAACCGAACATATAACGCCAACCAGTCTGTACACTCCACATATCCGAAGCAGGGTTTACGGACAAAATGCCATCCACACTCTTGTCAATAATAGGATTGGTGTGGTCGCCCATAATCAGGAAGTTGACGAAATAAACTACCAAC
Source organism: uncultured Bacteroides sp. (assembly GCA_947071285.1). GTDB lineage: Bacteria > Bacteroidota > Bacteroidia > Bacteroidales > Bacteroidaceae > Bacteroides. The sequence continues at coordinate 8,636 of CAMTFK010000056.1, read as the reverse complement.
ATACCAAAAATAATGGCAAACTGGTTACAAGATACCAGCGTGCCACGAATATTAGAAGGAGCAATTTCTGCAATATACATCGGGCATACCGCAGATGCAAGACCTACACCAATACCGCCCAATACACGATACAGATTGAATGCGATGAGCAAGTTCATATTCGGCTCACCGTAGTTGAAGAATAAAACTTCGGGATAGTAAGAACCCAATGCCGACAAAAAGAACAGCACAGATGCCAGTCTCAACGAATTGCGGCGTCCCAGGCGGGAAGCAAAGATGCCGGAAAGGGCACCTCCGAGTACACAGCCGATAAGTGCGCTGGAAGATGTGATGCCATGCATCACCTTGTCATATTGGAAGTCCGTTGCTTGCAGGAAGAAGGCCTCCAGACCTTTCTCCGCACCGGAGATTACCGCTGTATCGTATCCGAACAGCAATCCTCCCAGAATGGCAACACTTGTGATAGAATATAGGTAGAGTTTACTACCATTGTTTGCATCATTCATGATAAAAAAGATTAGGTTGATAAATGAGAGAGAGAGTAATGATTAGCGGGATAGTGATTAGTGATTAGCTGCGTTGCTTATCACTAATCACTCACCGCTAATCACTAGCAATACATATTTACGATTGCTTCATACAATTCCTGCTTACCGCTGGTTTGCTTCGGTTCGCCGTTAGCTTTCGCATAAGCCACAACATCTTCCAGAGTTAACTTGCCATCTTCAAATTCCTTACCCTTGCCACCGTCGAATGATGCGTAACGGTCAGCCAACATCTTCTTGTAAGGAGATTCTTCCAGCAATTTAGCTGCACTTTCCAAAGCACGTGCCATAGCGTCCATACCTGCAATGTGAGCAATGAAGATATCTTCCAGGTCGGTAGAGTTACGACGAGTCTTAGCGTCGAAGTTTGTACCGCCATTGCCCAAACCACCGTTACGGATAATTTGTATCATAGCCTGAGTCAGTTCATAGTTGTCAATGGGGAACTGGTCGGTATCCCAACCGTTCTGGTAGTCACCACGGTTAGCATCGATAGAACCCAACATACCGTTGTCAACAGCTACAGCCAGTTCATGTTCGAAAGTGTGGCCGGCCAAAGTAGCGTGGTTAACTTCGATGTTTACCTTGAAATCTTTGTCCAGACCGTGAGCTTTCAGGAAGCCGATTACAGTTTCAGTATCTACGTCATATTGATGCTTGGTCGGCTCCATCGGTTTCGGCTCAATCAGGAAAGTGCCTTTGAAACCACGGGCACGTGCATAGTCACGAGCAATGGTCAGCATCTTTGCAAGATGTTCTTTTTCACGTTTCTGGTCAGTGTTCAGCAATGACATGTAACCTTCGCGACCGCCCCAGAACACATAGTTTGAACCACCCAGTTCGATAGTAGCGTCAATAGCGTTCTTAATCTGAACAGCAGCGCGAGCCACAACGTCGAAATCAGGATTGGTAGCAGCACCGTTCATATAACGTGCATGACCGAATACGTTAGCAGTACCCCACAACAGTTTGATACCAGTTTCAGCTTGTTTTTGTTTTGCATAAGCTACGATAGCTTTCAGGTTAGCTTCATATTCCTCGATGCTTGCACCTTCAGAAATAAGGTCTACATCATGGAAGCAATAGTATTCGATACCCATCTTCTGCATGAACTCGAAACCTGCGTCCAATTTATTTTTAGCTGCCTGCAAAGCGTCAGCATCACCGTTCCAAGGGAATTGTTTGGTTCCGCCACCGAACTGGTCGCCACCTTCTGCACAGAGAGTGTGCCACCAAGCCATAGCAAACTTCAACCAATCTTTCATCTTTTTACCCATAATCACCTTTTCAGCATCGTAGTAACGATATGCCATCGGGTTCATACTCTCTTTACCTTCGAATTTAATCTTTCCTATTCCGGGAAAATACTCTTTTGTTGCCATAATTTTAATTGAATTTTTAAAGGGTTAATTATTATCAGTTTATTTAGCCATTGATTTTTCCAAACGATGTTTCCAGCGTGCATAAGCGTCCGCATATTCCTGGCGTTTAGCCTGGTTAGGCTCGATAACATCCAGTTTTTCCAGCGTTGCAAATGCCTCGTTATTATCTTTATAGATACCTGCACCGATACCTGCACCTTTGGCTGCACCTACCGAACCATCCGTATCATACAGTTCAATCACTGCACCCGTCACACCCGCCAGCGTATCGCGGAAGATGGAGCTAAGGAACATATTCGCATGCCCTGCATGGATTTTCTGCACGGGGATGCCCATACCTTCCATGATGTCTATACCATATTTAAAGGAGAACACAATACCTTCCTGAGCCGCACGCACAATGTGCTGTTTGCCATGCAAATTGAAGTTCAGGCCACGGATGGAGCAGTTGATTTCCTTATTCTCAAGCATGCGTTCCGCACCGTTACCGAAAGGCAGAATACTGATACCTGCACTACCAATGGGAGCTTGCGATGCCAGCACATTCATTTCATTGTAAGAGATACCTTCAGGGGCAATCGTACGTTTTACCCAAGAGTTAAGGATACCTGTACCATTGATGCAAAGCAGAACGCCCAAACGAGTCTGTTCGTCCGTGTGGTTCACGTGAGCGAACGTATTCACGCGTGATTTCGGATCATAGTTCACTTCACCGTTCACACCATATACCACACCGGAAGTACCTGCTGTAGAAGCAATCTCACCCGGATTGAATACGTTGAGTGACAAAGCATTATTCGGTTGGTCGCCTGCACGATAAGTAATCGGCGTACCTTCTTTCAGTCCCAGCTCTTTGGCAGAAGCAGCATTCACACGTCCCTGTTCGGAGAATGTCGGTTTGATGTCTGCAATCAGAGATTTGTCGAAGCCGTAGTAATCCATCAGGAAGTCGGCCACGCGGTTGTTCTTGAAATCCCAGAACATACCTTCCGAAAGACCGGAAACGGTAGTACAGATTTCGCCGCTCAGCTTCATGGCGATGTAATCACCCGGAAGCATAATCTTATGGATTCTTTCGTAGATAGCCGGTTCGTTTTCCTTTATCCATGCCAGTTTGGAGGCGGTAAAGTTGCCCGGGGAGTTCAATAGATGCGAAAGGCAGTTCTCCTCTCCCAGCGTTTCAAATGCCTTTTGTCCATAAGGAACAGCGCGCGAGTCACACCAGATGATGGAAGGACGCAGCACGTTCTGGTCTTTATCCACACACACCAATCCGTGCATCTGATAAGAGATACCGATTGCCTTGATTTCACCTGCGTTTGCCCCCGACTCAGTCATAACCGCTTGTGTGGCAAGTTTCAGATTCTCCCACCAGCTTTCGGGGTTTTGTTCCGCCCAACCCGGTTTCACAGCAATGATAGCCGCCTCTGTCTTCGGAAAGAAAGCGGAAGATACACATTTGCCGGTTTCGGCGTTTACCAGGCTCGCTTTTACGGACGAGCTTCCAATGTCATAGCCTAATAAATACATTTTTTCAAAATTAAAGAATTAAGGAATGAAAGAGTGAAAAAACAGACAAAATGGAAAAACATAATTCTTTTTTGCTCACCTTTCATTATTCATTATTAATTGTTAATCACCTTCTTACTTTATTATATATCTTCTTGTCGAAGCGGTAGTAGCGTGCAGCGCGGTGGGCAACTCCCTGTTGCTTTTCTTCCATCGGAACTACATATTCCATCATGGCGATTTTCTTGTGGAAGTTCCGCACATCAATCGGTTTGCTGTATATCAATTCATATAAGGTACGCAATTGTGATGCGGTAAACTTGCGGGGGAGTAAATCGAACAAGGAAGACGGGTTTATCTCAACATACTGGCGGATATAGACTAATGCTTCTTTTATAATCAGATTATGGTCGAAAGCCAGTGCTTTTATATCTTGCAACGCTACCCAATATGCCTCGAAGTCATCCAGATTACGGCTCAGCGCCCGGTCAATCTTCACCAATGACAGATAAGCTATCGTAACGATGCGCTCCACCCTCGATTGCATGGCACGCTCCAACCAATGAATATCTTTCGGGTCCTTTGTCCGGTTCTTAGAACCAAATGCTTTGAACTGCATCAGATTAACATTCTTCAACCCTGTCAGCTCGTTCAGCACTCGTTTGGCTGCTTCGTCCAAGTCCTCATCCATATAGATAAGACTTCCCGGAAGCTTCATATCGTGAAAGATTTCGCCTTGTTCCTCACCTACACGCTTTATCAAAAGAACCTTTAATTGTTCTCCGTCAAAACCAATCACTACACAGTCCACTGATATATGATTGTTGGCTAATGGGGTTTTCTGTTCTATACCTTGCATAATATTTTTGTTTAAGCGCTGCAAATATAAACAGGTTTTTTGAATATACAAGCAAGTAAAACTTGAAAAATGATATGTTATAAAGCACTATTTTTCAATATGATACATATCGTATATTCTACAATATGAAAATACAGCCTTATCGTTGAAAGGACAATATGTATTCCTGATAAACAAAGGAAGCCGGTAATTGTATGAAGTACAATAAGAGTGAAGTGCTTTATTTTTAAGGATTTTAGTATAAACAGAGAGGAAAAGGAATAGTAGGTTCTTATTGTATTCTTGCGCCCTTTGCTTTGGAGGCATTGCACAAAAAACATACATTTGTGCGGCGGTTATCAGAAAAAGCTATACCTTTGCACCACTTTTTTAATTAACACCTAAAATAAGAACAATATGAAAGCATTTGTATTTCCGGGTCAGGGTGCCCAATTCGTAGGAATGGGTAAAGACCTGTATGAAAATTCCGCTTTAGCAAAAGAATTGTTTGAAAAAGCTAATGATATCCTGGGATATCGCATTACGGATATTATGTTCAACGGCACGGACGAAGATCTGCGCCAGACAAAGGTGACTCAGCCTGCTGTATTCCTCCATTCTGTTATTTCTGCCCTTTGCATGGGCGATGACTTTAAGCCAGAAATGACTGCCGGTCATTCACTGGGTGAATTCTCTGCCCTGGTAGCTGCCGGTGCATTGAGTTTCGAGGACGGTTTGAAGCTGGTTTACGCTCGTGCTATGGCTATGCAGAAAGCATGCGAAGCACAACCTTCCACAATGGCAGCCATCATTGCCTTGGCTGACGAGAAAGTAGAAGAAATCTGTGCGCAAGTGACTGCCGAAGGTGAAGTTTGCGTTGCTGCTAACTATAACTGTCCGGGACAAATTGTGATTTCCGGTTCTATCGAAGGTATCAACAAGGCTTGCGAACTGATGAAAGCTGCCGGAGCAAAGCGCGCTCTGCCCTTGAAGGTAGGCGGTGCATTCCACTCTCCACTGATGAACCCTGCAAAGGTGGAATTGGAAGCTGCTATCAACGCCACTGAAATCCATACTCCGAAATGTCCGGTTTATCAGAATGTAGATGCTCTGCCTCACACTGATCCGGCAGAAATCAAGAAAAATCTTGTTGCTCAGTTGACAGCTTCCGTACGCTGGACGCAGACAGTGAAGAATATGGTTGCTGATGGTGCTACCGATTTCACAGAATGTGGCCCGGGTGCAGTTCTGCAAGGGCTTATCAAGAAGATTGCACCGGAAGTATCTGCTCATGGCATTGCATAATCCTTTAAAAATTATATTTATCAAGGCTGTCCTCCAATTTGGAAGGCAGCCTTTCTTTTTTACGGCGTCGGTTGTGGCAACAGACCGGGAGAATCCTTATATTTGCACAAATATGTGTGATTATGGAAAAGATAGATGAGTTCAGAAACACTCTTGCAATGCCTCTTAGCAAGTTATCAATAGATAAGCTGGTACGGGAAATATGTCTGCATCCCGAATACCTGAAAGATATGTATCAACTGATTTCCGATGATAAAATCGTTGTTTCGTGGCGGGCTATATGGGCATGCGAGAAAGTGAGTGAGCAACATCCCGGCTGGTTTGTCCCATTGCAGGACGACATTATCCGGCGGTTATTGACTTGCCGGCACGATGGTTCTAAACGCTTGTTTCTATCCATACTGTATAATGTACCCGTGTCCACTCCTATTTCCATAGATTTACTGAACTACTGCCTGGACCACATGCTGGCTCCACAGGAAAGTATAGGCGTACAAGCTCTGGCCATTAGAATGGCTTATCGGCTTTGTAAGTGCGAACCGGAACTTTTGAAGGAGCTACAGCTCATATTAGAGAATGCAGATACGGAATATTACTCCACAGGAGTTAAGACTACCATCCGGAATATTTTGAAGAAGATAAATAAATAAGTCTTCGTTTCTACATTCCCCCTATCGCTTTCCGGTAATCCCCATCGCTTTTCTTCTTAAAACCATTACTCAGCAACACTTTTATTGAAACAGTATTCTCTTCGGAAGGGTCTGCCGAAATTTCGTGTCCTCCCAGTCCAATGATTTTCTCTTCTAACTTCCGGATTATTATTTTACCGATACCTTTATTCAGATACTCTTCTTCGCCAATCAAATAGCCAATCTCGTAAGTGTGATTCTTTTCGGGTACATCGCCATACAAACTCTCAAAGTCGTGCCCCTCCTCCTCAAAATCTTTCAAGAAGAAACAATCGGCATAAAGGCAATACCCTATTTTCCTGTCCTTATAGTAAACAATGAAGTGTTTCATGAAATCGTACTCATCATTTCTATTGTTTACTTCATCCAGCCAGGCATCTCTTTGCCCTTCTCCGTCCGGACACAGCCATTTATAGATATAATCCTTGTTCAACCATTCATTAAACAACGGTATGTCTTCGTCAAGCAAGGGCTTTAATATAATCTCGTCTTTATGAATCATTGGCGCATTTAAGTTATTTCATTTCTTATATTTATTCAACCCGGTTCCCTTCCATATCTATAAAGAAAGTTTCACCGTTTAGTTTTACCTTTGCTTTGCCATCTTTATTAAAATAGCGGGCATCATCATATATAAGTGGAATCACTTCTTTGCCTGTTTGATCTATAAAACCGCATTTACCCTCTATGCACACTGCCGCCAATCCTGTTTTGGTAAACGACCATGCAGGGTTGTATATACATGGAATCACTTCCTTCCCCGTTTTGTCTACATAGCCCCACCAACCATTCAGCCGGACTAATGCCAATCCTACGGAAAAGGCGTGAACATAGTCGTATATAAACGGTACAACCTTTTCGCCTGTTGCTGCATCCAGAAAGCCCCACTTGCCATTCTCTTCCGTTGGCACTAATTTTTGTATTTTCATCTTCTGAGTATTCTCCCTACAATAGTTCGTTAAACATTGAGTTATCAGTATGCTGAGTAAGTCAGCGGTCAAAGATAAGAAATGTCGTGAGAAGTTTATGCCTGTAACAGAAAAGATTAGCACCACGAATAGAAAAACAGTTGAAAATAAGGACTGAAACACTTGACTTCGCCTTTCTGATGTAGTATATTTGTAGAAGTTTAAGAACAAAACTTTAATATAAACCTAAAACCTTAGCAAATGGCAAAACTTATCCTTTCTTTTTCGGAACTTGCCGGAATGTATTTTCCGGGTTGTTCTACTCCGAAGAACGCAGTGCGCTCTTTACAACGAAGCATCAAGCGGTGCACTAATTTGACAATTGCTTTATCAGAAACAGGCTATTTGCCGTATAATCACCGATGGCTTACCCCTAAGCAATTCGGGTTGATTTTGGAAAATCTGGGCGACCCGTATCCGGAATAACGACGGGTGTAAAAGATGAAAAGGCGGTACTTCCTTACGAGGATTTACCGCCTTTTCTGTTGATATATATTTAGTTTAGGTCTTGTGACTGATTTCTGCGCTGTTAATAAACGTCGGGAACATTCTTAAAAAACGTTCCTGTTATTCTTTAAAAACGCTGTTTACGGTTATTAATGGGATACTCGTAATTGTATCGATTTATCATTTACTTCTTTATCCCCAAAATATGTCTTGCTTTCTCTTCACTGGAGATGAAATCGAGTGCATCGATTATCTCGTCATAATTCTCCCGGTCGGCAATGTTCGGAGCCAGGATTTTCAACACTTTCAGCTTGTCATCATCGAACGTATATATTGACATCATCCGCACGCATTGCTTGCAACTCAACTTTCTATTGCCAATGCCATTTTCCAATAATTCCAGTTGGTCGTCCTTGAAAGGCTTGCTTTTCACTTTATTATAAAGCGACTGGAAATCTCTTTCATTCATCCCCCTCCCAACGGTGGCGTGCGGACGGGAAGGAATGTTTCCACCTACTTCTACGGACGGATAAACAGCTACGGGCGGAGGGGGAGTATCTGCCCGGAAAGAGTCCATACTTATCACGCGCCCGTCAATGAAGCTGACTATAATCGTAGTCCATCCGGCATTGTCTGCGATGTTCTTTATGAACTCCCACTCTTCCACGTCATGGTCGAAACGACGATAGTCCGGCTTCCCAAGTATAGACGACACTTCTTTCTGGCTCATTCCCTTCTCAACGCTCAACATGACGTCCTTGTTAATCCCTAAAATACTGGCGCAGCCACTTATACCAATTATAAGTGCCAGTAGTGCTAATGTCTGTTTTATTACTTTCATACTCTATATTGTTTTTAGTTTTTAGTGTTGGCACAAATATAGGCGGGAAAAAGCATATAATATTATCTCTGTCTCTTATACACATCTCCGAGCCCACGAGACATGCGCAGAT
>CAMTFK010000055.1 GCA_947071285.1 uncultured Bacteroides sp. | reverse complement strand
CTGCTGAGTGTGGCGTATCACGTGCTGCCATTCATCAACGTGTGCAACGTTTGATTGATTTAGGCGTAATTGTCGGTTCCGGTTATCATGTGAACCCCAAATCTCTGGGCTACAGAACCTGCACGTACGTGGGTATTAAGTTAGAGAAAGGTTCCATGTATAAATCAGTGGTTGCCGAAATGGAGAAAGTACCGGAAATCGTGGAATGCCACTTCACCACAGGCCCTTACACGATGCTGACGAAAGTATATGCACGTGACAACGAGCACCTGATGGACCTGCTGAACAACAAAATGCAGGAAATTCCGGGTGTAACCGCTACTGAAACGTTGATTTCACTGGAACAAAGCATCAAGAAGGAAATTCCTATTTGTCCGGAGAAATAACAGTTAATTTATGGAGTTTTTAAACGAATATCATCTTTCGGGCTTATTCATCGGCATTTGTACATTCCTCATCATCGGGTTGTTTCATCCCGTTGTAGTGAAGGCCGAGTACTATTGGGGTACCAAATGCTGGTGGATTTTTCTTTTGCTGGGCATCGGTGGTGTTGCCGCCTCGCTTTGTGTGGAGAACATTCTGATAGCCTCCCTCCTAGGAGTATTTGCTTTTTCTTCGTTCTGGACCATCAAAGAGGTTTTCGAACAGGAGGACCGCGTAAAGAAAGGATGGTTCCCGAAGAACCCTAAACGCACGTATAAGTTCTAAAAATAAAGGAACGAACAGTATATTTTGCTCGAAAGGTTTGCTTATTTCAACAGAATATACTATTTTTGTGCCCGCTATCCGATGAGGATAACACCGGACTTGTAGCTCAGTTGGTTAGAGCAACAGACTCATAATCTGGAGGTCCCTGGTTCAAGCCCAGGCTGGTCCACAAAAGAAAAAGGTTGTAACTGATGAAAGTTACAACCTTTTTCTTTTATATATGGCATCCAGATTATGAGTCTGCCGCTCTTATTTCGATTCCAGATATAGCGGCTCCACCTCCGTCACATTATCATGGAACCACTCGTCCAGCTTAGCTTCCACCTTATCTTTTATCTGAGGCGTGATATACTTCTTCACCTTCTTATAGGCATAAACGGCAGCAACACCTTTTCCTACCATGAAGAGTTGACCCAGAATATCTTCTATGCTGGTAGGGAACACAATCGCTACCAAAGCAATCATGATATTGGTTCGCTCATTCTCGGGAGTCGTATCGGCAGTCATCACATAATAGGCTGTCAGTACGGGACGACCGGCGGCACGGCCACCTTTCTTTATATACTCTTCTACTTTAATACGGATTTCATCCATGGACAAATTTAGTTTCATAGCTCTTCTTTTTTTCTTATTAGACGCAAAAGGATGAACTTTGGTTGCAGTAAATTGCATTTTTTTCAGCAAATAGCTTTATTTTTATCTCCGGATTCACCGATTCATACCCGGAACTCATCGGCTTTTCTACCCTGAATCGCCCGGAAGGGCTATTCAGAGACGGATAATTCACTTACCTTTGAGCCATCAACCCATAATAACGGAATATTAATCAATAACGATAGAAACAATGGAAAAGAAACAAAATTTCCCGTCTCATGCAGGGCTATCAGGCAAAGTACTGGTTGCTTCTCTCTTCATCATCTCCGGAATATTGCTGTTCGCCCGCAATGTGGGGTGGATGAGTTACGAGATATTCGACATTGTGGTGTCCTGGCACACTCTCCTTATTATATTAGGTATTTATACAATGACGCACCGCCATTATATAAGCGGACTTATCCTTACACTGGTAGGAGCCTACTTCCTGATTGGAGGATTATCATGGTTGCCGGAGAACTCGCAGACTTTCGTCTGGCCTGTCGCACTGATAGTGGCAGGTATATTGTTCTTCGTAAAGGCGCGCCACAGGGAGCGTTGGACGAAAGACCACATGCACGGACATTATCATGACTGGGCAAAGGGAAGAGGCAGACACATGCACATGAATATGGGCATGAACAACCAAGAACAACAATGCGAGTCCGATGACGGTTATCTGCGCTCAGACAATAGTTTCGGAGGTGTACGCCACGTTGTGTTGGACGAATTGTTCAAGGGAGCCAGCATCCGAACTTCATGCGGAGGAACGGCCATCGACTTGCGCCACACGCACATCGCTCCCGGAGAAACCTATATTGACATTGAATGTAATTTGGGTGGCATAGAACTGTATATCCCTTCGGATTGGAAAGTTATAACCAAATGCAACGCATTCTTCGGAGGCTGTGAGGACAAACGCTGGCAAAGCGCAAACATTAATCAAGAGTGTATATTAGTAATCCGTGGAAAAATATCTTTTGGCGGTTTAGAGATAAAAGACTAACAATATGAGAGCACATCCAATAACAGATTATCCTTACCGTTGGCTTCCGGTGCTTGTGCTGGCATTGGTTCTGGCAATTACCCAGGCGGCGCTGTCGTGGTGGTATGCCGGGGCGAATTGGCTTCCGGCACTGGTAGACGGAGTCACAACTATCGGATGGTTGGCAGCTTTGACATACCTGGCATGGTTTGTGGTAGGTTATGTATCCATGTATCAAACAAATTTCATCACGATTGTGATAGGAGTATTGCTATGGATTGCAGGAAGCTTCATGATTTGCGACATCATGGTGAAGATAGTGGGAATACCTTATATATCTTTCGCTTCTACCCTGCCTTTCCGGCTTCTGTTCGGCATACCGGCATGGATAGCTGTCATACTGTGGTATCACCTGCTGGTAGTGAAGGACTCGATGATACAGGAAGAGGAATTCATTGCACCACCACAGGAGGTAGTGGCAGAACCGGAACAGCAAGAAGAAATAATTGACCGCATCACGATAAAAGACGGCTCACGGATAAACATCATCAAAGTAGATGAATTGTTATACATTCAGGCTTGCGGAGATTATACCACTTTGGTCACCCCGTCCGGAGAGTACATCAAAGAGCAAACCATGAAATATCTTGAGGCCCATCTGCCTGCTGATAATTTTGTACGCATTCATCGTTCTACGATTGTGAACGTAACACAGATATCACGGGTTGAGTTGTTCGGCAAAGAAACTTACCAGGTATCATTGAAGAATGGAGTGAAATTGCGGGTAAGTCTGACGGGGTACAGATTGCTGAAAGAAAGATTGGGAATATAAAAGTATCTCCATTCTCCTCCTCGGGGAGGAGGAGAATGGAGATGTCTACTTTTTCCTTTCGGAATTATTTCTTCTTTTCGTCCTTCTTAGGTTCTTCCTTCTTAGGCTCCGGTTTGTCTTCCTTCCCTTCCGGATGGATAATTCCCTTCACCGTCTCACCGATAGGTAGTTTATCCAATACGCCAAGACTCGGAGCTACCGTCTTCACCAACGAACTCAGGAAGTTGCTTGTACTTCCGTTTCCACCGTCGAAGACTGTGATGTTTCCTAAATTCATATGTTCGAAAGCCTTCACCTGCTCGCCGGCAATTTCCTTCCACTGGTCTACCATCTTATACTGGATGGCAATAGCCGGGTTAGACTCTGCCGCACGCACCATTGCCTCGAAACCTTCCGCCTCTGCAAGCAACGATTTCTTCTTACCTTCCGCCTCAGCTTCCAGTTTCATCTGAATGGCCCGTGCTTCAGCTTCGGCTTGTGCCAGAGTTGCCTTTGCGCGTGCTTCGGCTTCACGAATCACCTTTTCGGCAACAGCATCCGCCTGAAGAATCGCTTCCTGTTTGGCCACTTCGGCAGGCACAATCTTTTCCGCTTTCAAAGAAGACTCCACCTTACGGGCTTTAGCCTCTTCCACTTCCTTTTGTGCAACCTCCCGTGCTGTCTGTACGGCAGCCTCTGAACGTGCTTTGGCTTCACCGGACTGTTTATCGGCATCGGCACGTGTCACGGCCAGTTCGGCATCAGACTGCGCAACCGCTTTCTGCGCCTCGTTTCGTCCGATAGCAGCTTTCTTTCCGGCTTCCGCCTGCTTGATTTCCATGTCAGAGTTCAATTCGGCGATGCGGCTCTCCTTCTCCGTGTTGGCTTGCTCGATTCTGATATTCTTCTCAGCCTCAGCTTTTGCCACTTGCGACTCTTTCTCCGCATTAGCCACAGCCACCTGCGAAATTCTATCCTTATCGGCATTAGCCACCGAAATCTCCTGCAACTTCTTTGTTTCGGCAATGGCTATATCCTGGTCTTTGCGCGTTTCGGCAACTTTTGTTTCACGTTCCTTAATCTGAGTGGCAATCTTGATGGCACCCAGCTTTTCCTGTTCTTCGATGTTTGCCTGAGCTTCGTTCAGCGCCTTGCTTTCGGCTTCTTTACCCAGATTGACGATATAGTTGGCAGCATCACGAATATCACTGATATTAATATTCATCAGATACAAACCGAACTTGCGAAGTTCCGTATCAATGTTGTCCTTTACTTTGGAAAGGAATTTATCGCGGTCGGAGTTCAGTTCTTCAATCGTCATATCGGCAATAACCAGACGCATCTGACCATACACAACATCCGTAATCAGGTTCTGTTTGTCGTCTATCGTCAGCCCCAGCATACGTTCGGCAGCGTTCTGCATCACGTCGGCATCGGTGCTGATGGCAACCGTGATAGTGGTCGGCACATCCACACGGATGTTTTGTGCAGACAGGGCACCGGTCAACTTACAGTCTATCTGCATGGGCTTCATCGACAGGAATTCATATCCCTGGATGATGGGCCATACGAAAGCAGCACCACCGTGATACAACTTGGCAGACTTCTTCTCGCCTCCCGTTTTACCGTACACTACCAATACTTCGTCACTCTTACACTTACGATAGCGGGAGAGGATACCAACAAAGGTAAGCAAAATAACCGCCACGAGTATGGCAGCCATAATCATCATTTCTTGTGTCATAAATCTATGTTTTTGAGTTTTGTTTATTGGATATACAATGTTCCATCCTTATAGATGGAGATAATAGTTTTGTCACCTGTCTGATAAGTCTTGCCGGCTTCAGACACCACGTCCACTTCGCGCATGGCACCGTCGCGGCTTACCTGTACGGTATACTTGCTGTCTCCCTGTTTGAAGTAGATGGTGCATTCACGTCCCACGAGCTGTTCCGTCTTTTCCGTCTTGTTGACCTGCTGCAACTGATAGGCTTTCTTATAGAGAAACCAGACCGCAAAAACGAAAAACAGACCAATCAGAAGACCGATGGCATAACTCTGAATGTCAGAATTTCCAATCAGATACATATACCAGCCAAAGCCGATACCGAAATGAGTGAGTCCTTTGAAGGATACCACACTGCTTATGTCAGTATCTACATCCACATCCGCATCAAGGTCTCCGAAGAAAATAGAGAGGACAAACTGTATCACAAAAATACCAGTTGTGACAAGGGCGATAATCAGGAATATATTAGTACTCATAGGAATTTGGGTTAGTGTGTCTTACGATATATTTAGATATATTATTCCAAATATACACATTTGCAGGACATGCACAAAGAAACAGTTTCTTATTTAACAAAATTTTCTTGAAGGGAATGCAACATTGCATCCGATTATTTGTTACGTTTACAGCCGCTATGATGAAACATCTGCACTATACACTCCTATTCGTGTGCCTTTTCTTAGGATTGCTGGCAATCCTGCATGAGGAACAAACGGATTTTCGGATAACCACCGGAAGCCCGGCAGAGGTTTCTATCAAGTCTGCAAAGGCAGAATGTTCCTTTTCCGCTTCGCCCAACAGCCTTTCATCCATTGCCCACCGTCCGCTTCTCAGCGACGAAAGCAATGAACGTAAAATCAGCGGTATCCTTTTCACGGAAAGCCCGTACAATCAGGCCAATGCTCCTTCAAAGCTATTGAAACTTAAAGTCTATCCGCCAACCGGACAGACACAACATTTGTTCCCCGTACACCTGACGGAGGAACAGAGTCCCAACCTGTTTTTCACTCCCAGCGCCATCCGCTATCATTACGGATACTACGTCTATGCGTTGGAGCGTATACTGATTTAACGCCACCACACCACGTACTATCAATCTTTTCACCGGAGATGTGCCGTTGCACGTCTCAGGCCAGTCTATTGTTTATTCACTTCTAAACTTAATGTAATAATTATGCTCGATTTATTAGTAGCCACCCTCGAAATGATGGGGCTCACCTTCGTAATCGGCTTCTTTGTAGCGTTCGTCATCAAGATGATTGCCGTTGCTGCCGATACATTCGACTTTTACAGTTCGCACCAGAAAGAACTGGACCGCCTGCGCCGCTTGCGCAAACTTCGTCAGAAAGTGGAACTCATGATACGGGACATCCCCCTGGAAGAAAACAGTCTATACAGCGATAAGCGCGAAGAGTTCAGCCGGGGCATCAACCGGGAACTCACCGACTATCGCGGATACTATCACGGTGTGAGCACCGGAGTGTCCCAAGGCAACCTGATGGATTATTATTATCCTGAAGACACGCACATGATGTATCTGCGCGAACAGGAAGAAATCATCTATCAAAACAAGAATAAGAAACAGTCTAATAAATCTACCGGTAAGTCAAAATAAGGATATTATGGAAAATATAGATTTCGCAACCCTGTTCCAAGGATTTGGAACAATGATGGAAAGTGGTTGGCTGCTTGCGTCAACCCGTATGTTTTTAGTGGCTTTGGGACTTCTGCTTATATACCTGGGATGGAAAGGCATACTCGAACCGATGGTAATGATACCGATGGGGCTGGGCATGGTTGCCATCAACTGCGGAACATTGCTGATGCCGGACGGCACGCTGGGCAACCTCTTCCTCGACCCGATGCTCTCGGACACGGACGACTTGATGAACACCATGCAGATAGACTTTCTGCAACCCGTCTATACGCTGACGTTCAGCAACGGGTTGATAGCGTGTTTTGTGTTTATGGGTATAGGTACGCTGCTGGACGTAGGATTCTTGTTGCAGAAACCTTTCGTCAGCCTGTTTCTGGCGCTGTGCGCAGAGTTGGGTACTTTCCTGACAGTGCCTATTGCTTCGGCTTTGGGGCTGACACTGAAAGAGAGTGCTTCCGTGGCAATGGTGGGAGGTGCGGACGGACCTATGGTTCTGTTTACGTCACTAGCACTGGCCAAGCACCTGTTTGTACCTATCACGGTGGTGGCTTATCTGTATCTGGGATTGACGTATGGCGGCTACCCGTATCTGGTGAAACTGCTGGTGCCGAAACGCCTGCGTGCCATCAAAATGACGTCGAAGAAAGCTCCGAAGAATTATGATGCCAAGGTGAAACTGGCGTTCTCGGCTGTGCTTTGCGCTGTGTTGTGCTTCCTGTTTCCGGTGGCTTCGCCGTTGTTCTTCTCCCTGTTCCTGGGGGTAGCGGTTCGTGAGTCGGGAATGAAGCATATCTATGATTTTGTTAGCGGTCCGTTGCTGTATGGGTCTACGTTCATGCTCGGTTTGTTGCTGGGCGTGCTTTGCGACGCGCACTTGTTGCTCGACCCGAAGATACTGAAACTGTTGGTATTGGGTGTCATAGCGCTGTTATTCTCCGGTATAGGCGGCATTATGGGCGGATATATCATGTACTTCATCAAGAAAGGGAATTATAATCCGGTGATAGGGATTGCGGCTGTCAGTTGTGTACCCACTACGGCAAAGGTGGCACAGAAGCTGGTAAGTAAAGATAATCCGGATTCGTTTATCCTGGGGGATGCCCTGGGAGCTAATATTTCGGGAGTTATCACGTCGGCTATCATTACAGGTATTTATATTACGATTATTCCATATCTATAATACGACAAAAGTAAAGGTGTTTTCTTTCGGGTGCGGATTACGCAATTACACGGATTAAGTTCAACAAAAATCCATGCAATCCGTGTAATCCGCACCTATTATTAGTATCTTTGGGCAGACGAACCTCAACAAACGGATAATACGTATGAAAAAGCCCGATTCTAATCTGAAACGAGTGTCACTACTGACCTCATCGCTACTGTGCAGCGCCCTCCTGATAGCCGTCCCCCTGCGCAAAGAACTGAATGAAGGATGGAAGTTCAAGCAAGCCAGACTAAGCAACTGGTATCCCGCCACCGTGCCCGGAGTGGTGCACACCGACCTGATGGACAACAAAATCATCGAAGACCCTTTCTTCCGCCTCAACGAGCGCGGCATGCAATGGATTGACAAAGAAGACTGGATATACCAGACCACCTTCCAACTCACCCCCGAAATGATGGGAAGGGAGAACATCGACCTCATCTTCAAAGGACTGGATACGTATGCCGACGTATACCTGAACGAGAAGAAGATACTGGAAGCCAACAACATGTTCCGCGAATGGAAAACCAGCATCAAGCCCGACCTGAAACCGGGTGAGAACGTACTGAAAATCTATTTCCACTCCCCCATCAAAGTGGATATTCCCAAGTGGGACGCTCTGCCTTACCAGTATGAGGCTGGTAACGACCAGTCCGAAAACGGCGGAGTATTCAATAAGAAAGTCAGCGTATTCGCCCGCAAAGCAGGTTATCACTACGGATGGGACTGGGGTCCCCGCCTCGTCACCTCCGGCATCTGGCGGCCTGTGTATGTGGAAGCCTGGGATAATGCCCGAATCAACGATGTCTTCATCCGCCAGCCGGAAGTCAGCAAAAGCCGTGCATCCCTCATCGGAGAAGTGGAGATACTGGCAGACAAGGAGATAGACCAGGCAAACGTCACCATCACCGAAGCCGCTTCCGGCAGAGTACTGGCGGGGCAAACCGTTTCCCTGCAGAAAGGCATCAACAAGATTTCCCTACCCTTCTCCATCAAGAGCCCGAAACTATGGTGGAGCAACGGACTGGGCGAACCACATCTGTACAGTTTCTGCACAGACCTCACCGTTAATAATCAGACATCCGATGCCCGGACAGAAGAAGTGGGCCTGCGCTCACTCAAAATCATCAACCACCCGGACAAAGATGGAAAAACCTTCTACGTGGAACTGAATGGCATCCCCGTGTTTGCCAAAGGTGCCAACTATATCCCGCAGGATAACTTCCTGCCGCGCGTCACACCGGAGCAATACGAAAAGACCATCCTCGACGCCGCCAACGCCAACATGAACATGCTCCGCATCTGGGGCGGCGGCACCTATGAAAGCGACCTTTTCTACCAACTTTGCGACCGCTACGGCATCCTCGTCTGGCAGGACTTCATGTTTGCGTGCAGCCTCTATCCCGCCGAAGGGGAGCTTCTGGAAAACATCCGTCAAGAAGCCATCGACAACGTGAAGCGGCTCCGCAACCACGCCTGCATCGCCCTTTGGTGCGGCAACAACGAATGTAACGATGCTTGGTTCAACTGGGGCTGGCAGAAGCGGTATAAAGCGCAGAACCCCGAATACGAACAGAAAATCTGGAAACAGTTCAACGACCAGTACAACGTCACACTCCCTCAGGTGGTAGAAGAGTATGCTCCCGAAAGCTTCTACTGGCCTTCTTCCCCCTTCGCCCGCTATGATGGCGGCAGCGACGACCGCAACGGCGACCGCCACTACTGGGAAGTGTGGCACGGCAAGAAGCCGATTGAAATGTATAATAAGGAGAGAAGCCGTTTCTTTAGCGAATACGGTTTTCAGTCCTTCCCCGAATTTGAATCGGTGAAACGCTATGCGCCGCGCCAGGAGGATTGGGACATCTATTCGGAAGTCATGATGTCGCACCAGCGGGGAGGCATGCACGCCAACGAGTTGATTGAAACCTATCTGCTGAACGAATACCGCAAGCCCAGAAACTTCGAGGCATTTCTTTATATGAACCATGTGTTGCAAGGCGACGCCATCAAAACCGCCATCGAAGCGCACCGCCGGGATATGCCTTACTGTATGGGAACGCTCTTCTGGCAGCATAACGATTGCTGGCCCGTGGCTTCCTGGGCAAGTCGCGACTATTATGGTCGCTGGAAAGCGCAGCATTACTTCGCCCGCAAAGCCTACCGGGACATCCTTGTATCTCCCATAGCCGATGAAGACGGGCAGTTGAAGGTTCAGATTGTTTCCGACCGCCACAAGGTTTGCAACGGTAGGCTTGAGGTAAAAGTCATGAAGCTGACGGGGGAAGTTCTCAACAGCTACAAGCGGAATGTGAAAGTGGATGCCAATAGCAGCAAGGCGCTTTTCTCCGTCCCACTGGATGAAGTCCTGAAAGGAGCACGCAAAGAAGACGTCTTCATCCATGCCGTCCTCCTGACGGATAAAGGGAATAGCAACTATACCAACAACTACTTCTTGGTGAAGCAAAAAGAGGTAAACTATCCCAAGGCTCAACTTGCAACCAGTGTACAGCCCATTGAAGGAGGTTTTGAGGTAACGCTTAGCAGTGATAACTTCGCCCGTGCCGTCTTCATTGCTACCGGAGACGCAAACACCTCCTTCAGTGACAACTATTTCGATATACTTCCCGGAAGTTCAGTTAAGGTGGAAGTCTACACAGACTTACCGCCGGCGACGTTTGAAAAACAATTGAAGGTGGTGTCTCTGAGCGATGAATACTAAGACACGCAAATGAGTAGTTGGATTTGATTCAATATCTATTCTTCCTTCTTTCCATGCAAATACACCGAGGGTGAAACACCGAACTGTTGCTTGAAACAACGACTGAAATAAAGTGGATCGCTGATGCCTACTTTATAGGAGATTTCGCTCACATTATAATTACCTTCCGATAGCAATTCAGCAGCCTTCTTCAATCGGAAAAGCCGAAGGTAATCGTTCGGAGTATAGCCTGTCAGCCCTCGTACTTTCTTGTAGAAGAGGGTACGCCCCAGCTTCATCCGTGCAGCAAAATCTTCCATGGAAAATTCGGCATTACCCAGTTCCTTGTTTATCACAGCTTGAAGCTTATCAAGGAACTGTTTGTCTTTATCCGAAGCATAAACAGCAGCGTGCTCCGCACCCTGTTCATTGAGGAACTTCTCACGAAGCATTTCACGTTGCTTTATTAACTGGAAGATACGTGCCAGTAGCAGTTTAAGACTGAAAGGTTTAGTGACGTAAGCGTCTGCACCACTCTCTACGCCTTCCAGTTTATTCTCGGTGGTGCCCATTGCTGTCAGTAAGATAATAGGGATATGACTGGTACTGAATTCATTTTTCAATTTACGGGTTACCTCATAGCCATTCATACCAGGCATCAGGACATCGCAGATAATGAGGTCAGCATCATACGTGCGTGCCCGTTCAAATCCCAACGTACCATCCGCCTCGGCCACGACTTCAAAATAGACAGAGATTTCACGTTTTAAGAATTCACGGATGTCCGTATCGTCTTCAATGATAAGTATCTTCTTGCGGTTTAGCGGTGCAGAATTCTGCTCTTCTCGTAAAGTCGGTAATGCTGATGCAACTTTCGTACCCATTTCTTTCATCTCTGTGCTCACTTCTTCAATTAATGAAGTAGTGACTAAGAAATCTTTCTCACTGTACACAGCACTGTCCAAAGGCAGAGTAACAGTAAACACGGAGCCGCCGCCCTCATTCTCCGTATAGCCAATAGTTCCTTTATGAACCTTGACCAATTCGTGCGTAAGATGCAACCCAATGCCCATACTATCATTAGAAAAACTACTCTGCATGAAACGGGAGAAAAGTTGAGAACGTTTCTCTTTGGGAATACCTACACCTGTATCTGCTACAGAGAAAAACAGTTTGCCGATAGCCTGTTCCACTTGTACAATGCAGGTTATCTTACCGCCCGCAGGTGTATATTTAAAAGCATTCGATATCAGATTATAAACAATCTTATCCAGTTTCCCTTTGTCTATGAACATGGAATAAGAGTTGACGGATGAGGTAAATACAAATTCCATCCCTTTAGCTTCCGCCGTTTCACGGAAACTCTGAAAGATGTCGTGCAGGAAGACTACAACATCCGTTTCTTCCAAAGAAAGAGACAATTTATTGTTCTGCATCTTTCTGAACTCCAGCAATTGATTGACAAGCCTCATCAAGCGCTGCGTACTCTTATCCATGATTTTGATGGGATAAGCTAACTCTTTGGACCTCTTTCCCGAAGATTCAATCTTCTCCAAAGCACCTTGTATCAAAGTGAGTGGAGTGCGAAACTCATGCGAGATGTTGGTGAAAAAGATTAGTTTATATTCAGTCAGTTGTTTTTCGAGCTGAATGCGTGTCCTCAGAGTATTGAAATTACGTACCAACCTGAAAGTGATATACAAAGCAATGCAAACTAAAATAATATAAACCATATATGCCCAGGTAGTCTTCCAGAAAGGGGGAGCAATCACAATTTGCAATACCGTTTCTTCCGTCCCCCATACGCCGGAAGCATTACATGCCTTGACGTGCAATTGATAACTGCCGGGAGGCAGATTCTTGTAGGCTGCAAAATTCAGTGAAGAAGGCGTACTCCAATCTTTATCAAAAGGAATCAGTTGATAGATGTATTTAGCATCATTACCCATAGAGTAGTCAAAAGTAGAGAATTCGATACTGAACGAATTCTGAAAGTATTGCAACTCAATGCCGTTTGTATAACTCAATGCGGTGGTTAACGGAGAATCCACATCACCCGGACGAACGGAAATACCGTTTATCTTTAAATCGGTCAATACAATCGGTGAAACAATACGCTGTGACTGTATCATCTGTGGATTGATTACTACCAAACCATGATTGGTGCCAAACAGCAGCCTCCCGTCTTTGGTGGTGCAGGCACTACTTTCCAAGTAGACATTGCCGGGCATTACAGCCGAGAAGAAGAAATTATCAAAAGTCCGTGTAGCAGGGTCGAAACAAGACATACCGTACTCAGTGCCAAGCCATATCTTCCCTTCGAGATCTTCTACGATAGATTGCACCACATTATTCACCAACCCATTGTTCGTATCGTAATACTGAAACGAAAGGTTCTTATAATCCTGACCCGGAGAACATAAGGCAAAGCCTGTTCCTGTAGTGCCAATCCACATACAACCTTTACTGTCACAGAAGACATTGCGTATTTCGTTGCTACGCAGTTTGCCGTTATCAAAATTGTAGGTGTAGTAACTCTTAGAGTTTTCAATCAAAGAATCGGGATGGAATACATAGACACCATTGTTTGTGCCTACCCACATCCAATTGTTTTTATCGGCGGTGATAGTCCGCACTTGCTTCTTGCTGTAGCTACCCGCCAGGAAGTGACGGAAGATATAACTGTTATTTGCAGGAATAGCCAAGTCGAGTCCACCTCCGAAAGTACCTATCCACATACGCCCTTTAAAGTCACGGAAGACATCATAGATATGATTATGGGCCAATGAGTTCGCATCTTTGGATTGGTTCGTATACCATTTCCCATCGATACTCAAGCCAGCTCCACGGGTTGCCATCCACAATTTCCTTTCATGATCTTCGGCTATGTCAAACACGCTCAGATTATAGTTCTTCTTATCAAGTAGTTGCAGATTAGTATCATAATGGAATAATCCGCCGCGACGGTTTCCTACCCAAATATCTCCATTCTCGGTACAAGTAACCATACGTATGGTATTAGAACGGTCTACGAGCGTATCATTCTCAGGATAAATGCGGGTTGCACCTTCATTGAGTACCGATAGCAAGGCAATGCCCGAATATTCGGAACCCAGCCAGATGTTGCCCGTTCTATCTCCCATGATATAAAGAATGAAGTCGGAGTTTATCCGGTTGAATCGTTCAACATGATACGTATAATGGGTCATTTCATCGGTCTTGGAATTATAAACAAACAATCCGTTGCCATAAGTAGATATCCATATCAGTCCGCGTGCATCCTGCACCACCCAGAAACGTTCGTCAGCTACCAATTGCGCTTTCTCATAAGACATTAGCCGGAAGTTCTTTAGTTCCCGTGTACGAATATTCAAATAGCTAACTTCGCCGGTTCCATTCGATATCCAAAGGTTACCGAGGTTATCCCTTATGCATCGTCCCAGAGGTATGTTCAGTGAAGGATCATCTACCAATCGACCTTCGGACATCCGAAAGACAGCTCCGCCTTTCGGAGAAAAGATTACCCAATCGTCCTGAACAAGGCTATGTTCGTAAACTTTGGCAGGAGAGATTCCCCAAGGAAGTTGGGCTACCAAACGGAGACCTTTGCCGGGTGTTTTCTCATAAATCTGTCCGTTGGAAGCGAGGAAGAAGTTTTTCTTCTCATAAGTGACGGCCGCCACAAAAGAGAGTTCTTTCTTGAATAGTTGGGTTTGGTTTCCGGCTACCCATACCAGTCCGGCCTGCGTACAAATCCAGACACTGCCCTGTTCATCTTCATGGACGTAGTTGACTGAATCGGAAAAGAGCTTACCATTCTTTCTATCAAAGATTACCGAACTGAAATGCCCGTCTTTATAAGTTATCTTCCTACAACCGTTTTTCTCGTTGTGCCATAACCAAATATCTCCTGTAGAGGTTTCCAGTTTCCGTTTATACTCTTGCTTGTACTCTCCGCAACCTGTATAATCCACAAAGCAATCGCGCTTCAAGTCATAGCAACTGAATATTTCGGGAGAAGTAAATATCCACAAGAAGCCGTTTCTATCTTCTGTGATAACTTTCACATGATGATCTGCCAAAGATATTTCATCGCCTATACCCGGACGAAAAGTAACGAATGAATGCCCGTCATAACGACTCAAACCATCCAAAGTACCCATCCACACGAATCCTTTACTATCTTGGAACAGATAACGCACCGAGTTATTGGCAAGCCCTTCATTGGTAGTGATGAAAATAGAACGAACGTCTACGGAGGCAAATGCATTCAGTGTCAAGAAAGAAAGGAGGACTATACAAAGGAGAAAGAAACGTGTTTTCATAATGAAGCGGAAATTATTACCACACAAAAGTACGATAAAAAACGGAATCGGGAAATCATTGTTTGGAGAAAACCAAGGCTACCGCACCAAAAGATATTTATTCATAGTCTTCCAACTTCCATTCATCCTTCCACTCTATCATCGGTACGCCATCTTTCACTACTACTGGCAGAAATACATATGTAGCCTTATATACATCTTGATTAGGATTAACGAGCGTATAAAATCTATCAGCCACTTTCGGTGTTTCAAAATCCTTGGGATAAGGACGGTGGTCCTTGTATCGGTTCAAAAACGACTGCCAGTCTTTCTTCGGTATGTCTGTTTTATTAGTATGCGGCTGCCAGCGATCAGCCATAACTACATAAAGATTCTTTCCTGGAATCTTTATCACACTTGTAATCTGCGAACAGAAAGAATGTGCATACTCGTCGCCAATGTGCGGATCGCCCAACACAGTGTATTTACCATGATAGTCATCGAACACTGCCACCTCCGAAGGATTGGGAGTATAACTTGTTGTCCCTGAGGTATAAATATAATGCCTGCCATTCATTACAAAATGTGCTGCCGCCTCACGCGTAAACGGTGGAACCTTCCCTACAAAATGTTCTGAGTACCGGCCATTTACATTAGTATAGTCATCAGAAAGTTCAGCACATATCTGTTCCCAATGCGGACGCTCAAACCAAACATAACCTTTTCCTGTTTCGGGATCAGCATACATATCAAAATCCCCCACAGCAAAACCGTTAGGCTTCAAGTTGCGGACAAAATGATACGGTCCCATAAAACGTTCAGCTTCAAGAATGGTAAAATAGCCATCATTACTTTGCGATTTCAGCCAGCATACATATTTGCCGGTTTTAGCACAATAAAGAATATGCGGTCGTTCCAATTTCTGGCAATGATGCAAAGGCGAATGTGGTTCGGTATCTGGTTCGATTATCCTTCCTTCGTCCTTCCAGTTATAAAAGTCGGTGGATGAGTAACAACGCACGCCACCAAACATACGGTTAGTTCCAAACAGTGTATGGGTCTTGTCTTCTCCATACCAATAGTATTTACCGTCACGGAAAGTCACCTGAAATCCATGTGCCTGAATAGGTTTACCTTCAGTATCAAGCCACACCTCGCCAGGGCGGATGGATTGATAGTTTACTGGAGCGAGCGGATAAGTCTGCACATTCAGATAGCGGCATTCCCCTCCCGCCTTTTCTATCTTCACCGGACTGTCTGTAGTTACATTGCTGAAGCCGAAAAAAGAGGCGTAATCGCAATTGTCAATGCACATCACGGTGTCGTTACTTTCTACCCTTACATCCTTCATGGAGAATTTCGTGGCATCGCGCACCCTACCTATCTGGTTACAGCGTGCCTTGACATTGCCGAAAAAGAAGTTTTTCACAGGTATTTCCGGAAGTCCCGACACATCCACCAATGTGCTGCATCCGGTTATCTCCACATCGTGAATGGAAATATTGGCAAACCACGGCGTAAGCGGCGTTAGCGCACGGGCTGGATAGCGCTGTGCCAACTCGCCCACCCAACGGGCAGAGCCGAGCATGTCGCAATATAAAGCCTGTCTTTTCACATTGGCCAGCACTCGTTCCACATAGACATTTTCGACAAATCCTCCTCGCGGGCGACGGGTCTTGAAACGAAAAGCCTGGTCGGTTCCTTCGAAAACGCAATCGCACATATATACGTTTCTCACCCCACCGGCAATCTCGGTGCCGCACACAATGCCGCCCGCACCCCGCAGTGCTATACTTTTACGTATAACGACATTACGGGTGAGGCGATTCACCTTCAATCCGTCTTCGCCCCGACCCGACTTCATAGTGTAGCAATCATCCTGACAATCAAGCGAGCAATATTCTATCAGCACATCACTGCTCGAATCAATATCAATGCCATCGGTACGTCCGTGCCCGAAGCTGTTCACCGTAACACCGCGGATGACAACATGCTCGCAATATTGCGGTACGATATTCCAATACAGACCTTGTTCGAATGTGACACCTTCTAGGAACACGTTTTTACAAAGGATGGGAGCAAACGTCTTAGGTAGAAAAACACCTTTACCCTCTTTCCCATTGTAAATGCGCCCGGCAAGCGGCTTTTTCATTGCCTCTTCGCTAGACATTCCCTCGTTGCATTTGTATATTTCGCAATCTGTAGACGGACCGATTACTTTTCCCTTTCCGGTCAATGCGATGTTCTCCTGCCCGTTGGCATAGAAACAAGCTCCCAAAGAATATACCTCCACACCCTCATCACGTGTGAAGACAGCCGGGAGATAGTCTGTTATGTGACCGCTGAAATGCAGTTCTGTTCCCTCCGAGAGATGCAGGTTCACATTGCTCTTCAAAGTAATACGCCCCGTCTGCCATATGCCGGCAGGAATCACTACTGTACCTCCGCCCTGGCAACTTGTCTTGTCAATAGCTTCTTGGATATTTTTAGTGGACATTCCTTCCCGTTCCATACTTACCTGTACGGTACGTTCAGGGAAAACAGGTCGCTGAAATGCAGGCATAACGAACGGTGCTTCAACAGGTTCTATGGCGTTAGGCATATTTTTCGGTCCAACCTCACCTATTGTCAACAATGCTATACCACAAATGATACTTGTTAATGACATAAACTTACTTCTTTATTTGGTTAATATATTCATTACCACAGATTCAAAATTATCCATTTCTTAAAGCTTTATCAGTGCCAACATCTATTCCTTTCCAGGCTTTAAGATTTGTCCATTCCATATATGGTTCTGTCCACAATGGATGGTTAGCCGGAAGACCCAATGGTAAAAAAACAGCCATACACATATATACGCTACCCGTATTAATGTATGTTTCAGACATTTCAATCTGACTCCCAACAAGACCGATAGTGAGCCATCCATTCTTATCGAAGTTTTTTAAACCATCAAACTGTCTTTTCATCACTGCTGTTAGTGCGGAACGCACCTGAGCACCTGATAATTTTTTAGGAAGTTTTTCGAATAGAGCTATCTGAGAGAGGGCATGAAATATCCCCATACGATAAACTATAGAACGACCAAGAACCGGATAAGTAGCTTCTGGTGAGATGATCCGTTCCAATTGTTCGGCCATTCTCTGCTGACGAGTTATCTGCTTGTTAAGGACCTCTTCTTTCTCTATTCCATGTTTTTTCATCACAGACAATACATCAGTTAACATTGGATGAATAACTATACTGTTATAAAAGTCCAAATGAAACTCCTGTCCATCACCGTACCAAGCATCACCTTTATACCAACCATCAACCCAAAAACGATGTATTCCATAATGTAATCTTTGTGTATCACATTCACCTGTAAATTCCAACAAAGCAGCCTCGACCATAGAAGCAAAAAGCAACCAATTACTTTCTTTAGGTCTAATTGCTCTACTCTTTTTCAACTCTGTTATTAAACATGTTTGGGTTTCTTTATCCAAGTTTGTCCAAAGTTGTTTAGGTGCTCTTAGTATTCCTTGGACAAGAAATGCCGCATCTACCAAAGGCTGATGATGACGAGCATCAAACATTAAATAATCTGGTGATTTCGGATCAACAGCATTCCTAAGCCCTTTTAATGCCATTTGTATATACTCGCCCCTCAACTTACCTTCTTCCGTTTCGTCTACGCCAAGTTCCAGCCAAGGTGCTATGCCACAAAGAATTCTTCCTACAGCTTCCAAGTAAGAAACCTCTTTACGCAAAGAATCATCTGAGAGCGATTCGAAAGGCATATTCTTCTTTAAAGTTCCTTCACTGAGGTTATGCAATACAGGATAAGCAATCCGAGTCATTGTTTCAACCCAATACTTTCTATCGTCCGCACCTGGATGTTGGGCATATAATAAGTTCGTTCCAAATAAGACAAACAAACTCAGCAATAGTATTTTATTTTTCACTCTGCATTCTTTTTAAACGTAACAAGGCCTCGACATAATAATAATCGGCATACGTAAGAGGTACATCAACTTCTGATTTCTTATTAAAATTTCCCACACTATGTTTCAAGATGAATCCCCCGTTAGTATTCGGTTCTGCCAGATATAACGGAGAAGAAAGTGACCGAATTTGTTGTTCTCCAAGTTTCAACCATTCGATTCTATCTTCACTTTTATCCAGAGAACTCAACTCTAAAAAAGCAGAAGCCATTATGGCAGCAGCCGAAGCATCCCGATAAGCTTTGGGTATATCAGGAGCATCAAAATCCCAGTAAGGCACTTTATCTTCGGGCAGATTAGGATGATTCTTAATAAACAAAGCAACTTTCCGAGCTTGTTCCAGATACACTTTATTATTTGTTTCCCGATACATCATCGTGTATCCATATAAAGCCCATGCTTGCCCCCTAGCCCATGATGAATTATCCGCATATCCTTGATGGGTCTGTTTAGCATGAGGAATACCGGTTATAGTATCGTATGATACCACATGATAGCAACTATTATCAGAACGAAAGTGATTGCTAAGAGTTGTTTTTGCATGCTTATCTGCGATTTCCTTAAAGCGGTTATTGCCTGTATTTAGCGCCATAAAAGATAGAAATTCCAGATTCATCATATTGTCAATAATTACAGGAAATTGCCATTTCTTGTTCGAATTCCATGATTTAATAGCTCCTACCTTATCATTATAGCGTGAAGCCAAGGATTCGGCTCCAACTTTCATAACATCCATATAAGATTTATTCCCGGTCAATCTATAACCATTACCAAAACTACAATAAAGCATAAAACCTAAATCATGAGTAGAAGTCATGTCTTTGGCAGGCATAACACGTAATGTATATAGCTCTGCATATTTCTTAAGCTCTTCAGTAGGAGTATCTTCATATAAATACCACAACACTCCGGGAAAGAAGCCCGAAATCCAGGATTTATAGTTAGCTGTTTGTAACACACCATTTTCATAAGTTTTAGGAAGTCTATTTTCTTTAGCTTCCATTTCTTTAGCTAAAAGAAGAGTCTGCTGTCTCGAGACATTCAGCCCTCTTTCAATAACTCCTGACAGAGGTTCCTCCTGCTTGTTTGGAGCAAAGAGGAGACCTGTCAAGATAGTACAAAATAAAAGTATATTTTCCATTTAAAACAATCTTTTTACTTATATATCAATTAAGTGGATATCTCGGATCAGAAACATTTTCCGGGTTTTGTACCAAAGCCGGATTAGAATCCAAAGAGGTCTGGGGAATCTTCCATAAGAATGTTCTTTGAGGTACAAACTGTAGCTTTTGGCAATTGTAATATCCATTTTCGTACATATACATCTTGTATTCATAAACGTTTTTTCCCAAGCGGTCTGTACGTAACTCATCATAATATAAATGTCCTTCACCTATAAATTCCCAAACACGTTCTTGAAAAATAGCATCATCGAAAGCTTCTTTTGATAGTCCGGCAACTATTGGTTTTGAGTTAGACCGATTGTGTACAGCTTCCAGTTTTGAATAAGCATCTGTGGTAGGTCCGTTCAAGTAATTTTCCACTTCTGCATAATTTAATAAGACATCAGAATACCTCATAGCAATATAATTCGCCTTAGAGCCTCCAGTGTCATAAGCCGATTTTGTCCGGTCATAGAACTTCACACACCCCGGTGATGTAGAAGTCCATTTCCCATCACCCTTTCCTGAAAATCCTTTATATTCAGCTTCAAAATAACGACGGGTAGTTGTACCTGTTATTGTGAACTCCGTTAAGAAGCACTGTTTGCGTACATCTTCATCCTGAAAAGAGAAGTAACTTTTGTGTGCTATTCCAGCACGAGCATACATGTTTGCTCCCAAACTTTCATCTTTTGTATTTATTCCAAAATAGCAGTGCAAAGCACTCACTTGAGTAGCTCCAAACTGGATTTCCAAAAGCGATTCTTTGGTGTTCTTGGCGGCTTCTTCTACAAACCAGTACCACATTGATTTATAATCTGGCAGCAACTCATACTCGCCGGATGATATCACATCTCCCAAATATTTTTTTGCCTCTTGAAAATAAGTTGTATTATAGTTATCCATACAGCCTCTTGTCAGGTATACATCACCCAATAAAGCCTGTGCTGCTCCTTTGCTTGCCTTATATAATGCCCCATTTCCCCATTGTGAACGAGTAGGAAGATTATTAATGCAGTACTTTAAGTCTTCAACAATGTAATCATAGGTTTCACTTGCTGTTTTACGGGGAATTTCCAATCCATTCAAACCAGATGTATAAGATTCCGGAATAGCCAATCCGCCGTAAAGACGAAGTAATACAAACATGGTATATGCACGGAAAAAACGAGCCTGCCCATAAATCTGATTACGTTTCTTTTCGTCCATGTCCACTTTATCACCACGCCCAAGTACAACATTACAACGATTAATCAATTCATATCCACTATCCCATATCTGTATATTGTAAGTAGTAGACTGATTAACCCCCTGCCAGCAATTAAAGTTTTTTACGCCATCTTTGGATGAATGCGCAGGCATAGCATGTTCGGTCAGTAACTCTAAAGCCACCAGTGTCTTATAATTAGTCGTGAAAGTACGAAAATCTGCATAAACCGAATTTAAGCCATTTTCCAGATCTGCTTCTGTCTTATAATAATCTTCAGGATTAATAAAAGTATAGGTAGATTCAGACAAGTCTGTACAGCCCCAAAATGACAGAAAAGTAAAAAGCAGAGCAACTATTCTCAATTGCCCGAAACAGTTTCTTGAATTACTCAAATTATATTTCAATGTTCTCATAATATTCTTCACTTATATTAAAATTTAGCATTAACACTGATACTTACGGTCTTTATCCAAGGATAAGCTGTATCTCCATTCTCCGGATTGTAGCCTCTCTGATTAGAAAAAGTCACAAAGTTCTGTAAATTCAAGGAAGCGCTTAGCCCTTTGATACCCTTGATTGTTTTAAATGGATTCTTACCAAAATCATAATTCAGAGCAATACTTTTAAGTACAAAATAGTACCATCCTGAGTTTATACGATCACTTTCATGAGAGTTTGAAGCACCTGCCGCCGGATATGAACCATTAGGATTGGAAGGACTCCACATCTGTTCGTATGCATATCTTGAGGGAACTCCAATAGTACTGGCATTCAATTGGTTTTCGGAGATTTGCAAATAAGAAGTTCCACCAACGAAGTCATGAGCACCATTACCCAAGATACTCAATCCCACTTTCTTATATTGTACATTCAAACCTACTCCATAAATGAGTTTCGGATCTGTGGTTCCAATATTTACTTGATCTTTAACAGTTATTTGATTATCCCCATCTAAATCCTTATACATTTCATCACCCAATTTAGCAGTTCCCTCAATTTTCCTATAAGCAGCAAGTTGTTCTTCTGTACGTATAATACCGTCTGCAAGGAGCGCGTAACGAGAATTTAGGGATTCTCCCACTTTCAAATAAGTACTTAAACCTAATCCTGCTTTTTGAGTAATAGATTGTACATTATTATAAAGCTCTTTAATCTTATTCTTGTTACGACTTAAATTGATAGTTGCATCCACTTTAAAATCGTTCATATCAACGACATTGCCAGTTATAGAAAGTTCCCACCCTTTGTTCAATACCGAACCTATATTACTCAGCATAGTCGAAAATCCTGAAGTAGAAGGTATTGGAACATTATATAGCAGATCTGAAGTTATTCTGTTATAATAATCCGCAGTTATATGAATACGGTTCAATAGAGACAGGTCCAAACCTAAATCAAACTGATTGGCACGCTCCCACTTCAAATCCGGATTACCGATTGTCTCATAAAATCCCTGCAATTCTCCATCATTATAGATATAATTATCCATCTTCAACTGTGCCAAGGATTTATAGTTACCTATTTCTTGATTACCTGTAACTCCGAAACTTCCACGCAATTTCAGACTGGTTATAATTTTGTTTCCTGATAAAAAACGTTCCTCACTAACTCGCCATGCCAGACCTATTGATGGGAAAAAGCCCCATTTATTATTCATACCGAAACGGGAAGAACCGTCATAACGAGCTGTCGCTGTCAATAAATAGCGGTCTTTATAAGCATAAGTAAGACGACCGGTCCATGAAATCAATGAATTTTCATATTTGTCACTACCATAGTCTACCGTTTCCCGGCTGGCTTGCCCCATATCCCACGCACCTGTTTCGTCATTTATAAACCCATTACCAGAGATGGATAAATCTTCATACATATAATTCTGCCACGAATAAACGCCAGTAGCAGTAAAACGATGGTCTCCCCATGTATTAGCATACGAAAGTATATTTTCAGTAATACGACTCATCATCTTTGTATACCCGTTTCCACCTTTTCCATATCCCGTTGAAGTAGTTATCTTTGATGTTGTATAGTTATAATCGCGCTTATTCGCAATATCAAGACCAAAATTGGTTTTAAATGTCAACCCTTTAGCCAACTGAAATTCTGCATAAACATCTCCCAAAAGGCGGCTGACACTCGACTTATTCGTCACTTCTCTATAGTTCGCTACCGGATTCCAATAAGCACCATCTCCAAAAAGTGTAGATATTGCCGGATTATCTTTAGGCACAGCAAAACTTCCATCTTCGCGATAGACGGGTAATGTAGGCCAACCGTCACGCCAAATACCATTCAATGCAGCCGCTCCTTCTAAATCGGCCATATTTGACTCCGTATAAGAATATTGCATGTGGGTGCCGAGTTTCAGAAAATTATTAAACTTGTGTTGCACATTCGTACGAAATGTATATTTATCAAATTCAGAGCTTGGCAACAACCCATCTTGCAAATAAATACCTCCGGACAACATATACTGCGTATCACCAGAAGTACCATCCAATGACAAACTATAGTCTTGTACAGGTTTACAACTATTTATAGATTCTCTCTGCCAGTCTGTATGAATATTGGGAGCTGGATTTTCTTCATTATAAACAGTAATACCTTTAGAGTTCATAAAAGCAGAATTGATATAATCAACAAATTGCTCATGCGACATCGTATCAATCAAACGTCCAGGCATCTGAAAACCATAGTTGGCATTAATCGAAAGAGTCTTGGAATCCTTGCCACCTGTTTTGGTGGTGATCATAATCACACCATTCGAACCACGTGAACCATAAATCGCTGTAGCCGAAGCATCTTTCAAGACCTCCATAGAGGCAATATCATTAGCATTGATTTCATTCAATGAACCATTCATTAAAGGAAAACCATCAACCACATATAACGGATCATTTCCTGCACTAATAGAACCATTACCGCGAATCCGTAATGTAGGAGATTTACCCGGACGACTATTGGTTACAACCGAAACTCCGGTTACTCGACCTTGTAAAGCTTGTATAGGATTATTTGCTGTCACCGAAGTAATATCTTTGGTTTTTACCTGCATTACCGAACCGGTCAAATCACTTTTCTTTTGCACTCCATAACCTACTACC
>CAMTFK010000054.1 GCA_947071285.1 uncultured Bacteroides sp. | reverse complement strand
CGAAAGACAGCAGATTTACAGTCTGCCCCATTTGGCCACTCTGGTATTTGCCCAATGTTTCACAAATTAAAAATCAATAATGAAAGAATGAAAAAGAGCGCATCTCTTGATTTCATTTTTAATCCTTAATCTTTCATTCTCCTTTGAGCCTCTTGTCGGATTCGAACCAACGACCCCGAGATTACAAATCACGTGCTCTGGCCAGCTGAGCTAAAGAGGCAATTACTCAAAAAATGCAACCGTTACGTTCTATCGTGAGCGAAACGGCTGCAAATTTAGGCATTTATTTCTTTTCCGCAAAATTTTAGCGAAAATTTATTTGCTCCGTTGTTTTTCCTTGTGTTTTACCAGCTGTTTTTCCAAGGCTTCGACACTCAAATCGACCGACTCTTCAAACGTATTGCAGATTTTGCTTGCATAAAACTCCCCATTAGGAATCATTACTTTTATACCTGCTTCTTTATTCTCTGCGGTTTCTGGCTTAACTACCTTTAATGACACCTCTACTTTCTTTATATCATCGTAATACTTCTCCAATTTCACAACTTTCTTCTGAATAAAAGCCTGCAATTGCTCTGACGCATCAAAGTGAATTGATTGAATCTTTACTTCCATACTTACCTCCTTACTTTTAGGCCCGAGGATGAGCCTGATTATACACTTTTTTAAGTTCTTCAAAAGTAGTATGCGTATAAATTTCCGTAGTCGCCAAACTTTCGTGCCCGAGGAGTTCCTTTATCGACCCTAAATCTGCGCCATGATTCAACATGGCCGTCGCAAAGGTATGCCTCAACACGTGGGGACTTCTTTTTTTCATCGTTACTACCTTCGAAAGGTTTCGTTTCACAATAGACGTCACGATACTACGATAAAGCCGTTTCCCATTCTCCCGGACAAAAAAAGCATCCGTTTGAACCGTGACAGCTTCATTTCGCACGTCAACATACTCCCTCATCGATTGCTCTAATTCTTTGTCGAAAGGAATCAAACGCTGCTTATTCCGCTTTCCCGTCACCTTAATAAGGGAAGCTGAAAAATCTACATCTTTATCATCCAACCCTATTAATTCCGAAAGTCGCATGCCAGTGGCATAAAACATTTCAAGAATCATATGGTCACGACACCCCTCGAATCCCTCACCGAAATCCATATCGTCCAGCAACCTATCCATTTCTTTCTCTCTCAGAAACGAAGGAATCGACTTATTCTTTTTAGGCCCTGACACCTTTTGCAAGGGATCAGTTTGAATCTCGCCTCTGCGCAAGAGAAATTTATAATATGTACGGATCGAACTCAGCTTTCGATTTATTGTAGTAGAAGCACATCCTTTGTCCATCAGAGAAGCAATCCAATCACGAACAAGTTCCGCATCTACATCCGAAGGAGTTAAAGCCCCCAATTGTTCCTCGCCAAACTTTTGCAATTCAAGAATATCTGTCCGATAATACTTAACTGTACCTTCGGAATAGTTCCGTTCATACAAAAGATAGTCAAGAAAAGAGTCTGTCAACAACATATCGCTACATATCTAAAATCATGCAACGAATGTATGAAAAGAATTCAATAATTCAAAGGAAATTACGAATTATTAATCTTCTACTTGCTGAAGTTGCTGTACGTAAACTGCACGTTCTCTCTTAAGTCTGTTAACAACAGATGGTTTGTCAAACTGCTGTCTGCTTCTTAATTCTTTAACGATACCAGTTTTCTCAAATTTTCTTTTAAACTTCTTCAGCGCTTTTTCAATGTTTTCGCCTTCTTTTACAGGTACTACAATCATTTTCTTTTTATTAAAATGTTAATGGTTTAAAAATCTCACGATTAAATTGAGCGGCAAAATTACACATAGTTTCTTTATTCACAAAACTTTCTGCAAAAAAAACTGCAAAAAGAGAAAAGATTATCCTATCTCAAACTTCTTCCGCCAAAGGAAAAAGACAAAGCAATCGGAAATGTACTAAGAACTAATCGCAAGGCTGCAAGAAACTAATCTCCGGGATTAGTTTCTAACATGCCTGCGGATAAAGTATAGCGACTCACAAAAATATTCAAAGAAAGTGAGTATCTTTGAAGGATTAATGTTACACCTTATTATATATAGAATATGAGCCAAACAATAAGCAAACGGATTCAAGCCTTACGGGCATTGTTCAGCCGAGAAGGTATACAAGCCTTCATTATTCCGAGTACGGACCCACATCTGAGTGAATATGTTGCTCCCCATTGGAAATCCCGGGAATGGATTTCCGGTTTTACCGGTTCGGCAGGAACCGTCGTTATCACCACAGACAAGGCAGGGTTGTGGACTGATTCCCGCTATTTTCTGCAAGCCGCCCAGCAATTGGAGGGCACGGAAATAGGGCTTTACAAGGAAATGCTCCCTGAGACACCAAGTATTTCCACATTCTTATGCACACAGTTAAGTCCGGGTGATACAGTCGGCATTGACGGAAAAATGTTCTCGGCAGAAGAAGTGGAAAGGATGCAAACCGAATTGCAGAAATGCCAGATAGAAATAAAAAACATTCCGGACCCAATGGAGAAGTTGTGGACAGAGCGTCCGCCCATGCCGGAGGCTCCCGCTTTCATTCACGAAACTAAATATTCCGGAAAAAGTAGCGTGGAAAAGATTTCTATCATTCGGGAAGAATTGAAAAAGTGCAATGCCAAGGCGCTGTTTTTGTCCGCTCTGGATGAGATTGCATGGACGCTTAATCTGCGTGGCAATGACGTACATTGCAATCCGGTAATCGTCAGTTACCTGTTGATTGAAGAACAGGATATACATTATTTTATCCAACCACAGAAAATCACTCCCGAAGTTGCCGAATACTTGAAAGCAACCGGCGTAAGTCTGCACTCTTATGAAGAAGTAGAAATGTATCTCAACCGGATTAAGGTTGAAAATCTGCTTGTCAACCCGGCAAAAACAAACTATGCCATGTATTCGGCTGTCAATCCTGATTGCCGGATTATTCACGGTGTTTCTCCGGTTACATTATTGAAAGCTATCCGCAACGAGCAGGAAATCATCGGAATACATGCCGCCATGCAACGGGATGGAGTGGCATTGGTGAAATTTCTGAAATGGCTGGAAGAAACTGTTCCATCGGGTAAAGAGACCGAAATCAGCGTGGATAAAAAACTGCACAGCTTCCGCGCCGAACAAGATTTATATATGGGAGAAAGTTTCGACACAATAGCCGGATACAAAGAGCACGGTGCTATTGTGCATTATGAGGCTACACCTGAAACGGATATTCCGCTAAAGCCAAAAGGTTTTCTGCTGTTAGATTCCGGTGCACAATATCTGGATGGGACGACCGACATTACACGTACTATCGCGTTGGGGGAACTGACTGAAGAAGAGAAAACAGATTATACATTGATACTGAAAGGACACATTGCACTGGCGATGGCGATATTCCCCGTCGGTACACGCGGGGCACAATTGGATGTGCTGGCTCGCATGCCGATATGGCAACGGGGCATGAATTTTCTTCATGGTACAGGGCATGGTGTCGGTCATTTCCTGAATGTGCACGAAGGTCCGCAAAGCATCCGCATGAATGAGAATCCGGTGGCGCTGCAATTGGGTATGCTGACTTCTAATGAACCGGGAGTATATAAAGCAGGGAGTCACGGGGTTCGTACAGAGAACCTTGTTTTAGTGGTTCCTGCGGGTGAAGGCATGTTCGGTAATTACCTGAAATTCGAGACGGTTACCCTTTGCCCTATTTGCAAAAAAGGCATCATTAAGGAGTTATTGACCAAAGAAGAAATCGAATGGTTCAATGAATACCATCAGACTGTATATGAGAAATTATCGCCAAGCCTGAACAAAGAAGAACAGGCATGGTTGAAAGAAAAAACAAGTAGTTTATAATAGAGTTATTAGTTATTCCTGAATCAATTAACAGCCAATAACAAATAACTAATAACTAATAATTTTATATAGAAATGGCATTAATAAAATCAGTAAGGGGCTTCACCCCTGAGTTTGGAGAAAACTGTTTTTTGGCTGACAATGCAGCCATCATCGGAGATGTGAAAATGGGCCGCGATTGCAGCATTTGGTTCAGCACAGTATTACGTGGAGATGTAAACTCCATCCGTATCGGTAATGGAGTGAACATACAGGATGGAAGCGTGCTGCACACATTATACGAAAAATCAACGATTGAAATAGGCGATCACGTTTCCGTGGGACATAATGTAACCATTCACGGAGCTACCATTAAAGACTACGCATTGGTAGGGATGGGTTCTACGATTCTCGACCATGCAGTAGTAGGCGAAGGTGCCATTGTGGCGGCGGGTTCCCTGGTTTTAAGCAACACGATTATTGAGCCGGGAAGCATCTGGGGCGGCGTGCCCGCCAAGTTTATCAAAAAGGTGGATCCGGCACAGGCAAAGGAACTAAACCAGAAGATAGCACACAATTACCTGATGTATTCGGATTGGTATAAATAAAATGTTCTGTCATTCTGAACGCAGTGAAGAATCTGCTCTCCAATATAAAGAGGAGAAGAGATTCTTCACTGCGTTCAGAATGACAGAACAGTATTTTTTAGAAATTAATCATACTCAGAACCTTGTCGGTAGCACCGGCATTGCTGGTGACGTAATATCCGGCATTTGTCCCGGTTTCCCGCAGGAAGACTTCATCCGTCAGCATGCGGTCGAGCAATTCTTTCAGTTCCTCATAATTCTTGATAGAGAAAGCACCTTTAGCCTCTATTAACTGCGTGGCTTCCATAAACTTCTGGTATTTAGGACCAAATATAACCGGAATGCCATAAACCGCTGCTTCCAATGTATTGTGGATACCTACTCCGAAACCACCGCCAATATAGGCAATCTCACCATAGCGGTAGATTGAAGAGAGTAGACCGAAACAGTCGATAATCAAACAATCGGCTTTCTGTACATTCTTCTCATCCGCACGGGTATAACGCACGTATGACCGTTTCAACTTCCGGATTATCTCTACCAGGTGGTTCTCATCTATCACGTGCGGAGCGATTATCAGTTTCACTTCCGGATGATTATTAAAGTATTCAATAAACAGGTCTTCATCCGGCTGCCAGGAACTACCCGCAACGAAAGTCATCGTATTATTTTTGAAGAGTTTCACCAAAGGGAGGTCCTTCGCCTCTTCCCGTATCTGAAGCACACGGTCGAAACGCGTATCACCTACCACTGTCACACGGTTGATGCCAATCTTACCCAAATAGCGTTTGGAGCGTTCATTTTGCACGAACAAATGATCGAAGTTACGCAACACGTGACGATAAGTACCGCCATACCACTTGAAGAAGACCTGTCCACGACGGAATATGGACGACACACTATAAACCGGGATACGACGCTTGTGCAATTCGTCCAGATAATTCTTCCAAAACTCATATTTGATGAAGAATGCCATACAAGGATTTGCTATATCCAGGAACTTCTTCACATTCCGGGGCTTATCGAACGGCAGGTAACATACCACATCCGCCCCACGATAATTCTTACGCACTTCGTATCCCGAAGGAGAAAAGAACGTCAGCAATATGCCGTAATCAGGATATTTGGCACGAATCTTCTCAATCAAAGGACGTCCTTGCTCAAATTCACCTAAAGAAGCGGCATGAAACCAGATATAACGCACATCTTTCTCCAATTGTTGCCTGAGAAGCTCATATACCACCCAGTGCCCCTTCATCATTTTGCGGGGTTTACGGCTGAACGGAGCCGCCAGATGCACAAACAGATCATAGATACCTATCGCAAGGTCGTAAAGCATACTTATTAAATTAAGAATTAAGAATTGAAAATTAAAAAATGAATGAAACATGCCGGGCATTATTTCTCATTTTTTAATTTCCAATATTCAATTTATTTCAGTACCTCAATTGCACGTTTCATGCGCGCCAATGTCTCTTCCTTGCCCAGCACCCAAGAGATGTCGAACATATGCGGACCTTTCCCCTCGCCTACCAGAGTCAAACGGAAGGCGTTCATTATATTTCCGGTATGGTATTCTTTTTCAGCAATCCAGTCCATCACAATTTTTTCCTGGTTTTCAATGCCGAAGTCTTCGATACCTGCCAAAACATCCATCAATTCGGTCATACACTGAGCCGAATCTTCCTTCCAGCGTTTCTTCACTGTTTTTTCATCATACTCTGTCGGAGCAACGAAGAAGAAACTACAGGCTTCCCAAAGTTCGCGTACAAAACTTACGCGATTCTTCATCATACCTACTACTGCTACCACTTTCTCAAATGGAGCTTCCACACCGTGCTCTTTCAGAATCGGAACAAAAAGTTCCGCTATTTCTTCATCCGGTTTCAACAGGATATATTCATGGTTGAACCAAATACCTTTCTTGAAATCAAATTTAGCACCGGATTTGCTGCAATGGCTCAGGTCGAACAGTTTTATCAGTTCGTCCATTGACATGATTTCCTGGTCGTTACCCGGATTCCATCCCAGCAAAGCCAGAAAATTAATAACCGCTTCGGGCAGATAGCCGGCTTCACGGTATCCGGAAGAAATCTCACCGGTTTTGGGATCATGCCATTCCAACGGGAACACGGGGAAACCAAGGCGGTCACCATCGCGTTTGCTCAGTTTGCCGTTTCCTTCCGGTTTCAGCAACAAAGGCAAATGAGCGAACGCCGGCATCGTATCTTCCCAGCCGAAAGCACGATACAATAATACGTGCAACGGTGCCGAAGGCAACCATTCTTCACCACGAATCACATGAGAGACTTCCATCAAATGGTCATCTACGATGTTTGCCAGGTGATAAGTAGGCAATTCATCGGCTGATTTATAAAGTACCTTATCGTCAAGAATGGAAGAATTAATGATTACTTCACCACGGATAAGGTCGTTGACATGTACGTCTTCGTTGGGTTCTATCTTGAAACGAACCACATATTGCTTGCCTTCGGCAATCAGTGCATCCACTTCTTCTTTTGACAGTGTCAGTGAATTGCGCATCTGCATACGGGTAGAAGCATCATACTGGAAATTTGCAATCCCGGCACGCTTGGCGTCCAGCTCTTCCGGAGTATCAAAAGCGATATAAGCTTTACCGGCATCAAGCAACACCTTCACATACTTCTTGTATATTTCGCGACGTTCGGACTGACGATACGGCCCATGTTCTCCACCGAAGCTGACTCCCTCATCGAAAGGGATACCCAGCCACTTGAACGATTCCAGTATATATTCTTCCGCACCCGGTACAAAACGGTTACTATCAGTATCTTCAATACGGAAAATCATATCGCCTCCATGTTGGCGCGCAAAAAGATAATTGTATAATGCTGTACGCACACCACCAATGTGCAAAGCCCCCGTAGGACTTGGGGCAAAACGAACTCTGACTCTTCTTTCTGTCATATTTTGCATCACTTATGATATAATTAGGTGGCAAAATTAAACCTTTTTTTCCACACTAATGTTTTTTTTTGTACTTTTCGCAAAAAATTCAACTGATATGAATAGATACAAGACTAAAAAGAGCTTTTCTTATAGAGATTTGCTATACAAAATACTCATTTTTATTGGTACAGTAGCCGTTATTGTATACTTCCTGCCACGCGACGGTAAGTTCAATTATCAGTTCGACGTAGACAAGCCGTGGAAGTACGGGCAACTCATGGCTACATTCGAGTTTCCTATTTATAAGGATGATGCCGTCGTAAAACGTGAGCAGGATAGCATTCTTGCCGCTTTTCAGCCTTATTATCAATTAGATAAAAACATAGAGAAGACAGTGCTCAGTAAGCTGAAGGCAGATTATCAGAGCCATCTGCGCGACATAGTACCTTCTTCGGATTATATGCGCTATCTGGAAAAGAGGTTGTCGGAAATCTACAAGGCGGGAATAGTCTCGACCGAAGAACTCAATAAATTACAAAAGGACAGCACTACCGCCATAATGGTGATTGATGATAAGCTTGCTAACCAACGAATTACGGAGCAATTGTTTTCCGTGAAAGATGCCTATTCATATCTGCTCACGGCTGATACCGCGCACTATTCCCCTTATATTCTGCGACAGTGCTCCCTCAACGAATACCTATATCCGAATCTGACTTATGACGAGCAACGTACAGAAACGGCCAAGAAAGAAACTCTCGATAACTATGCCTGGGCAAACGGTATCGTAGTAAGCGGACAAAAAATCATTGACCGGGGAGAGATTGTCACACAGGAGACTTATAATATCCTCGAAAGCTTACGCAAAGAATCTATCCAACGTAGCGAGTCCATCGGGCAGAAACGCCTGATACTGAC
This sequence comes from uncultured Bacteroides sp., assembly GCA_947071285.1. Classification (GTDB taxonomy): domain Bacteria; phylum Bacteroidota; class Bacteroidia; order Bacteroidales; family Bacteroidaceae; genus Bacteroides. Next base: position 16,550 of record CAMTFK010000054.1, on the reverse strand, counting down.
CGGACAAATATTGTTTGTCAGCGTTTTCATCCTATGTTTTATGCTCTATCTCGACTTGTTCCGCAAAGATTATTACGAGCGTAAAGGCAGTTTATCCCTGCTTTTCACCATTATCATGTTCTATTGTGTAGTGACGGCCCTCATGGTGGCAAATAACATCTACAATGTCTACATCATCCCGTACGCCATGTTGCCTATTATCATCCGCGTATTCCTCGACTCACGTACGGCATTCCTCACGCACGTGGTCACCATACTTATATGTTCCGTCTGTCTGCGCTTTCCGCATGAGTTCATACTGTTACAATTGTCAGCCGGGCTGGTTGCTATTTTCAGTCTGCGCGAATTATCACAACGTTCACAATTATTCCGGACAGCAGTGCTGGTAATACTCACTTATGCTGCTGTTTATTTCTCTTTTGAACTGATTACGGAGAATGACCTGTCGAAACTGAATGGCAGTATGTATACCTACTTCACAGTCAATGGCGTGCTTCTGCTGTTTGCCTATCCGCTGCTGTTCCTGCTGGAAAAGACTTTCGGATTTACTTCCAATGTTACTCTGGTAGAGCTTTCCAATATCAACAGTCCACTGCTTCGCCGCTTGTCCGAAACTGTTCCGGGTACTTTCCAACATTCCATGCAAGTAGCCAATCTTGCAGCAGAAGCAGCTAATCGCATCGGAGCTAAAAGTCAGTTAGTGCGTACGGGGGCTTTGTATCATGACATCGGCAAGATGGAAAACCCTGTATTCTTTACCGAGAACCAGTCGGGAGGTGTCAATCCGCACAAGAACCTTAGCTATGAACAAAGTGCACAGGTCATTATCAGCCACGTGACGGACGGACTGAAACTGGCGGAAAAGAATAATCTGCCTAAAGTGATAAAGGACTTTATCAGTACCCACCACGGCAGGGGCAAAACGAAATACTTCTATATTTCCTGGAAGAACGAACACCCTGATGAGGAACCGAACGAAGAATTATTCACTTACCCCGGTCCGAATCCGTTCACTCGCGAAACAGCTATTCTGATGATGGCGGATGCCGTGGAAGCCGCTTCCCGCAGTCTGCCCGAATATACAGAAGAGAGCATCAACAGCCTGGTGGAAAAGATTATAGATTCGCAAGTAGAAGAAGGCTACTTCAAAGAGTGTCCTATCACGTTCAAGGACATTGCTATCGTAAAATCGGTTTTCAAAGAAAAGCTGAAAACGATTTATCATACCCGTATCAGTTATCCCGAACTTAAAAAATAAAAACCATGAAAACACCTGCCCAAGACCAGAAACGTGCCGAAAGCTTATTGCAGCGCAAAGGTATCCGGCCACACGACATCCAGAGTTTCAGTTTCATGAAGCGCTTTCACGAAGTGCCGCGCAAAAATAATCTGAAAGTGAAAGACAAATATGGCGCGGGCATATTGACACTTCACCTGAAACAGGGCGTTAAAAGGGCGTTTTACGTCCACCCGTTCCAGCATCCGTCGTCTATTATCCGATATCTGATGGCACGGGAGATACCTTTTGATAATTCTATTCCCCGTGAACGGACAGCTACAGAAATCCCTACAACGACTTATCAACGCCCGTCTCTGTATATGTTCTATTTCTTCGTGCTTTTCATCACGTTCATGGTATTGGGATATCAGGCTGTTATAATTGATACATGGTGGGGATATCTTCTCGGAGTACTTTCATTCGGATTGGGTATCTACTTCATACATATGTTGATGACACGTTTCTGCTATCTGAAAGTGGATAATGAGAGCCTCAGCATATACAGTGTAGGGCGGGAGATTAAGTATCCTTATGAGAATATACTCAAAGTGAACTTTGACTTTGCGCGCGAACAGGCATTCACACATGTAATGGAGATATTGGATAAGGATTATCACTATAGGCTTTATTATATAGGCAGGGTATCCCGGCGGACATTAAGTGATATTGCCGAGGTATTGCAAAGCGCAGGGGTTGATGCAACATGCAGTCTGAACGATAACAAACGGTTTTATCAAGACACATACGTAAACCATTAATCCAACTCAAGTTCGTCCTCACCGCAATCGTTCCAACAGCCCCGCACAAGCATCTTCGAGCAGATCGAGCACATACTCAAAACCTTCGGCTCCTCCGTAATACGGATCGGGCACATGGTCGGCATGTGTAAAGCGAGTGCAATATTCCGTCATGCGGTGTATCTTCTGCAATGCCTCAAGAGAAGGGGCACGTTCCTTCAAATCCTCCATATTACGGTCGTCCATTCCGATGATTAAATCGAAGTTATAGAAATCTTCCGTCCGCACAGGACGTGAACGATGTATCAAGTCATATCCTCTGCGAATAGCATGCGCACGCATCCGGCTATCGGGTAATTCTCCCTGATGATAGGACAGAATACCGGCAGAGTCAATCACAAACTCACTTTCCAGTCCGGCTTCTTCCAGCAAATGCTTCATCACACCTTCCGCAGAAGAAGAACGGCAAATATTTCCGAGGCAAACAAACAGTATTTTACGAGGTTTCATAAATGCATTTTTATATTTTGGAGCGTAAAGATAGAAGTTTTTTGCATTCTCTTAAAATATTTCTTCTTCCCGATTGTCTGCATTAACAGAGAACGTTTTCAAAAAGTACATAAATCAATAAAATCAGAACATCATGAAAAAAAGATTTTTTATCATACCTTTGTTTGGAGTATTAGCCATTGCAGCATTTGGCGCAATAGTCATGTTATTATGGAACTTTGTAGTGCCCGGAGTTTTAGGATTGGCGGCCATCAATTTCTGGCAGGCACTGGCACTGTTTGCACTTGCACGCATTCTCTTCGGAGGTTTCCCCGGCAGAAGAGGATTTCCGGGCAGAAGAGGAATGCCCGGCGGCAGAGAAGGAAATCCGTTCCGTGCCAAATGGGAAAAGATGACACCGGAAGAACGTAAAGACTTCATAAACAGAAGGAAGAAATTCGGATTCGGCGGTCCTTTCGGAGGTGACCGGTTCTTCGACGAGAATAACTTTGATAGAGATAACAGTAGTGAAACTCCCAGAAAGAATGAATAAGCTGACTGAAAAAGATAACAGTCTGGAAGAACTGATTGCGGAACATCAACCCCGCCTGAAAGCATTTATCCGAAAGCGGGTTTCCAATAAAGAAGACGCCGAAGATATTCTGCAGGATGTGTTTTATCAATTAGTAAAGACTATCGAAAGTACTTTCAATCCGATTGAGCAAGTGACGGCATGGTTGTATCGCGTAGCACGGAATACGATTATCAACAAAAGCAAAAAGATGCAGGAAGAAGAACTTCCCACTCTTGCTTATGATAATATCCTGAACGATTTTTCAGAAGTGTTATTCAGCGATGCCGCGCCTACTCCCGAAACGGAATACATGCGTTCACTCGTTTGGCAAGAGCTGGAAACAGCCCTTGTCGAATTACCTCCCGAACAACGGGAAGCGTTTGAACTCATGGAACTGGAAGGCCTCTCTGCCAAAGAGGTTTCCAATGCTACCGGGATTCCGGTCAATACACTATTATCACGGAAACATTATGCCGTCATCCACCTTCGCAAGCGATTGAAAGGATTGTACAGCGACTTGCTGAACTATTAACTCACTTTTTCTAACTTCTGTCTGCCCGACAACGGGTAGCAACCACCCCTAACAAACATTTATGAAAACAATAGTGTCATTTATGACCATACTGCTGTGTATGGCCTGCCCCTCTCATGCGCAATTTATTGCCAAAGATTCTACCGGAGTTATGGCTATTTCTCTGGATGAAGTGACTATAAAAGCACGGTCTGTCATAGAAAAAGGCGACCGGAAAATTATTCTTCCCACCCAAAAGCAACTGAAAATGTCCTCCAGTGGCATAGACCTGTTGAGCAGGTTGCAACTTCCCCGCATCACTGTCGATCTTATGTCCGGCGAAATAACCACCCCGGGCAATGGAGAAGTACAATTACGAATCAACGGAGTACAAGTTACTTATACTGAAGTCTCCGCCCTCAATCCGGAAGATATTCTTCGCGTAGAATACCACGATACGCCCGGGGTACGTTACGGAAATGCCTCCGCAGTCATTGATTATATCACCAAAACCCCAAAAACAGGAGGCAGCATACGCGGAGGAGCTTTCCACAACCTCAGCAGCGACCGCACTTCTATTGACGATATGTTATCCGGAAGATACAACTATGGTAAGTCTGAAATTTCAGCCAACATCCGGTACATACAGCGGAAAGGAGACTGGACACGTGAATATGACGAACAATTCATCTTTCCGGATAAAGAGCTGCATCGCCAGGAAACCGGAGAGCCTACCCTGTTCAACAAAAAACTACTGACTTCCAATCTCAACTACAGCCTGCATGAAAAAGGAAAATATCTTTTTAACGCACAATTCAGATATACCTTACAGGACAACCCTGCCGGATATGAAGACCGGAAGAGTAAACTTTATACTTCTGATTCCGACATCCCGCTATCCATCTACGACCACACCAAGGAGCAGAACCATTTACCGGCTCTTGACCTGTACTATCAGCAAGATCTGAAAAATAATCAACGCCTTATATTCAATCTTGTCGGGACTTATATTAAGAGCAGTAGCACACGTATTTATCAGGAAAAACAGGAAGATTTAACCAAAACGGAATTGTATTCCGACATAACCGGAAAGAAATATTCGCTAATCGCCGAAGGTATTTATGAAAAGAAGATAGGTAAAGGAACACTGACGGGAGGTATCAGACATATACAGTCGTACACAAACAATCAATATCTGGGAAACGATGTAATGGACGTCATCCTGAAACAAGCCGAAAGTTATGCTTATGCCGAATATAAAGGCAAGATACAGAATTGGGGATATATGGCAAATGTGGCATTCAACCGTTTCTACTATAGTCAGAAAGATAACCGGAGCGAAAGATATGGCCTCCAACCTTCTTTCTTAGTATCCTATGACCCTATAGATAATCTGCATTTCCGCTACCACATCAATCTGAAAAACAACGCTCCTTCCATAGCCCATCTGAATGATGTGGAGCAGAGTATTGACAATTTGCAGATTCGAAGAGGCAATCCGGCTTTAAAATCATTCCGCAGCACTATTCAGGATTTTAATGCAGTATTCAATGCAGGCATTTGTAGTATCGATGCCCTAGTCAGCTACTCGTATGAGAAAAACCCTATTATGGAATCAGTGCTTTATGAAGGAGGAACGTTTATTCATACGTATGAGAATCAGAAATCATTCCAGCATCTGGCAGCAGAAGTCACTTTCAAGATAAAACCCTGGAAAGAGTATATCAGTCTTTCCGTCACGCCGGGGATCAGCCGATATATAAGTACGGGAAACAATTATCTGCACACCTACACTTTAAAAGAATTGCGTATCAACCTGGATGCTTCGTACAAGAACTGGCTCCTGAGCTTTATGACCATTACCCCGCCCAACAGGTATGTGTATGGCGAGCAATTAATGAAAGGAGAACTGATGCATACACTTATGATAGGTTATAAGCAACCGGCATGGTCCGTCATGGCAGGAGTACACAACCCTTTCATGAAGACCTACCGTTCGGAGAATGAGAACTGGTCTGCACTGAATCCGGTAAAATCGGATATACATAGTACGAATATGTCGAACACCTTTGTGGTAAAGGTCAACTTCAACCTGAATTTCGGGCGACAGTATAAAAGTGCGAATAAAACAATACAGAATATGGATACCGATTCCGGAATTCTGCAAGGAACGAAAGATTGATTACATCGGGTCTACATCATAATAGACTATCAAAGATTTAAAGCGGTCTTCCGCCACCATCTCCTTCTGAACCTGCACCAGCAATTCACGGGCACGGGCCATAGGCGCATTATACTCTATCTTTACAACAATCTTACGTATAAACAACGTCTGTATGCGGGCAACCGGCGGTTTGTCCGGTCCCAACACGCGATTACCGAAAACAGCACGCAATTTGCTCGACATGGTGTAAGCCATCAGGTCGAGCAATTGCTCGTTACGGTTTTTCAGATAGACATAGACCAAACGGTAATAAGGAGGATAATGGAACAACTGCCGTTCAGCAAGTTGTCCGGCTACCATCTGTTCAAAATCATTGTGGATGACCTGTGATATAATGGGATGGTCTATGCTCTTTGTCTGCAAGATAACCCGTCCGCGTTTGTTTTTCCGCCCGGCACGTCCCGACACCTGCGCCATCAACTGGAAAGCACGTTCATAAGAACGGAAATCCGGATAATTCAACATGGTATCCGCATTCAGGATACCTACCACACTGACATGGTCAAAGTCCAGTCCTTTAGAAACCATCTGTGTACCTATCAGGATATCTGTCTTTCCCTGTTCAAAATCCGCAATGATACGCTCGTAAGCCGAACGGGTACGGGTGGTATCCAAATCCATGCGGGCTACAGAGGCTTCAGGGAATAAAGCCTTGATGTCATCTTCTATCTTCTCCGTTCCAAATCCACGATTACGCAAGTCTGTTCCCTCGCAAGCGGGGCACGTGCGGGGCAGTTGATAGGTATAGCCGCAATAATGGCACGTCAATTGGTTTAATCCTTTATGGAATGTCAGGCTCACATCGCAATTCTTGCACTTTGGCACCCAACCGCACGTACGACATTCAATCATCGGAGCAAAGCCGCGCCGATTCTGAAACAGAATAACCTGTTCCTTCTGTTCCAGAGTCTCACGGATATATTGGAGTAAAAGCGGAGAAAACGGGCCATTCATGCGTTTCTTCCGATGCAACTCCTGTATATCCACCGGAATGATTTCGGGCAATTGTATCTCTTTATACCGTTCTTTCAGTTCCACCAGACCATATTTACCGGAAGAAGCATTGTGCCACGTCTCAATGGAGGGAGTGGCTGTCCCCAACAGGGTTTTGGCACCATACATCGCTGCCAGAACTATCGCTGCATTCCGGGCATGGTAGCGGGGAGCCGGATCTTGTTGTTTATAGGTGTTCTCGTGCTCCTCATCCACAATTACCAAACCAAGATTACGGAAAGGCAGGAAAACGGAAGAACGAACTCCCAAAATAATGTCATATCCCTTATCCGTCAGTTGCTTCTGCCAGATTTCTACACGCTCGGCATCAGGGAACTTGGAATGATAGATGCCCAGACGATCGCCAAACACCCGTTGCAGGCGTTCGGTAATCTGGGTGGTAAGGGCTATCTCCGGCAACAGATACAACACCTGTTTTCCTTGCCGGATAGTTTCTTCTATCAGATGAATATAGATTTCTGTTTTTCCACTGGAAGTCACTCCATGCAGCAAACAGACATTTTTTGACTGGAAACTTTGTACAATCCCATCGTGTGCGAGTTGTTGATGTTCATTCAAGGGATTGAGCGGAAGGGTATCCCGGATAATGGCATTCAGCCGTCCCACTTCCTGTTGATAAACTTCAAAGATATGTTTGTCCACCAAGCCATTGAATACTGCCGGCGAAGCGTCCGCCCGCAACAAAAGTTCTTTCTTGGTGACTTCCTTAGGAAAGCTTTTCAGCCCGTCGCCTCCCAGGATTCCGGATAGTTCGATGTACTTCATCAGCAAATCCAGTTGCTTCGGAGCACGCGCCAGTTCATCAAAGAGTTCTTGCAATCTCTTCACATTCCGCACTTCTTCCGCCAATCTTATACGAGTTTCAGTTTTAGGCTTATAGGTTCGGCGAAGCTCCTCTTTTACAAAGATAGCCTCCTTATCAAGCAGCGATTTGATAACGGAAAGTATATTCTTAATGCCACTGTCCTTTTCCAGCTTCGTGACGCATTGTTCCGGTTCCGCAGAAAGTAAATCCAGCACTTTCTGTTCCTTTTCCGGCAGGCGGACTTCCGATTCAAAGTCAGGATTATACTCCACCATTGTTTCGCTCTCCAACTTCAAACCGGACGGCAGGGCAGCTTTATAGACATCTCCCTGCGCACAAAGGTAATAGTCGGCCAGCCATTCCCAGAACTTGAATTGTTCCGGCAGCAGTATCGGACGGGCATCCAGCAAGGTCGAAACATCTTTTACCTCATACTCTTCCGGCTTGAAATAATGCACATTACGCACTATTGCCGTATAGTATTTCTTTCGTCCAAACGGGACTACAACCCGGCAACCTATCTGCACCTCATCCGCCCATTCTTCGGGCAAAGAATAGGTAAAACAGCGGGGCAGAGGCAAAGGCAATATGACATCCGCAAACTTTTTCATCACGGCGGCAAAGATACAAAGAAGTATTCAATCCTGAAATGAAATAAATCATCTCTATTAACTTCACATGCAGAAGATGATGCCTACAGGCTTTTCTTATTCCGCCGCTTGCCTGTTAAGACCTGTTTTGTTAGGCATTCTTTTTTCGTTCCACTATAGTTATCCTTGTGTTACACTATAGTTATCCGCAAGGAACACTATAGTTACCCTTGCGGACCACTATAGTGGAACGAATAAAAAGTAGGCAATGAAGAAAATCTGATTAGGCAATGAAAGATGTCCGGATAGCATCCTGACCGAGAATCAGATTCGATGCTTTGTGCTCGTTTGTTGAGTTCAAAACTGGAAAGAAAGGAATAAAGTTACGAGCTACAGGCTACAAGCTACAAGTGGCTGCGCTATGTTCCGAAAGACACTTGTAGCTTGTAGCCCGTAGCTCGTAACTGATTCAAAACAAAACGGGGATGAATTCTATTAAAGAATCCATCCCCGTTATATTATAACTATTATTTTTCTTAGAAAAGATAAGCAGCGGAAACCTGCCAGGTTTTATTTTTTGCACCAATAGCCTTGCCTGCACCCTTCCATGTAAAACTGTCGCCCATCGGGAACTGATAGTTAATCCCTATCTGCAAATGTTTAACAAGCTTCACACCAGCTCCCAGATTAAGTCCTACCTGAGTCTTTTTCCGGTCAATTTCATCTTTCTTCTTAAAATCAAAGAAGAAATCAGGTCCGGCAGCAAAATAAATTCCCAGCATACTACCTAAGCCAATCGTATATTTCAAATTGATGGGAACCTCCGCTCCGGTTTGTTTTACGTCACCCTTACCTCTTTGTGAAAATAACAAAGCGCCATCAATACCCAGACCTACAATAGGAATTGTTATCTCAGCCATAGGACCAATAAAGAAACCGGCGGAGTTCTCTTTATTTTTATCAATGCCTCCATCCCAGTCTATCTTTGTTAAGTTCACACCACCTTTTACACCCCACTTAATGAGTTGCGCCTTAGCAGGCATAGCCATAAACATACAGCATACAGCTATAATGAAAACACTAAAAATCTGTTTCATAATTCTTTTTGTTTAAATTATCGGGACAAATATATGGATTTATTCTCAAAAAGAACAAAGAAGTTTCAAATTTGTTCAACGGCGTTGCCGGCGCACTGATGCTTTAGGAGCCGCTGCTTCCCGCTTGGAGACCGATTGTGACTTACCTGAAGAGGATTTTGACTTTACTGAGGAAGAAGATTTACTTTTCGTTGTAACAGCATTGTCACGCCCTTTCTTCTTAGAATTAGACTTTGCAACCTTCACCCCGGAAGTCGCAGAAAGCGAGTCCGTTTCTTCTATCAAATCCTTGCCATAAAGTGTATTCTCAAAATCTGCCAGTTCCTTTTCTATTCGTTTCTGCTCTTTCACCATGGCACTATCCGTAGGACAATATTGCGACAAAGTCCGATTTTGCAGATTGGTCGTTTTGTAGATATCTCCTTTGTACAAACGTGCCGTAAAGAAATCGTCCCAAGTACTGTTTGCCGCATTATTATAGTTGCTTACAGATATTTTCGACTGTGTCAGATAAGGAACCAAGTCTTGATAATTCACCCAGAACATAGGGAATGTCATCTTCTCCGAACTAAAATCTTCCGAACGATGCAGCACCGGGCAGACGGCTGTTATTACTGAACCATAAGTAGAAGTACGCTGGTCAAAGTACCATACTTCCTTTATAAAATAGCTCAACACATCCGCCGAAGGTATATCACTGTTGTTGACAGACAAAACACTGTCTCGGCGGTTTGCCACTTTCTTCATTTCATAGTAGATCTGGAAGCGGTCCAGCACCTCGCGGAAAGTTACTTCAGCATCTTTCTGAAAACGTTCCGTCCCATCCAACTGATATTCGTAAGCCGGTATTTTTTTCTGTGCCAGCAGGCGGAACATGGTAGTGAAAAGGTTCATCTTACTTCCTTGCGGCTCCACCGGATAGTACAGTGCACCATTGGTATCCTTAGTCAAATCCAGCGTACGGTAGATTTCACGCATCCACACCACATCATCCGGCAAGCCCACCGAACCGGGATATTGCCTTTGTGTCCACCCCGCAGAGACATTCAATGCACACAGGGTAACAGCTATTATGAGTTTCACGGAAAGTTTCATAGTCGTATATCTTATTATTATCGATTTCTAATTCACAATCACTTCCAAGGTGGTAGGCAACAAACGTTCCACCCCATCCGGCCCAACCGCACGTACACGGGATATATAAAAACGCTTGCCTCGGGACAGACGACGGAACATATCTTTCTGACGTGTAGAAAAAGCAGCTCCCGAAGACACTTCCGGCACAGCATTCCCCATATTATCAAAGAAAACCGTTTCAAAACCTAACACGCGGAAATTAATATTCAACAGGCCATCGTCTATGGCAGCTACAATACCCGGAGTATTCATCAAAATTGCCTTAGACAGTCCACGCCCACCACGATAGCGTTTCGGCGTTCCGTCTTCCGTATATTCAATAAATGGTGACGGGTCTGGTAATTGGCGTACACGATAGGTATAATCTCCCATTGATTGCGTACGTCCACCAACAGACGCTGTTACACGAATCACTACATCTTTACCGATAGTGGCAGGGTGTGCTATATAGCCGTTTCCGACACGGGTCAACGTACCGTTTCCACTCACAATGCTAGCCTGCACTTGTCCGGCAGGAACTCCCGGGACTGAAATACTGATCGGGTTATCATATCCGGCGTAAAGCACATTCATCATGGTGGCAGATACGGTTGCGGTAGGTTCTACCACTGTATATTTCTGCGAGAAGTCTCTGCGGAGAACTTCACCGTTTCTTTGCATGAGTTCCAGATAGCCGTTCAAAGAAAACTCTCCCGTGCGGTTGCAAACGGTTTCAAACCAGCCTTCTGCATTATCCGGCTGCTTTTCACCGGCTATATAAATGGAAGGGCGTTGCGTAGAGTCTACAGCAGCCAGGATGACACGGGCACTGTATGTACCACCACGCACCACATTCTGCGAAGTAGGAATCACATAAGCCTGAAGCTGATTCACACGTACATCCTGCACGTCGGTATTCTGTGTCAGCAAATGGAGGACTTCACCTTCGGCATAGCGCACATCGCTTTGCAGCTTTGTCAATAGAGTGATAGCTGCAGCTACCGGGGTATTTTCAAATATATATTCTTGCCAGTTCTTCCCTGCTGCCGATGCTTTGCGCGGCACTTCGGTATTCAGGTTATCACGGATAATCTTCTGCTGCACAGGGTCGGTAACAAAAGCCAGAATCTCTTCCCGGTATTGATTGATACGGTTGTACAGTTCCTTGCCCTGTCCCCTTCCGGGCGCAAGCATCACAAAAGAAGCAGCTTCCAGGTCTTCTTTATTGGATATATTGGCAACGTCACCATTCTTTCCATCCGCTTCCCGTACGATGCGTAGTTTCAGTTCATTGACATAGGCATAGAGCGAGTCGGACGTATTCTTCACATGCACCGCTTTTTCAAACCACGGTCCCACCTTTTCGGGGTTACGCTCGTTTGCACCGGCAAGCCCGTCATAGAGTGACTGATTTTGCACAGTTGAGTTTGCCGTTGTACGCGAAAGACTTTCATCCACCAATGAAAAGCCGTTCAGCACATCCGACGAAACGTTTAGTGCCAGCAGTGCCATCAAGACGATATACATCAGGTTTATCATCTTCTGACGCGGGGAGTCCGGATTGGTAGTCATTATTAAATTATAAACTATTAATTATAAACTATTAATTGTGATGAGGAGGGAGTTAGGGAACGAAGCACTCTAACACCCTATCACTTTTTCACTTCACTTGTACGGCTTGCAGCATACGGGCATAGACGGCATTCAGTTCCTCTATCTGACGGGCCATCTTGCGGATTTGCTCGTGCACCTGGTCTATTGTATTTATCTGGGTACTGGCACTGCGAAGTTGCATTTCGTAAATGGCATTGATACCTGCAAGGTTACGGTTCAGGGCACCCATCTGTTCGGCGTCATGCGAAAGGGACTCTGCCTGGGCGGTGAAGTGAGATAACATCTCTGTCATTTCTTTCAGTTGGGCGATATAAGCCTGAGTGGTTTCTTCCATCTCAGAGGTAAAGGCAGGAGTTGTGCTTCCGGACGAATAATTATTCGCCCCTACAGTCACCGATACAGGTTGATTCGGAGCAGACACTACAGGCTGATTGGCTTGCGCCCCGTCACCTACAACAATGACTCCTCCCGCAGTACTTCCCGCCTGCTTGTTCGGCAAGTCAAATGCAGAAATGAAAAATACCAGCACTTCCGTTCCCATCCCAATCCATAACATCAGATTGGCACCGGGCAAGTGCGTCAGTTTAAACAATGTGCCTGCAATAACAATGGCAGCACCCCAGCTATAGGCATAATTCATAATGACCTTGCCACGGTAGCTCGCCATAAAGTCCTGCAACCTTTGTCCCAAGCCCCTTTTCCCATTTACAGTATCTTTTTCCATCATCTTTACCATTTTAGCTTCTTATCATTTCCCCTTCCTATTATATCCCACTTGCGTACGCACGCAACGGAAACCGATATACGAACGTTGCTCGTTCTGATACTCTGCCGTCCGGGCATCCGAACGGATAAATGCATTCACATCCTTCCACGAACCACCACGAACCACTTTCCTCTTCATTGCATACGGATCATCCGGCGCAGCATTATACTGAATATCCGGATTAATATCACTTGCCTGCAACACTCCCGACTCGGTATAAGCCGTTGAGGTCCACTCGGCCACATTGCCCGCCATGTCATGCAGCCCGTTCGAGTTCGGAGCATAAGCTCCCACACGGGTTGAAATCAAGTTACCGTCCTTGGTATAATTTCCCTTGCCGGGTTTGTAATTTGCGTTGTAACATCCCCGGTCATCCTTCGTTTCTTCACTGTCCTTCCAGGGATATTTATTGTCTTCCCGGCCTCGTGCGGCAAACTCCCATTCCGCCTCAGTCGGCAGACGGTAACGCTGGATATACTTTGCCTGCCCTCGCAGACCTGCAAGCAGATAGTTCGTGCGCCAAGCACAGAATGCATTCGCCTGTTCCCAACTGACGCCCACCACCGGATGTTCATTGTAACTGGGGTGGTTGAAATACAGACGCATATACTGCTCATTATTCGCGTTCGGGAAGTCATTCACCCAACAAGTCGTATCGGGATAGATATTCACAATATAACTATTCAGGAAATCCCATTCACTGGATAGCGGACGGGTAATGGTACGGTTCACAATCCGCCCTTCATCATTAATGTATGCCGTATCCTTCGTTATCATCACAACCTCTTCCGGGTTCACTTCTATATCGGTATTCTTCACCCGTTCGGCAGGATTCAGACGGTTGCGGCGCTTGGCGGCCTCAGCATAATCATAAATTTCATAATAATAATTCAACTGGGCACCATCCAGCATCAGCGTACCGTCAATCGGATGCCGCTTGTATACGCTTTCTATGGCCATCTGCTCATCTTCCGTAGCCCGCTTCCAGGGGATAGGCTTCGCCCAGTTCAGATAAGGCTTTATCGGATTTCCTTCCCGGTCTTCCTCTATCTTGAATAATTCATTACCACCATAAGCAGGGTCCGCCAGACGCTCGCGGATTAGGGAGTCGCGCACCCAGTTGACAAACTGTTTATATTCGGCAACGGTCACTTCCGTATCGTCCATCCAGAAAGACTCTACCGAAATCTCCCGTGAAGGAACGATTGTTCCCCACAAGCTGTCCTGCTTGTCAGGTCCCATCTTCACCGAACCGCGTTTCACCAGCACCATACCGTAAGGCGCAGGTTCATTCCATGCCACAGCACTTGCACCTATCACCTCACCGCCCCGCATGGAACTGTTGCCCACCGTCCCCATGCACGAAGCCAGCGAACCGAACAACAATAACGCTGCCCCGTACCATGCATGAATTACTTTCATTCCTTTATTCTTTTTCATCGTTCGTATATCTCTTACAAAATCCGTACACTCTTATGCAAGTTCCGGCTTTTCTTAAATACATTCAAGTCCAATGCATACCTTATCATCAGGTCGTGGCTACCGCTTGCGGCACCTATTTTCGAGGTAAAGCACTCATAAGCATATCCCAGTGTCACGCCCTGCACGGTCAGTCCGAAGCTGAACGTCACCGAGGTATCGGGTGAATACGTCAGTCCTCCGCTAAGCACTTTAGAGCGGTAGGTATAGAACAACCGTCCCGTCACGTCCAGTCGTGTAGAAATAAAATCACTTTGCAACTGCATCGAGGGCTGTATGGAAATTAACGGATTACGTGTCTGAATATTGTATCCACCTGTCAAATAAACGATAGGATGTATTTTAATTTGGCTTTTTTCTCCCAGGGAGATACGGGGAGCCGTCAGGTGATGGGCGGAAAAGGCTGCATAAAATTTGGGATGTGAGTAATAAGCTCCCAGTCCGATGTCCACAGCCGTACCGCTCTCTGCCGTGGTGGGGAAAGCCTCATCCTCTGTTTCATCACCAAGATTAATATCGGAAGGGTCAAAAGAAACGTTCAGCATACCTACCTGCAAGCCGATGCCCAGCTTACCTTTACGGATTTTCATCTGATAGGCATACTGTCCCCAGAAGCGTTGGTTACGGAACAGGCCGATAGCTTCATTAAAAAAGCCCACACCGGCGCCCTGTTGCTTCTTGAACAGGGTAAAAGGCATATCCGCGCCGAAATACATCACCCGCGGAGCACGAGTGAAGCCCATCAGTTGCATGCCATACGTCCCATAGATATTCATTTTATTCTCCGTCTGCCCTGCCCATCCGGGATGATAATAGCCCGGCACCGCCCAGTATTGACTAAAGCGTGCGTCAAACTGCGCCTGCACTCCTGCCGCACAGAAGAAGAGGCACACCAGTATCGTATATTTCAGAATGGAACGACATTTCATCGATATAATAACTGAGAAAGCAAGAAAAAATTGTGCAAGGCGGAAGCTAAAAAGAGAAGAAAGCAAAGAGTAGGATTTATAAATGGGATGATATGTACAAGCACAAATGATACACCCAGCTTTATGAACGTATTCCGGAAGCTTTACGAACACGCTCTGGAAGCTTTATGAACGCGTTCGTAAAGCTTCCAGAATAAACGGTTCATATATAAGCGGTTACAATCTCCCTACTTATTCTTTCTTTAAAGCACTAAATCACAATTCTGCTCCACCCCACTGACATCAGCCCCCAACTTCTTATAGAAACCAATAGCCGGCTGATTCCATTCCGACACTTGCCAGCGTAATCTGTGGCATCCGGAATCTTTTGCATACCCTATTATCTTCTTTATCAGTTGTGACCCGATACTTTTTCCTCTGAACTCCGGTCTCACATACAAATCGTCCATATACAATGACTTACCTACCCATGTATAATAACAAAAGAAGTAAGTGACATAACCGGCTATTTCACCTTCAGCCATCTCTGCAACAAAGCAATTGAAGTATTCTTTTTCTTCCAGCATTTGTTCTACCGTATTCGTCATTCTCTCCGGCAAATTCTCAAATGCGGCAAACTCTTTAAACAAGGCATTGATTCTATTGAAATCCGAAACTTCAGCTTCCCGTATCTTTATCTCCATATCTCTAACTTTGAGGTTTGTACTAAGCAAAATGCTACCGCGGCAAAGATAAAGATAAATAGCTATAATTCAACAGACCAGCGTAATCCAATTAATCATAACCGTCCGAACATTCCTCCACCGATAACTGTCATATATACAAAACATTCCCATAACTTCATGGAGAATGGAAGAATGTAGATAAATAATGACGCAGATTAAAATCAAACGAGTGTATGAAGACCCTGAACTGGAAGACGGCTACCGCGTATTGGTAGACCGTCTTTGGCCCCGGGGCATGAAGAAGGAACATCTGAAATATGATGCCTGGGAAAGAGGAATCACTCCCTCAACAGAACTAAGAAAATGGTTCCACGAGAATCCCGTGGGAAATTGGGAAGGCTTCTCGGCCATGTACCGTAAAGAACTGGAAACATCGGAGGCAGTACAGGATTTCCTCGCAAAAATCAAACCCTATAAAACGGTCACTTTGCTATATGCTTCCAAAGAACCTGTCCGCAACCATGCACGCATCCTACAACAGTTTCTGGAAACACATCTTGGGGAATCGTGAATATTCACTATCTTTAAAGAAGATAAGTGGCATCTCAGCATAACTTTTTCATGCAAGCATGAAAGTTATGCATTCGATTTGCATTATCTT